>NZ_CALVHE010000010.1 GCF_944327235.1 uncultured Desulfovibrio sp.
GACATGGTAACCTCCGTCTCCATACCTACTCTTTTTTGAAGCGTATGGAAATAATGAGTCCTGACCCTAGAGCATTTTCCGTTTGAAACGCTTCGCGTTCCAAACCATACGGCCTGGCGTTTCACGGAAAAAACGCGGTTTTTCCGCTCACTTTGGGCCGGGCGGCGCTGTGCCGCCGCCTCGCAACGTGCCTTTTCCAATGGCAAAATACTCTAATTTTTTAGATAGGGGACGGCCGGCTGGGCCATGATGGCGTCGAGCTCTCCGAGGAGCGGCCCCAGCGTGAGCATGAACAGCGTGTCGCCCCGCTGGCGCGCCATCTGGAGCGAGCGCAGCAACGGGGGCCTGAGCAAGTCAGGGGTCAGGTCGCCAAAGGCCATCTCCTCGGGGATGGGAAAACCGAGCAGCCGTTCCAGCGCTGTCACATCGCGCTTGCCGCCGCAAAGATCGTTGCGGATGTTGTACGGGGGAAAGTTGTGGTGCATGGTCAGCAGGTAGACCGCCAGCGCCGCCGGTTCGTCAGGGTAGGTCTGCCAGAAATCGCGCGCGCATCTGTACTCGATCCTTTCCGGGCTCAGGATCCTCCGCATGAAGTCGCCCCGGCTCCAAACCGTTTTTCCTTCTTCCACCCGCCGGACGGCGACGGATTCCCGCAAGTCCCGCCGGTAAACGACGGACAGCAGCGCCCGCCGGATCAGCGGCATGGTCTGGGCGGGATCGAAAATATACCGACCATAACAGGAGCGGATATGCTGCTCCCAGCGATCGGCTGGCGTATCCAGAGCGACGGAAACAGCTTTGCAGACGTCATCGAACACGCTGACATTGATGCCCGTGGGAGTGATGATCAGCCGTTTTCGCGGGGCTTCGAGTGTACGGCGGATCTCCGGGCGCAGGGCGGACAGCGCAAAGACTTCCCCGATATTGGAATATTCAGTGATGAGCGTGACGGCGCGGGCGAATTCCGGCAGATGGTCGAAATCGCGGCTGACGGCAAAGCGGGGATGCCCTTCAAAAAGGGAAATGAGCTTCTTGACGTCAGGATGATCCCACGACGTGACGCAGGGGCGGAAGCAGATGCGGTATTGGGGAAAATGCAGGAGCAGGGCATCGATCATGGACGGGGCAAAATCGCAGATCATGCGGTTGCGCGGATCGTTGGGATTGGCCCAGTAGCCGGTAGGCGCATAGAGGATGGAATCCTGCTCGCACGCCATTTCGCGCAGGTGCGCCTGAACGGTGGCGATGCGCGGGCAACCCACGGGAAAGAAGGTGTAGAACGGACGTTTGCGGCGGACATGGGCGGGGTTGCAACTGCCTTCCAGTTCCTGACGGATCAGCGCGGCATCCCTGAGCGTCTGCGGCGTGGTGGTGAAGTAGGCATCCTGATGGTACATCCGCCGCTGCCAGCCCGGAAAGGCCATCGGCGTATCATAGCCGAGGAAGGAGTGGGGGAAGGCCGCCACGAAGGATCTGTCCGGAAAGTCGTTCTCGTACTGATCGGTACAGAGGAAGATGCTGACGTCCCGCAGATCCTTCAGCTCCTGCCGCGGCACCTGGAAGATGGGGCCGGGCATGGAAAAACTTCCAGGTTCCAGCGTGGTCAGGGTGCAGAGGGCGAAATCCTTTTCCACATGTCGATAGATCTCCCGAAAGTATTCATCGGGGATGCGGTTCTCCCAGTGGATGCAGAAACAGAGGACAGGCCGCTGGGAGGCATGGCTGTCGATCCAGGCCTGGGCTTCCGTCAATTGGCTCATGCGTGTTTTCCTTCCTGCCGTCCGGCGCACGAAAGCGATACGGATAGGCTCGCTGCCCGCCGCGCTCCTTTCGTGCCGCGGGGCCAAAAAAATCGACCATTGACGGCGTGTGTCGATCTTCGCCGTCAGGGCTGTCTGCATACCGCGGCTTTTCCGCCAGCCGGGATACGGCGCGTCGGAACGAACGGGCGGATACGAGGCGGCCTCAGTGCCTGTTCATATACCTTTTACGAATGATCACAGTCATGGCCCTGGACGATTCGTCGTCCGTCCCTTCTGACAAAGACGTGCTGAGGAAGGGGCAGGGCAGGGGGAGAGATGACGAAAGCGTTATTCCTCGCTCTGCGATGAAAGGGCTGAGCGCTCACGTCGGGGTGATCGAAATACCGATCGCAGGACCGTGTCCGTCAGCATCCGGTACACTACAGACGGTCCCATGGAAGGGAAGGATTCCCTTCCCCCCCAAAGAGACCGGGATCTCGTGTCGTCGTGGCTTAACCGTTGGGTGAGGTGACGCGCCAGTCATGCGACCAGCCGTCGCGTTCCAGGGCCCGCTTGTAGATGTAATAGTCCTCGCGGCTGTCCACTTCCACCCAGTGCCCGACCACGGGTACGGCCTGTACCAGCACGTCGTCGTCCACCAGTCGCTGGATGAAGGAGGTCATGTCCGTATGGTCACAGGCGCTGCCCAGCTGGTCGAGGTGTTTTTTGGCGTAGCTCCAGCCCTTGGGGGAAAAGCGGATAAGCCCCATGTACTGGCCCTGGATGTCGTCGGGGTCCTCCGGCCGGAAGCCGACTTCCAGCAGGCGGCCGTCCTGATGGATGAAGGTCTCGGCGTTCATGAGCGGATCGCCGAAACGCTGCATCCACAAGGTCTGCCAGCGGGTGTCGTAGGTGATGGCGACAGGCTCCACGGCGTTGGCAAGCGCCAGGATATGGTTGGCCGGATACAGGGCGTCAGCATGGCTGACGATGATGCCGTCCTCGTCCTCGGCCAGCGCCATGTCGATCCACGGGGCCACGCAACGCAGGCCGGACAGCAGACTGCCGTGCAGCCAGTCCGTGTTCTCCACGGTCTCGAAGGTGTTGGGGGGCAGCCCGGCAGCTTCGGGCGTGAGCTGCTCGGATCGATAGCCGCGCACTACGCAGATGCGGCGTGCTTTGGCGGCTTCCAGCGCCTCGCACTGCCAGCGGACCAGCGTCTTTCCGCCCAGCTCGATGAGACTGGTGGGTTTGTCCTCGGTGAGTTCCTTGAGACTGGCGCCACGTCCCGCGCCCAGAATAATGGCAATCATGCGAGCAGCTCCCTTTACAGTCTCCCGGGACGGGAGAACGGATTTTTCTCAAGTATACGGATAAAACAAGCTTCCTGCAAGTCGCGGGCGGCCATTTGGCTCCCGTGACCCGCAGGAAGCGGTGCAGACGGCGTATGATCGCCCTGGGGGATTCAGTTTCGTCCTGTCGTGGCGGCTGTGGGCGCGGCAGGCATGGGGAGGGGGGCCAGCGCCGCTCCCGGCGGCGTCACAGGACCGACGCCGGTGCTGCTGCCGGCCTGAGCGGGCAAGCCTCCGGCGGGCGTGGGAGCCGTCGGCGCGTAGCCTGCCGGAGCGCCTCCCGCGGGCTGCTGGGCATAGCCTCCGGGGGCAACGCCGTAGCCGGGCATGGTCCCGCCCGCGGCGGGCGCCTGCTGGAGCGTACCGGGCTGCATCGCCGGTCGGCCTGTCGTGGGGGGCTGATCGGCGCCTTGCGGCATGGCCTGCCCGGGATAGGGCACGTTCGGCAGTCTGCCCTGCGGCAGACTTTGGGGCATGGCGCCGGCGGGGACGGCCTGCGATGCCGCTGTCCCAGCCGGTACGGCAGCCTGTCCGCCGCCCGGCTGGCCGGGGAGCGGCGCGGTGGCCTGCGCGGCTTCCGGGCTTGGCCCCAGCGGAGTGATCTGGAGCAGCTCTTCGGGGACTTCTCCGGGGCCGGGGATGAAGAGCGTTTCCGGGTTCATGCTGGCCCAGGCGAACCACATGGAGTAGCTGCCGTAATACTGGGGCATGTTCGCGCCCTTGAGGTTGCCCGCCAGACAGATGCCGGTGGCGGGGTCCCAGATGCTGCGGGTGGAGATGTCGATGAGCTGATTGCCGGAATAGACGAAGAGGAACGGTTCCGCCCAGACCTGACGGTTGAAGACGCGGACCACGTCCAGCTTCTTGTCGTGCACGGCGACCAGGGCCGACGGCCCCACGAAGAAGTTCACCGCGCCCTTTTCCTTGACGTAGTTGATATCCAGCGCGATCAGCGAGCCCTGATGCTCAAGGCAGAACATGGGCGTCTTGCGGGGGAAGCGACGATCCACACGTTCGACGGGATAGACCAGCTCGTCATTGGTATAGTAGGTGTCGTCCTTGCGGTAGTCGCCGTAGGGGTCGCGGCCGTAGGGGCGGCGTCCCGGCGGGCGGGAGAGCACCTTGGCGCCGGGGAAGGTGCGCCTGGCCGGTCCCCAGGTCGTCCAGTAACAGGGCACGAGGGGCATACCGCGTCCGAGCAGGCTGCCGTCAAAGGCCATGCCCAGCTCCTGGAGCCAGAGACTGCCGGAATTGCGGTCGATGAGTACGGAATTGCCGTCGTACAGGCGACCTTCGGCGTCGAAGATGAGGTTGAGCCCGCCCATGGAGGCGTCATAGGCGGCAAAGCCGCCGGTGATGGGGCTGTACGTGATGGCGTAGGCGTGGTCGTCCACCACCTCATTGATGACCTGATGCCAGACAAGGTATTTTTGCGGATAGATGCGCGGCCCGTCGGGCAACATGACCACAAAGACCACATCATCGGCGTTCATGCTGAGGCCGGCATCCTGCATCCGGTCGAAGCGGGGCCGGTAGAGCGAAGGGATCTGCCCGTACTCGATGCCGCTTTCCGTCAGTTTTTTGTTGATGTTGGCCAGTTCCTGCAGGTTCTGCGGACGGGCCTGGGCTGTTCCGCCCGTCAGCAGGCAGCCGAACAGCAGCAACGGCAGGATGCGGCGGCTCAGGCGGCCGCTCCTCATCAGGTTCAGCATTGGGAGCCCCCTTCACGGAAAAGATAGTCTCGCAGGGCTTGCGGCCACGGACGCGGGGTTTCCCCAAGAAACTGCGCCAGCTTGTCGCAGTTGAGCACGGAATAGGCGGGACGGCGGGCCTTTTGCGGCCAGGCGGAACTGGGGATGGGTTCCACCCGGCAGGGGCTGCCGGTCAGGGACACGGCTTCGCAGGCCAGTTCGCACCAGCTGGCGCGGCCGCTGTTGGCGGCGTGCCAGAGCCCGGTCTGTCCGGCTTCGGCCAGGCGGGCGCTCCAGAGAGCGAGATCCAGCGTGTAGGTGGGCGAACCGTGCTGGTCGTGCACCACGCTGATGACGTCGCGCCGTCGGCAGGCGTCGAGGATGGTCTGTACGAAGTTGCGCCGCCCCGGGCCGAACAGCCAGGCCGTCCGCAACACGAGGGAGCGATCCGGCAGCTCGTTGCGCACGGCCTGCTCTCCGGCCAGCTTGGTCTTGCCGTAGACGGAGACCGGGCAGGGCGTATCCTCTTCAGTAAGGGCCCTGCTGCTGTTGCCGCCGAACACGAAGTCCGTGCCGTAATGCACCAGCAGGCCGGAACCGATGTTGCGCAACAGCCGGGCCAGAGCATCGGGCAGCGTACGATTGATGAGCAGAGCCTCCTCGGGATGATCTTCCGCATCGTCCACCTGCGTCCAGGCGACGGTATTGAAGACCACGTCCGCTTCGGCCTGCTCCAGACGCTGCTGCAGGAAATTCATGTCCTGCAGATTACCGTCGCAGCGACCCAGCGTTTCCACCTGCCATCCTCGATGGGACAATACCCGCACAAGGGTCTGCCCCAGCAACCCGGTGGCCCCTCCTAGAACCAGCGCTTTGGCCATGACAACCTCCTCTTTTCATGTTACTCCCGCGCATTACGGCGGTCAACTCCATATGCTCGCGCCTTGCTTCCCCGCGGCAAGTGCCCTATACTGGAAAAATGAAATGCGCTATCCTGCTGGTGGCTTTCGGGGCGACGGGACAACAGGCCCAGGGCGCGCTGCGTGATTTTGACGCGCAGGTGCGGGCGGCCTTTCCCGACAAGCCCGTGCGCTGGGCCTATACGTCGCTGCTCCTGCGCGAACGGCTGGCTCAGGCCCGGCAGAAAAGCGACTCTGTCCTCAAGGCGTTGCGGCGGCTGCAATTCGAAGGTTTCCGGCAGGTGGCCGTGCAAGCCCTCCACAGTATCCCCGGTGACGAGCACGGCGAGGTGCGGGCCGTTCTGGACGAAGTGGCGGCCACGTCCGCTCTGCGCGTACAGCTGGGGGCTCCTCTGCTCAATGACGCCGCGGACATCGAGGAGGCGGCGCGCGCCGTGCTGACCCATCTGCCGCCGGAACGTCGTCCGGAGGAGGACGTGGTGCTCATGGGGCATGGCGCACGGCATCCGGCCATGTCGCGTTATGGCGATCTTGCCCGTGCCGTGAGCGGGCTGGATGCGCACATCCATGTGGGGGCCATGAGCGGTCCGCTGGAGCTGGAGACGCTGTTGCCCCGTCTCACGTCCCGACGGGTCTGGCTCATGCCGCTGCTCTCGGTGGTCGGCAGACATGCCCTTGAGGATATGGCGGGCGAGCAGGAACATTCCTGGCGTTCGCGGCTGGAAAGGGCCGGGCACGACTGTTGCCCGATCCTGCACGGCATGGCGGAGTATCCCGGTTTTGCCGCCATCTGGCTGCGTCATCTGACGCAGGCTGTGGCGCGTTGCACTTTATAAACAGGAGAAGGGTTGTCATGTTGCGACATTGTTTGCGGACGGGGCTTGTGCTGAGTGTCCTGCTCTCGGGCGGTCTGCTGGCGGGCTGCGGCTTCATGGGGTCGTCGGACACGGCCGACACGCCGCCGGCCACGCAGGTCGCCGCGCCTGGCGATGCGGTGGCCGCCACGGGCGCCGCGCCTGCCGGCGGCGCCAATCTGTTCAATCCGTGGATGCAGGAGAAACTGCCCAATACGCGCGAACTGAGCGACGCCGGACAGGCCATGCTGCCCCAGATGGGCGGCAGCGCCCAGCGTATCGAAAAGGAGGCCGCCTATCGCGCGCATTGGCGCGAGGAGATCTATCCCGTGGTCTTCGGGGACAAGAAGGCCCCGCACGAGCTCATGGTGCTGCTGGATTTTGCCAATCCGGCCAGCGCGGCGCTCTGGGACAGGGTGGTCGAGGCTTCGCGTTCGCTCGATCCGGCGCGGACCAAGATCGTCGTCTTTGCCAACAGCCGCGAGAATTACGGCACGGACCTCATGGGTCTGGCCATCTGGATCTCTTACGAGCGCAAGGGGCAGGCCATGTCCTATCTGACCTACGCCCTCGACCGCTGGAACGAGGTGAAGGCCGGTCAGAAGAAGACGCGCGGCAAGGCCATCCCCTTCACCAACGAATATGACGCCACGGTGCAGTCCACGGACTTCCCCATCCACTATGCCTATCTGCAGCGGCTGAACCCGCCCGTTCCCGCCAGTCAGGAGATGGACGTCACGAGCTATTGCTATGACGCCGGCAGCGTGAACATGTATCAGGCCGTCCAGCTCACCCGCTTCTACAATCTCTCCGGCCTGCCCGCCCTCATCGCTGATGGTCGGGCCATCGCGGCTTCGGCTTCGCCTGCCGACATCGTGGCCGCGCTGCGCTGACGCGCCAGCCTGCCGGACAGGAAGAAGGGGAGTCGCCATGCGCCGCATGGCGACTCCCTTTTCCAATGACAAAACGCTCTACCGGTATTCCCGTCCGGACCAGAGCACGCGACCGATGACGCGGAACTGCTCCGCGCAGTCTCCCCGCAGATCGAGCGTCACGGGCGCATAGGCCGGATTGACGCTGCGGAGGATGATCTTGCCGGGCAACATATCGATGCGCTTGATGTAGATGGCGTCCTCGAAACCGACGGCGTACAGGCGGCCGGGCGTGATCTCCGTCTGGCCCTGATCCAGCAGGACGAGGTCGTTATCGAAGATCTCCGGGACCATGCTGTCGCCGGAGACGCGCATGAGCACCATGCGGCGGGGATTGCCCTTGCGGCGGAGGAAGTCGCCGCGAAAGGCATGTCCGCCTTCCGTGCCGCCATCGACCTCAAGGCTGCCGGTCCCGGCGGAGAGACGCGCCTCCACCAGCGGGATGGTGATCATGTCCACCTCCGGTCTTGTCGCCACCTCGCCGTCGTCGCCGCTCAGATGCGGGGGGAGGAACATGGGACCCTGCCCGAAGAACAGCCAGTGCGCATTGCATCCCGTCTTTTCCGCGCAGAGCTGCACCCAGGCCGGGGGGACTTCACCCCGGCGGCGTGCGCCGCTCACCGACTGGGGGCTGATGCCCAGCGCGCGGGCCAGTTCGGCATCCGAGCCGGCGGACAATGCCTTCATGAGCCGGGCAAGCATAGTGTCGCAGGTGGAGTTGTCGCTCATTTTTGTCTCCATGAATAAACAAAAAGTTTTCAATCGAAATTTTTTATTTATTTTGTCCGCAAAATAATCAGCTGTCAACAGGCGATATATGTATATGGCGAAACGAGGGAGGCAGTATGCGGACGCGGCAGCGGGACAGGATATTCGGCAAGCGGTGGTTGACGCCGTGAAAAGCAGGGCCTAGTGTTGTGCGTGACCGCCCCGCATCCCGCATCCGGCGGGCGGCTCTGGCCGGATGCTCCATCTGCCGGCAGGCTACGGACCTGCCGAGGAGGCCCTTATGAGTACCTGTCCTCAGTGCGACGGTATCGGTCGCGTAACGTGCGGCGCCTGCTGGAACCATCAGCTGCGCATCGTCTGTCCCGACTGCCTTGGTTCCGGCGTCGTGAAAACCGCTGCCGGGGAGCAGACCTGCCCCCGCTGCCAGGGCAAGAAGACCATCCTGCCGGGCAGCTGCGCCCGCTGCGGCAATAATGTGCCCTGTCCCGTGTGCCACGGGTCGGGCACGGTCTAGGCCGCGGGCATGATGCGCCGCCGCCGGGACGGGCGGCGGCGCGCGGCATCCCCGGCATCCGCCGGGGATGCCCGGCTGGAAACGGGAAATCGTCGCCGGAACGTCTCCGTTTTGTCGTGGACGTGGGCCGGGCGGCACTTGCCATGCCGTCGGGCGGGGGCTATCTTCCCCGCAACGAAACCGCAGGTAAAAAAGGAGAGTGGCCATGCCGAAAGAGGCAGCCCTGATTTTGGCGGCAGGCAAGGGGACCCGTATGCATTCCCGCAAGCCCAAGGTGTTGCAGACCCTGCTGGGGGAATCCATGCTCTGTCATGTGCGGGAGGCGCTGCGTCCCGTCTTCGGAGACGATGTCTGGATCGTCGTGGGACACGGCAGCGACATGGTGCGCGCGGCGTTCCCCGACGAGCGTTTTGTGGCGCAGGAGCAGCAGCTCGGCACGGGGCACGCTCTGCGGACGGCCATGCCGCAGCTGGAGGCCGCGGGCGTGGAGCGTCTGCTGGTGGTCAACGGGGACACGCCGCTGATCACCGCCGAACTGGTGCGCCACTTCTGGGAAGGCGCGGCCGGGGCGGATGTGGCCTTTGCCACCATCGTGCTGGACGAGCCCGGCGCGTACGGGCGGGTCGTGCGCAATGACGACGGCAGCGTCCGGGCCATCGTTGAGGCCAAGGATTATTGTCTGGAGACATTCGGTGCGGCCACCGGCGAGGTCAACGCGGGCATGTATTCCCTGGGGCGGGAACAGGTCGCCCGGCTGCTGCCGCGCCTGACCAACGCCAACAAGAGCGGAGAATATTACATCACCGACCTGGTGGGACTGGCCGTAGCCGAAGGCATGACGGTCATGGGCGTACAGTGCGGCAGCGACACCAGCCTGCTGGGCATCAACTCTCCGCTGGAACTGAGCCACTGCGAGGAGATCCTGCGGCGGCGCGTCAATACGGGACTGCTGACCGCCGGGGTCATGCTCCATGCGCCGGAGAGCGTGCGCATCAGTCCGCTGGCCAGCGTGGAGCCGGGCGTGGAGATCACCGGTCCGTGCGAGATCTACGGCAGATCCGTCATCCGCGGCGGCGCGAGCATCGCCTCGCATTGCGTCATCCGGGAAAGCGAAGTGGCGGCCGGGGCCGAGATCCGTTCCTTCTGCCATCTGGAACGGGCGGAAGTGGGGCCGGACACGCAGGTGGGGCCGTATGCCCGGCTGCGTCCCGGGGCCGTGCTGGAGGCGGAGTCGCATGTGGGCAACTTCGTGGAGTTGAAAAAGGCGCGGCTCGGCAGGGGGGCCAAGGCCAACCACCTGACCTATCTGGGCGATGCGGAGATCGGCGCGGGCAGCAATATCGGCGCGGGGACCATCACCTGCAATTATGACGGCAAAAACAAGTTCCAGACCCGCATCGGGGAACGCGCCTTCATCGGCAGCAATACGGCGCTGGTGGCGCCGGTGCGCGTGGGGGCGGATACGCTCATCGGCGCGGGTTCGGTCATCACCAAGGATATCCCGGACGGGGAGATGGGCATTGCCCGCGGTAGACAGAAAAACCTGCCCCGGCGGGCCTGAGGTGGTCGCTTGGCGGTCGTTTGAGCGGGAGAGCGCTTCCTCTCCCGCGTGATGCCGCCGTGCGGGATGCCCTCCGGCGGGCTTCGGCGGCGTCGCCCGTCGAGATCCGTCAGGCGGTCCGTCTGCGGGCGAGCCGGAAGGACCGGCCGTCCCGGCGGAGGCGGGCATCCCCGCCGTATCTGTCGGGGGGATGTTGTCGGATCGGCTCCTGGCGAAAGAGGCGGGAGAGGGCGCTTAGCCATTGAAAAAGGCATGACGCGAGGCGGCGGCACAGCGCCGCGCGGCCCAGGCCCAATCCAGGCGGCAAAACGCTGCCTTTCCGCGAAACGCCAGAGGCCGTATGGTTGGGATCGCGAAGCGTTTCAAGCTGGAGATGCGCTGGAAAGAATTTGGGGCGCTTCCGAAGGGAAGCGCCCCGCAAAAAAATGGCTATATCCGTCCTGTCAGCGCCGACTTGCCGTGCCGCCGTCGCAGTGCTCGCTGCCGAGATTGCGGTTCCAGGCGCGTATGGCCGCCCCCTGAGAGACGGACCACTGCTGGGAGGTCTGCCCGCAGGAGCAGACGACGCGCCACACGTCGTCCCGCCGTCCCGGCGGACGCATGGATTCCAGATGGACATCGACACCGCCGCAAGCCAGGCAGGGACGTATGGTATGGGGGTCCAGTTCTTTCATGCAGGGGACTGTATCAGCCGGGCGCGGGAGGGGCAAGCGGGAAATGCCCTCACTGGCCGGAAATTTTTATCTTTTTGCGACGCAAAAAAATTTTTTTGTCCTGACGCCTTGCTGACGGCGGCTGCGCTAGCTTGCCTCCATGAACACAAGGCAATATTGCCGCAACCCATCATGGAGGCTTATCATGCGTCGTTTCCTTCCCGCTCTTGCTCTCGTCCTTGGTCTTTCCTCTCCCGCCCTTGCCGCGTACGATGGGCCGACCAGCGGTTATGGCGGCTTCCAGGGGCCGACCTCTTCGGTAGGGGTCACCACGGTGGCCAAGGCGCTCAAGGCCTGGGACGATGCCCCGGTGGTGCTCACCGGCAATATCGTGCAGCGCATGGCCGGCAGCGACGACAAGTACGTTTTTCGGGACAGCACCGGTCAGATCGTCGTGGACATCGACCATGAGCTGTTCTGGGGCAAGACCGTGACGCCCGCCAACACCGTGCGCATTTCCGGCGATGTGGACAAGGATATGTTCGATCCCACCAAGATCGACGTCAAGTTCCTGGAAATTTTGAAGTAATATGCCAAAAAAATGAAAGAGGTGGCCTGTATGAAGATCTTCTCCCTTCTCCTGCTGGCGATGTCGCTGAGCGTTCCCGCCCTTGCCGCGCCGGACGGCGTCCCCGGTCCGGCGGATGCGGGGGGCTATCAGGGCCCGGCAGCCTCCTACGGCGGCTTCCAGGGGCCCACCGGCGGGACGGACAACGATACCGTGGCCAAGGCGCTCAAGGCCTGGGACGAATCGCCCGTGCTGCTCACCGGCAATATCGTGGAACGGCTGGCCGGCAGTGACGACAAATACATGTTCCGCGACGCGACCGGTCAGATCATCGTGGACATCGACCATGAGCTGTTCTGGGGCAAGACCGTGACGCCCGCCAATACCGTGCGCATCGCCGGAGAGGTGGACAAGGAGATGTTCGAGGCCACCAAGATCGACGTCAAGTTTTTGGAAGTCATAAAGTAACCGTCTCAGGAACGGGAATCAAAAAGGAGTTTTGTCATGAAGATTCTGCTTTCTTCCCTGCTGGTGCTGGCTCTGGCCGCTCCCGTGTTTGCCCAGCCGGGCTTCCAGGGGCCGGGGGCCGGTCAGGGCGGCGGTTTCCAGGGGCCGACGGCGGGCATCCAGGCCGATACCGTGGCCAAGGCGCTCAAATGCTGGGATGACGCGCCGGTCATCCTGACCGGGAACATCGTGCAGCGCTATGCGGGCAGCGACGACAAATATCTTTTCAAGGACGCCACCGGCGAGATCATCGTGGATATCGACTTCGGCGTCTTTGCCGGACGCACGGTCACCCCGGACACCAAGGTGCGCCTGTCCGGCAAGATGGACAAGGACGGCATGATGGAACCGGCCAAGGTGGACGTGAAGGTGCTGGAAATCCTCAAGTGACCTCCTGACGGCGGCAGGCCCGGCCTGCCGTACTCTCGCCGCCGGCTGTCCGGCATGTGACGGCCGGCGGCTTCCCGCAGGGACGGGGCGTCCCGCGGGAGGCAGGCGATCCGCCCTCGACATGAAACGGAGATCTTTCAGCTTTTTACAGGAGCCCCCATGCGAATCGCCATCTTGCTGCTTTTTCTCTGCCTCGGCGGGGCGACATCCGTCATGGCCGCGGGGTTCGAGGGGCCGGGCGTGGGCTCGGCCGCCGGCGTGGTGACCCGGGCTGCCGATGTGGCCAACGCCTATGACGACGTGCCGTGCGTGCTCGAAGGCCATATCGTGGAAAAATTGCCCCAGCGCAAGGACCGCTACGTCTTTCGGGACGACAGCGGCAGCGTGGTGGTGGAGATAGAGGATGAGACCTTCGGGCATCTGACGGTGACGCCGCAGACCCGTATCCGCATCGTGGGACAGGTGGAGTGGAGTTCCAAGCGTCCCAACGAAGTGGAAGTGGAAGGATTGGCCATCCTGGACGATACGCCTCCGTCCCCGAGCGGGGCGGAAGCCACGACCGCGCCGTGATCCCTCGTCCCCGAGCGCCGGAGGTCGTCTTGCCGCCGCGCGGGCGAGGCGGGACGTTCCGGTAAACTACTGTTCCCGACATGACCGGCTGTGCCGCTGCCGCCTTCCCGCCGTGGGGAGGCGGCAGCGATCATGCCGCGGGAGGCCCGTATGCCTGCACTGCTTCTGGTGGAAGACAATGAAGATATCCTTGCCATGCTCTATGCCTTCTTTGAACCGCTGGGCTATGAGCTGGACTGTGCCCGCAACGGATGCGCCGGACTCGAGCAGGCGCTCGCCGGGCGTTTCGACTGTCTGGTGCTGGACGTGATGCTGCCCGGCATGGACGGCATCACGCTGTGCCGCACCCTGCGGGAGAAACACGACTACCGGACGCCCATCATCATGCTGACGGCCCGGGATACCGTGCCTGACCGGGTGCTGGGACTGGAGTCCGGCGCGGACGACTACCTGATCAAGCCCTTTGCGCTCAAGGAACTGGAGGCCCGCATCCGGGCGCTCATCCGGGCGCGCGGGCGCGGCCAGCAGGGGACGGGCGGCGGCAGCAGCGGCGAGCTGCGCCATGCCGACGTGGTGGTGGACGTGGCCGGGCATCGCGTCACCCGGCAGGGACGGGAATTGCGTATCAGCCCCACAGGCTTCCGCATCCTCTGCGAGCTCATGCGGGCGGCCCCGGCGCTGGTGGCGCGTGAGGAGCTGGAGCAGATGCTCTGGGGGGACGACCCGCCCGGCGGCAGCGCCCTGCGTACCCATATCCACGAGCTCCGGCAGGCGCTGGACAAACCCTTTGACGTGCCCCTGCTCCAGACGGTCTCCCATGTGGGCTACCGGCTGGGCGGCGGAGAGGACGCATGACGCCGCCGTCCTCTCGGCGGTTCGGCATACGGCGGCGGCTGCTGCTGGCCTTCATCCTGCTGACCGTGGGCATGGGCGGCGTGATGATCGGAGCGGGACTCGTCGCGTATGAGCGACTGGGCCGCCATCTGCTGGAAGTCAATGCCCGTCCGGTCATGCGCCTGCTCATGGACGCCGAGGAGCGTGCCTTTTACGCCGAGGATCACGGGCGGCGCGTGCTCTACTGGGGATCGGATCTTGCCGAGGGCATGGACCTCGATTTCCTGGTGGGCAAGCAGGTGCCGTCGGCCTGGCAGGCGTTGTCGGACGGCCTGCACCTGCTGGACAACGGGGCGAGTTTCGTCCTGCTGGCCACGCGGGATGGGCTGCGCTACTCCCTCAGCGGCAGCACGGGGGCCTTCCGTTCCCTGCGGGCCGAGACCATCCGCATCTTCCTGCTGTGCGTGGGAGTGGGCCTTGTGGCGGCCTCCTTGCTGGGCATCGTGCTCTCCCGACGCCTTTCCGGTTCGCTGACCGAGCTTACACATGCCGTGGAACGCGGCGAGCAGCCCGGCAGCCTGCCCGTCCTGCCGCAGGAGGCCCTCAATGACGAGGTGGGCGTGCTGGCCCGCGCCATCGCCGCCCGCGAGCGGGACCTTGTGCGCTACATGCAGCGGGAAAGCTTCTTCACCGGCGACGTGAGCCATGAGCTGCGTACGCCGCTCACCGTCCTGCAGGGTGGGCTGGAGGTGCTGGAGCTGCGCCTTGCCGCGCTGGAGGGGGGCGAGGCGCTGATGCCGGTGCTGCAACGCCTGCAGCGCACGGTGCTGGATATGAGCGACATGGTGCGCAGCCTGCTGCTGCTGGCCCGCCGTCCGGAAGACATCGTGCCCGAAAGCCTCGATGTGGCGGCGCTGGTGCGCGAGCTGTGCGGCGGGGACGAGAACATCCGGCAGGAAGGCGCCGCGTCGGTCATGACGGTGGGGGATGAAGGGCTTGCGCGCATCATCTTCAAGAATTTGCTGGACAACGCACGAAAATACGCCGAAGATGGAAAGGTTCTGGTGAGTGTGGAGGATGGCCTTTTCCGCATCCGCAACAAGGGCCATATCCCGGAACATCTGGACGTCTTCGCGAGAGGCGTCCGCGCACCGCATCCCATCGGTGCGCCGACACCCGTGGGGAGCGGGCTGGGTCTGTCGCTGGCATTGCGCGCCTGCGAGCAGATGGGCTGGATTATCCGACAGGAAAACGTCGCTGACAGGGAAGCCGTCTTTACGGTGCGCTTTCCCAGTGAGCAGCCGGAGCACGCCATATGAAACTTCCCGCACGGGGCAGACTGATCCGCCTTGTCCTCATTTGTGCCGTCCTGCTGGCGGTCTACCGTTTCTTCTTTGCCTCCGGGCCGGGCGGCCCCCGCATGGCCGCCGATGCGCCGCCCGTGCGCGTGGCCACGGCGCTGGCGCAGGACATGCCCTATTTCCTCAACGGTCTCGGCACGGTGGAGCCGTCCAGCGACGTGCTGGTCACCAGCCGGGTGGACGGCCAGCTCGTCAAGCTGCATTTTGCGGAAGGACGTCGCGTGGCCGCGGGCGACCTGCTGGCCGAGATCGATCCCCGTCCCTTTGAGGCCGAGTTGGCGCAGGCCAAGGGCAACCTGCTGCGCGATCAGGCCCAGCTCGCCAATGCCCGCAGCGACCTGGAGCGTTACGCCAAGCTGGTGAAGAACGATTACGTCTCGGCCCAGCAGTACGAGACCCAGCGCGCGCTGGTGCGGCAGTACGAGGGCGTGGTGGCGGCGGACAAGGCCGCCGTGGAAGCCGCGGCCCTGCAACTGACCTACAGCCGCATCACCGCGCCCGTGGGCGGCATCCTCGGCCTGAAGAAGGTGGACGAGGGCAACATGATCAAGAGCTCGGACAGTGAGGGCATCGTCCGCATCACCGAGACGCGGCCCTGTCATGTGCTGTTCACCCTGCCGGAGAACCGCGTGCCGCTGGTGCGTGAGGCCCTGCGCGCGGCGCGCAAGGGAGAGGCCGGGCGGCCGCTCGTGCAGGCCTGGGACCGGGAACAGAAGGGGCTCATCGCCGTGGGCGAGCTGCTCTCCATGGACAATCAGATCGACTCCACCACCGGCACGGTGAAGCTCAAGGCCCTTTTCCCCAATGACGGCGGCCTGCTGTATGCGCAGCAGTTCGTCAATGCCCGGGTCATGGTCAAGCTGCTCAAGGATGCCGTCACCGTGCCCGCCGCGGCCGTGCAGCTGGGCAGTCGCGGCTCCTATGTCTATGTGGTGGATGCGGACAATGTGGCCCATGTGCGCGACGTGACGCCGGGCGTGAGCACCAACCAGCTCGCGGTCATCGACAAGGGGCTTGAGCCCGGCGAGGTGGTCGTGGTGGACGGTCTGGACCGCTTGCGTGACGGCATCACCGTCAATGTGGCCGCCCGCATGGATACCCCCCGCGCCGAACCCTTGCAATAGCGCCTGGTTCCGGCCCGCCTCCCTGCGCCTTTCCGCCGTCCCCGTCCGCCGCTGGCCGCGTCCGCCGTTCCGGGCGGCGCGCGGCAAGGGCGCACCGTCTCCCGCCGGACGGGACGGCGCTGACCCGAACCCCGTGATCAGCCATGAATCTTTCCCGTATATTCATCCTCCGGCCCATAGCCACCTCGCTGCTCATGGCGGCGCTCCTGCTGTCGGGCCTGCTGGCCTACAGCTATCTGCCCATTTCGGCCCTGCCGCAGATCGACTATCCCACCATCCAGGTGCAGACCTTCTATCCCGGGGCATCGCCGGAAGTGACCTCGGCCGTGGTCACCGCGCCGCTGGAACGGCAGTTCGGCAGCATGTCGGGCCTTGTGCAGATGACCTCCCTGTCCTCGGCGGGCTCGTCGGTCATCACCCTGCAATTCGACCTTTCCGTGCCGCTGGACGTGGCGGAGCAGGAGGTGCAGGCGGCCATCAACTCGGCGGACAACCTCCTGCCCTCGGATCTGCCCAATCCGCCGGTCTACAACAAGGTCAATCCGGCGGACCCGGCCATCATCACTCTGGCGGTCATGAGCGACGCCATGCCCATGACCCGGCTGGAAGATCTGGTGGATACCCGGCTGGCGCAAAAGATCTCCCAGGTCTCCGGCGTGGGGCTGGTGACGCTCTCCGGCGGCGAGCGCCCCGCGGTCCGGGTGCAGGTCAATCCCAAGGCGCTGGCGTCGGCGGGGCTGACCCTGGCCGACATCCGTTCGGCCATCAGTTCGGCCAACGTCAACGGCGCCAAGGGCAGCTTTGACGGGCCGGAGCGCGCCAGCACCATCGACGCCAACGATCAGCTGACCTCGGCCGCGGAATACGCCCAGACCATCATCGGCTACAAGGACGGCGCTCCCCTGCGCCTCAAGGACGTGGCCGACGTGGTGGAGGGCGCGGAGAACGCCCGGCTCTCGGCCTATGCCGCGGGCGACGGGCAGGCCTTCCGGCAGGCCATCGTGCTGTCGGTGCAGCGGCAGCCGGGAGCCAACGTCATCAAGGTGGCGGACAGCGTGATCGGCCTGCTGCCGGAATTGCAGAAGACCCTGCCCGGCAATGTGGAGGTGCGCGTGGTGACCGACCGCACCACCACCATCCGCGCCACGGTGCATGACGTGCAGCTGGAACTGCTGCTCTCCATCGCGCTGGTCATCTGGGTGATCTGGCTCTTCCTGCGCAACGCCTCGGCCACGATCATCCCGGCGCTGGCCGTGCCGCTCTCGCTGGTGGGGTCGCTGGGGGTCATGTATCTGGCGGGCTATTCGCTCAACAACCTGACCCTCATGGCGCTGGTCATCGCCACAGGCTTCGTGGTGGACGACGCCATCGTGGTCATCGAGAACATCTCCCGTTATCTGGAAATGGGCATGAAGCCCGTCCCGGCCGCCCTGCGCGGCGCGGGGCAGATCGGTTTCACCATCATCTCCCTGACGCTCTCGCTGGTGGCGGTGCTCATCCCGCTGCTCTTCATGGGCGACGTGGCCGGGCGGCTGTTCCGGGAATTCGCGGTCACGCTGGCCGTGACCATCCTCATCTCCGCGGGCATCTCCCTGAGCCTCACGCCCATGCTTTGCGCCACCATGCTCCATCCTCAGGCCATGCGGCATGAGAAGCGGCAGACGGAGGGCGGCTTCTTCGCCGGGCTGCTGCGCTGGTATGCCCGCAAGCTGGACTGGGTGCTGGCGCATCAGGGCCTGACCCTGCTGGTGGCGCTGGGCACGCTGGTGCTGACGGTCTTCCTCTATATCGTGGTGCCCAAGGGCTTCTTCCCCACGCAGGATACGGGCGTCATCCAGGGGATAGCCGAAGCGCCGCAGGATTCGTCCTTTTCCGCCATGACCCGTCGCCAGAAGGAGCTTTCCGACCTCATCCTGGCTGATCCGGCCGTGGACAGCGTGGTCTTTCTGGTGGGAGTGGACGGGGTCAATCCCAGTCTGGGGACGTCCCGGCTGACGGTGAACCTCAAACCGCTGGCCGACCGCGACGCCCGCGCGCCGGAGATCGCCCGGCGCATCATGGCGCGGGCCGACGCCCAGCCGGGCCTGAAACTCTACATGCAGCCCGTGCAGGACCTGACCATCGAGGACAGGGTGTCCCGTACCCAGTATCAGTTCACGGTGGAGGCGCTGGACCGCGACCAGCTCCAGGAGTGGACGCCGAAGATCATGGACGCGCTGGCCGGACTGCCGGAACTCGACCATGTGACCAGCGATCTGCAGGGCTACGGGCGCGTGCTCTGGCTGGACATCGACAGAGACAGCGCGGGCCGCTACGGGCTCACCATGAGCGACATCGACAATGCGCTGTACGATGCGCTGGGGCAGCGGCTCATATCGACCATCTTCACCCAGACCAATCAGTACAAGGTGGTGCTGGAGACGGCCCCCCGTTTCCGGAACGGGCCGGGGGCGCTGGAGAATATCTATGTGAAGAGCTCG
The DNA here is from genome assembly GCF_944327235.1 of uncultured Desulfovibrio sp. GTDB lineage: Bacteria > Desulfobacterota > Desulfovibrionia > Desulfovibrionales > Desulfovibrionaceae > Desulfovibrio. Next base: position 18,783 of record NZ_CALVHE010000010.1, read on the forward strand.
GACGGACAGCCCGTGCCATTGAGCGCTCTGGTCAGGATGGAGGAGCGCGCCGCCCGCCTTTCCATCGCCCGGCAGGGACAGTTCCCCGTGGCCACCATCTCGTTCAACGTGGCCGAAGGCTCGTCTCTGAGCGCGGCGGTGGACGCCGTGCTGGCCGCCGAGCGGGAGCTGGGCCTGCCTGCCTCTCTGCGTTGCCATTTCCAGGGGGCGGCGCAGGCCTTCCAGTCCTCCACCACCAATCAGGTCTGGCTGGTGCTGGCGGCCATCATCACCATGTACATCGTGCTGGGCGTGCTTTACGAGAGCTATGTGCATCCGGTCACCATCCTGTCCACGCTGCCGTCGGCCGGGGTGGGGGCGCTGCTGGCGCTCATGCTGGGCGGCATGGAGCTCGGCGTGGTGGGCATCATCGGCATCATCCTGCTCATCGGCATCGTCAAGAAGAACGCCATCATGATGATCGACTTCGCCCTCGACGCCGAGCGCAACGAGGGCAAGAGTCCTGAAGAGGCCATCCGGCAGGCCTGCCTGCTGCGTCTGCGGCCCATCCTCATGACCACCATGGCGGCCCTGCTGGGCGCGCTGCCGCTCATGATCGGCTGGGGCATGGGCGCGGAGTTGCGGCGGCCTCTGGGGGTCACCATGGTGGGCGGTCTCATCTTCAGTCAGGTGCTGACCCTCTTCACCACGCCGGTCATCTATCTCTGGTTCGACCGGCTGGCCATCAGCTTCAGGCGTCGCCGCTCCGCCATGCTCGCGGAGGAGGCGGACGCGGAGGGACGGGCATGACCCCGCAGGACTTCGACAACGAAGGCGCGGCCCGGCGGCATCGCTTCGGGCCGGAGTTCCTGCCGGTCAATTTTTCCGCGCCCTTCATCCGGCGGCCGGTGGCCACCACGCTGCTGACGCTGGCCATCGCGCTGGCGGGGATCATCGCTTTTCGTCTGCTGCCTGTGGCCCCGCTGCCGGAGGTGGACCTGCCCGTGGTGGTGGTTCGGGCCTCCATGCCCGGCGCCAGCCCGGAGACCATGGCCGCCACCGTGGCCACGCCGCTGGAACGCGCGCTGGGCCGCATCGCCGGGGTCACGGAGATGACCTCCAGCAGCAGCCTCGGCTCCACCAGCGTCATCCTGCAGTTCGACCTTGATCGCGACATCAACGGCGCGGCCCGTGACGTGCAGGCGGCCATCAATGCCGCGCGCTCGACCCTGCCGACCATGCCGTCCAATCCCACCTACCGCAAGGTCAATCCGTCGGGTGCGCCCATCATGATCCTTTCCGTGACTTCGGAGGTGCTGACCAGTTCCCAGCTCTATGATGCGGCCTCCACGGTGCTGGCCCAGAAGATCGCCCAGATACCCGGTGTGGGCGAGGTGACGCTGGGCGGCGGCGCGCTGCCCGCGGTGCGCGTGCGCCTCATCCCCGATGCCCTGAGCCGGGCGGGCGTCAGCAGCGAGGACGTGCGGCGGGCCATCAGCGGGGCCAATGCCTACCTGCCCAAGGGCATGGTGGAGAGCGACCAGACGTTCTGGCTGGTGGACGCGGCGGACCAGCTCTCCGACGTGGCCGACTACCGGCGGCTCATCGTGGCCCGCAAGGGGGACGCCGTCATCCGCCTTGGCGACGTGGCCACGGTGGAGATGAGTTCACAGGACGTGCGCAACATGGCGCTGTCCAACGGCAGGCAGGCTATCCTGCTCATGGTGTTCCGGGCCACCGGGGCCAATATCATCGAGACCGTGGACAGGGTGAAGTCCATGCTGCCGCAGTTGCGGGCCTGGCTGCCGGAAAGCGCTGATCTGACCGTGCGCATGGACCGCTCCATCACCATCCGCGCCTCACTGGCCGAAGTGGAGAAGAGCCTGCTCCTCTCCGTGGCGCTGGTGGTGCTGGTGGTCTTCCTCTTCCTGCGCAACGGGCGGGCCACGGCCATCCCGGCGGTGGCGGCCCCGGTGTCGCTCATCGGCACCTTCGGGGTCATGTACCTGTGCGGCTACACGCTGGACAATCTTTCGCTCATGGCGCTCACCGTGGCCACGGGCTTTGTGGTGGACGACGCCATCGTGGTGCTGGAGAACATCGTCCGCCGCATGGAGCTGGGGGAGACGCCGCTCCGGGCCGCCCTGCGCGGCGCGCGGGAAGTGGGCTTCACGGTCATCTCCATCTCGCTCTCTCTGGTGGCGGTCTTCATCCCCATCCTCTTCATGGGCGGCATCGTGGGGCGGCTGTTCCGGGAGTTCTCCGTGGTGCTGGCCACGGCGGTGCTGGTTTCCATGGTGGTCTCCCTGACCACCACGCCCATGATGTGCGCTCGTTACCTGCGGCCCTACGATGAGGAGGCTCCACGGCAGGGAGGGCCGCGGCGCGGCATCGTCGTCCGTCTGTTCGCGCGTCTTGGGGCGTGGTGGGGTGGGCTGCTGGGCGGTATGCAGCGCGGCTACGAGCGCAGTCTGGCCGTGGTGCTGCGGCATCCGCGCCTGACCATGTTGTCGCTCCTGCTGGTCATGGCGGGCAATGTCTGGCTGTACATGGTGGTGCCCAAGGGCTTCTTCCCCACGCAGGACACGGGCGTGATCATGGGCGGCATGAGGGCCGACCAGAGCGCGTCCTTCCAAAGCCTGCAGGAAAAGATGCCGCGCCTCATGCGGATCATCCAGGAAGACCCGGCCGTGGAGCAGGTCTCCGGGCATATGTCCGGCTCGCGCGGGGGCGGGGGCGTGTTCATCGCCCTGAAACCGCTGGAAGAGCGCGGCATCTCCGCCATGCAGGTCATCGGCCGCCTGCGGGGGAAATTGTCTTCCGAGCCGGGGATGCAGATCTTTCTCCAGCCCGCGCAGGACCTGCGCATGGGCGGCCGCAGCTCCAATGCCCAGTATCAGTACACCCTGCAGGCCGACGACCTGGATGCCCTGCGCATCTGGGGAAGGAAGCTGCGGGATGCCTTCGCGACCATCCCCATCCTCAAGGATGTGGACAGCGACATCGAGGAGCGCGGCCTGCAGACCCTGCTCAGCGTGGACCGCGACGCGCTGGCGCGTCTGGGCTTGACCATGGACGACGTGGACAGCGCTCTGAACAACGCTTTCGGCCAGCGGCAGGTGTCTACCATCTATCAGGACAAGAATCAGTATCGCGTCGTGCTGGAATTCCTGCCCGACTGGCTGGAAGGGCAGGACGCCTTGCAAAAGGTCTACCTGCCGGGCAGCGGCGGGCTCGTGCCGCTCCTGAGCGTGGCCGAGGTGGGGCCGGGCTTCGCGCCGCTCTCGGTGGCGCATCAGGGACAGTTCGCGGCCGTGACCCTCTCCTTCAACCTGGCCGAGGGCGCGTCGCTCTCGCAGGCGCAAGAGGCCATCGACCGCGTGCGGGTCAGCATCGGTATGCCCTCGACCATCGTGGGTAGTTTCCAGGGCACGGCCAAGCTCTTCAACGAGACCATCCGCAACCAGATCGTGTTGATCTTCGCGGCGCTGGTGGCGCTCTACATCGTGCTGGGCGTGCTGTATGAAAGTCTCATCCACCCCATCACCATCCTCTCCACGTTGCCGTCGGCAGGCGGAGGAGCCTTGCTGGCGCTCATGGCCGTGGGCATGGAATTCAGCGTCATCGCGCTCATCGGCGTGCTGCTGTTGTGCGGCATCGTCAAGAAAAACGCCATCATGATGATCGACTTTGCGCTGGATGCCGCCCGTACCCGCAAGCTGCCGCCGCAGGAAGCCATTTACGAGGCCTGCCGTCTGCGCTTCCGCCCCATCATGATGACGACCATGGCCGCGGCCCTGGGGGCCGTGCCCCTGGCGCTGGGGCAGGGCGACGGGGCGGAGATCCGCCAGCCGCTGGGCATCACCATCGTGGGCGGGCTGATGGTCAGTCAGGTGCTGACGCTCTACACCACGCCGGTGGTCTACCTCTGTCTGGACAGACTGCGTCTGCGTTTGCGGCGGCGTTGGTGGCGGCTGCGCTACGGTTCGGTGCGGGCTGCCCGGCTGGCTGTGCTGTCCCGGCGTGCTTGAGTCCCCCCCACGACCTTTCACGGGCGGAGCAGGGGGACGACTTGTCTTGCTGGCAGAAAGTTGCTAAAAAATTTGTTTTGTCGCCACGCTGCAACAATATGTTACGAAGCGGGATCAGAAAAGCGTGCAGACTGCCCGCAATGTCTTTTCGCGGCAGTTTCCTCTGGATGGCGTACCCGTAAAGCCGGACCGACGGCACGATGACGGATGACGGCGTGATGCGCGAGGAAGGGGCTGGACGTAGGACATGCGCGTATCCCTGATGAGTGTCGGGGCTGTTCTGTCCGGAAAAAATGCGTTATGATAGCTGATGTCCGTGCAGTTTAGTTAAATATCATGCAGTTGGCAAGGGTGAGCATATCCCGTGGAGCTGGCGTCGCACTCGCATGGCCGGGAATACGGCTGTTTTGGGGCGGAGCGAGCCTTTCGGGTAGTTGCCGAAGGAGAAGCTCGTGGTCGTACGGCAGAAGGATTTTGGCATCAGACATACAGCTGCTTCCAGGGCTTTCCGGCACAGGCCTGAATAGTTTTCCCGGGGCCTGAAGAGATCGCATGACGCTCCGGGAGATATCCATACGAAGCGTCCAATGGAACAGAGCATTGGGTAAAGCAGTCAACACGCTGGCCTTGGCAAGGTCAGCCCCGAATATCGATATGCAAGAGCGTCTCCGAGTCCTTATTTTCATCCTGGCCTACAATGCGGAAAAAACGATCGCCAGCGTGCTTGATCGTATCCCGCGCGAGCTGGAGCATACCTATGATGTGCGGGTGCTGGTCATCGACGACTGCGGCCGCGACGCCACCTGGCAGCGCGCCAGGGAACGTCTGGAGACGTTCTGGTGTCCGGGGGAGGCCCTGCGCAATCCGGTGAATCAGGGATACGGCGGCAATCAGAAGGTCGGCTACCGCTACGCGGCGGAGCAGGGCTTTGACGTGGTGGCCATGGTGCACGGCGACGGGCAGTACGCGCCGGAATGTCTGCCGCAGCTGCTGGAACCCTTCACCCGCAAGGAAGCGCAGGTGGACGCGGTATTCGGGTCGCGTATGCTGCACAAGCGGGATGCCCTCAAGGGGGGGATGCCCTATTACAAGTTTGTGGGCAACATGGTGCTGACGACCTTGCAGAACCGACTGCTCGGCACACGGCTCTCGGAGTTCCATACGGGGTATCGCGTCTACCGTGTGAGCATGTTGGCGGCCCTGCCGCTGGAACTGGACACCAATGATTTTGATTTCGATACGGAGATCATCATGCAGGTGGTCTTTTCCGGCGGCAATATCGTGGAGCTGCCCATCCCGACGCATTACGGGGACGAAGTCTGCCATGTGAACGGCCTGCGCTACGCCTGGGATGTCATGCTGACCAGTCTCAAGGGGCGTCTCATCCGCATGGGCCTGTTCTACGATCCCAAATTTTTCTTCCCGCAAACGGAAGTGGCCCGCAAGGTGAGCACCTTTTCCTTCCCGTCCACCGGGAAAGCCGTGGCCGACAGCATCCGGCCCGGCAGTCTCGTGCTCGATCTGGGCTGTTCGGACATGGAGTTGTCGGCACATCTGCGTCAGGAAAAGGGCTGCACGGTCATCAGTTGTCCGGCTACCGTGGATCTGGACAGGGAACTGCCCGATGCGCCGTGGGAAAAGCTGGATTATGTGGTGGCGCTGGACGTGCTGGAACAGCGCGATTCGGCGGAAGACTTCCTGGCCAGATTGCGGGAGCGTCTGACGGACAACCCGGGGGCCATCCTCATCGCGGGCAGCGCCAACGTGGGATTTTTCATCACGCGCCTCATGCTGCTGTTCGGCCAGTTCAATTACGGACGGCGCGGCATCCTCGCGCTGTCGCACAAGCGCCTCTTTACCATCGCTTCGCTGGCCCGGCTCATGCGCTATGCCGGATACAGGGTCGTCCGCAAGCGGATCATGGCGGCTCCTTATCCGCGCGCCTTGGGCAATAACCTGCTTTCCCGGGGGCTCATGGCCGTGAACCGTCTGCTGGCCAAAGTATTGCCGGGGCTGTTCGCCTATCAGGTGCTGCTCGAAGTACGGCATACCCCCAGCACGGAAAGCGTGCTGCGCCGGGCACAGCGCTGACGGAAGGCTCCCCGCGGGGACGTGCGGCTGCCGCAGCCGCGGCGAGCGGCTGTATCCGTGAAAGCTCTCGTGCGCTCGCGGGCCGTTCCAGGAGATGCATCAGCGAGGCCGGATGACGCGAGACGCCATGAGTAGACCAAAGATCCTGACGACGCTCCTTTCCCGTCGCGGACTATTTTTCCTTCTGCAGACATCCGTCAGTCTGGCAGCCCTGATCTATGCTCTGGCGGGGGTGGACCTGCCGCTGCTCTGGGCCGCGCTGCGCGGCTATGCGCTCTGGGCCGTGGGGCTTTCCCTGTGTGCGGTGGCGCTGGACTATGCCTGCATGGGGCTGCGCCTGCACAACCTGCTGCCGGGGAGCGTCCCGTACGGCCTGAGTCTCAAGGCCGTGCTGCTGTGCGTGGGCTATAACAACATCCTGCCCGCCAAGGCCGGGGACGCCATGAAGGTCTTTTTCCTTGCCCGAAAGACCGGCAGGCCCCTGCTCGACATCAGCTCCATCGTGCTCTGGGAGCGGCTGCTCGATGTCCTGTCCCTGCTTTGCGTGGCCTTGCTGGCCTATACGCTGCTGGGCACAGGACAGCGTCTGCTCCTGCCGCTGCTGCTCGTGCTGGGCGGCGGCTGTCTCTTTTTCTGCCTTCGCTGCTGGTCGGCATGGTTCCATGCCGCGTATGCCCGTTTCTTTCCGGGCCGCATGGCCACGCTCTGCGCCCGTCTGCATGATCAGCTCATAGACGGCATCTCGCTTCCCCGCCTGGTGGGCGGTTTCCTGCTTTCCCTGTGCATCTGGAGCTGTTATTTCGCCAGCTTCGTCATATCGCTCCGTCTGGTGGCGGGGCTGCCCCTCGACGGTGCACAGATGCTCACGGTCTTTGCCGTGACGTGTCTGGGCATGGCCATCCCTTCCTCGCCGGGCGGCCTGGGGGTCTTTGAAGGGGCCATGGTGCTCAGTCTTTCCTGGTTCGGCGTGGAGCAAAGCGCCGCGCTGGGGATCGCGTTGTATACACATGCTCTGCACTTCCTCCCCGCCGCGCTGGCGGCGCTCCTGCTCAACAGCAGCCGGGGCTTCTGGACGGAAACGGCCCGGCCGGCGAGAGCGGCGGAGGATATATGAACAAGACGACACGATGTGATCTCGCGGTGGCGCTGGGGATCCTGCTCTTTGCCGTGCTGCTGCATTACGGCAGGATGGGCGCTTCCATCGACGGCGTATGGCTCTCCACCGATTCGGCCATGTACGCTTCCATCGCCGCTGCCTACGGCCATCCCGAAAAATTCGCGCATGACTTCGTCTACGGCGTGGAAAGCCAGTACCTCACCCATGTGACGCCGCTGGTGCAGCTCGTGGACTGGCTGGCGTCGGATGACGGCAATTACGGCATCGCCTATCTGCAGGTGACCGGCCTGAGCGTATTCCTGCATTACATCGCCTTCTATCTCCTGGGCATCCTCTTTTTCCGGGAACGCTGGAAGGCGCTCATCTTCACCATACTCATGGGCCTGTGTTACTGGACGCCCTGGGGGACCTACTGGGGCGCGGGCTACGTCGATTATACGCCGCGCAGCCTGTTCAATGCCCTGTATGCTCTGCTCCTTTGCGTCTATTTCCCCATCCTGGACAAGCCGCGCTGGTGGCCGCTCTTCATGGCCGCGCTGGGCGGGCTCGTCTATGTGCATTCCATCAGCGCGTTACCGGTGGCGGCGGGCCTGTGGCTGGGCTTTGCCGCCAGTCGTCCGCAGGGCTGTCCCCTCTGGCGCCATCTGGCGCGTCTGCTGGCCACGGGCGGCTGCTTCCTTGCCGTCATGACGCCCTATGCCCTGACCTACACGCACGCCTCGGGCGTCAGGCTCGGCCCGGAAGATGTGGCGTTCATGGATCATATCCTGAGGACGCGTTTTGACATCGAATATGCCGAATATCTTTACGGCATGGGCAAGTTCCTGCGTCAGTACACCCTGTTGCCGGTCATCCCTCTGGCGCTGGGGGCCACATGGCTGATCTTTCGCCACGGCACGCCGCGCGAGAAGCTTTTCGGCAAGCATATCTGGCTCTGGGTAGCGGGCGTCTATGTGGTGATCCTCCTGTTCGTGCTGGATCAGGAGCTCTCCCGGGCGCTGGGCCGTATGCATCTGGAGTTCGACCTCGTGCGGGTCCACCGCTTCCTGCCGTTTTTTGCCATGTGCCTCATCTTTCTGGGGGCCAACATCCTGTGGCGACGGGTGGCCATGCAGGCGGGACGTCCTTTCTGGCAGCGGACGGCCGCGTGTCTGTGCTGCCTCGGGCTGGTGATCGGCTTTTTCTGCGGCGGCCAGCAGGATCTGGCGCGCAGCGCCCTTGCCTGGTACTGGAACCGGCTCGATGCGGAGCGCTATGAGGCGGCGTACGGCCCATTGCTGCGGCGGGCGGAGATGGTAAAGGCCGTCAGCGAGCATACCCGGCCCGGCGAGAGCCTTTTCTTCCCGGGTGAGGATCAGGCCATCCGCTATAATGCGTTGCGCCCCCTGACATACGGCTGGAAGGATGCCTGCCTGTTGTATTATGCCAAGGGCATCGCTCCGCTGCATCAGTGGGAACGCATCGAGGCCGCGCTCAAAACCTCACCGACGGCCTATATCGACGTGGCCCTGTCCACGGATCCGGACTATCTCCTGAGCGAACGCCCGCAGGACCGTGCGCGCCTGGAAGCGGAAGTAGGCCCCGTCATCTGGGAGAATGCTCGCTACTTGCTGGTACGCAATGACCATAAGCTGGCGGGGAACGGCGTCACGGCCACGGAGAAGACCATACGACCGCGTTGACGGGCCACCGCGTCGCCTGCTCTCCGCACAAATATAGTTGAACGCCCGTCCCTCAGCGGTACGGGCGTTCTTTTTGAGCATTTTCAGTTTGAAACGCTTTGCGGTCCAAACTATCCGGCCTGGTGTTTCGCGGAAAAAATGCGGTCATTCCGCTCATTTTGGGGCGGCTCTGTGCCGCCCTCTGCTTTATCCGCGTCAGTGCTCAGTCTGCGGCTGAGGAAGGGCCGCAGGCGGCTTCATTTCCAGGTATAAGGGATGTGCGGCGAGTCCAGCGGCGCGGTCTCGCTTTCGGCAGGGTCGTGCGGCATGTCCGCTCCGTTGCAGAGCAGGGCGGGCGCATCCCCCACGGCGGCAAAGGCGTACCAGACGCCCGGAGGTATGCGCAGCAGGGCATAGGCATCGGGGCGCCCCAGCTCCAGACGGCAAAGCACGCCCTGCGTGGGCGACTGGGCCCGGTCGTCATAGAGCGTCAGGGCCATGCGTCCACTGGGTACGGCAAAGTGCTGGGTCTGGCGGCTGTGGCGTTTCCATCCCTTGATGTGGCCGGGGAGCACTTCGGAGAAGTAGACTTCTCCCAGATGCAGACGCTCGTCGGCTGCCGGAGCATCCGGGCAGGGACAGCCGGGGCGCAGGGGCGCAGCCGCCTTGAGCATGTGCAGCACAGCGCCGCCCGGCGTATCGATGATGCGCAGCGGCAGCAGCCAGGCGCCGTCGATGCCGATGCCGCGCGGGGTATCGTCGGCCGGTGCGGAGGTGGAAAGCGTGATGACCGGAGGCATGGCCGACCTACCTTGCCCAGAGTTGCTGCCGCTGCTCGGCGGCATTGCAATAGGCCGCGATCTGTCCGAGGCTGAAGTCGAGCAGGGAGGCCCCGGCCTGCTTGCCGCCCTCGCCGCGATAGAAGCGATGGTACCATTCAGCGGTGAAGCGGATGGTCTCCTCAAAATCAAGGGTGGCTTTCCAGCCCAGATGAGCGAGGGCCTTGTCGCAGCAGAGCTTGAGCAGGGTGCATTCCTTGACGCCCGCCTGCGCCTGCGGATCGGTCTCGCTCACGAAGCCGGGCCAGTGGGTCGCGAGGGCCGCCACCACTTCGGCCACGGTATTGTTGACATCCGCGGCGGGGCCGAAGTTGTAGGCCTGACCGCGTACGGCAAAGGGGCCTTCGCGCAGGCCCAGCAGATGGGCCCCCAGCCACAGATAACCGGAAAGCGGTTCCAGCACGAGCTGCCACGGGCGCGTGGCCCAGGGGCTGCGGATGCGCACCGCCCGTCCGTCCGCCCAGGCGCGGGCGCAGTCCGGCACGATGCGGTCCAGCGCCCAGTCCCCGCCGCCGATGACGTTGCCCGCCCGTGTGGTGGCGCAGGCCGGGCCTTCGCTGCCGAAAAAGCTCTGGAAGTAGGAATGGGCGATGATCTCCGCGCAGCCCTTGGAGGCGGAATAGGGATCGTAGCCGCCGAGGTGGTCGGTCTCGCGATAGCCCCAGACCCATTCGTCATTGCGGTAGCATTTGTCCGAGGTGATGAAGACCGCGGCGGCCACGGACGGACATTGCCGCAGACCTTCCAGCACGTTGAGCGTGCCCATCATGTTGGCTTCAAAGGTCAGCGCCGGTTTGTCGTAGGAGAGGCGCACCAGCGGCTGAGCCGCCAGATGGAAGACCACCTCCGGCCGGAATTCTTGCAGGGCGCGGCTGACGGCGTCCCTATCGCGGATGTCGCCGCGATAGTCCCGCATGTGTTCGGCAAGGCGGGCGGCTTCAAAGTGGGAGGGGGTGGTGGGCACGCCATCGGCAAAGCCCGCCACTTCCGCGCCGAGACTGATCAGCCAGGCGGCAAGCCAGGAACCCTTGAAGCCGGTGTGGCCGGTTATGAAGACCCGGCGCCCCTTGTAGCAATTGGCAAACATGTCGATCCTTTGCGTCGTACGCGACGGCCTGCCGCACGCGGTGGCACACGGCAGGCCGGTAGATGTCCGGGGAAGGGACAGGACGGCAGGGCCGCCTGCGGCGTCAGATCCAGAACGCCTTGCCCGAATCCCAGAGTTCATTGAGCTTGAGGGAATCCCGCAAGGTATCCATGCACTGCCACTGTCCGGGGTGCGGATACATGGAGAGCTGCCCTTCGGCCGCCAGCCGTTGCAGAGGCTCCTTTTCCAGGTCGCAGGATTCGTCCTCGCTGAGGTAGTCGAGGAACTCCCGCTTGAAGACGAAGAAGCCGCAGTTGATGTATTCGTCGAGGACGGGCTTTTCTTCCCAGGAGAGGATCTTGCCGTTCTCGTCCGTACGGACCGTGCCGAAACGGGAAGGCATACGCACGCCGGTGAAGGTGCCGATGGTGCCGGACTGCTTGTGGAATTCCACGAGCTTGTCAAGGTCGATATCCGCCACGCCGTCCCCGTAGGTCACCATGAAACGGTCGCCGTCGATATGCCGGGCCACGCGTTTGAGGCGTCCGCCCTTGAGGGTCTCCTGCCCGGTGTCGCAGAGGGTCACGCGCCAGTCCACGATCTCCGTGGGATGGGCCGTGATGTCGCCGTTCTTGAGGTCCACGGTAAAATCCGTGTTGCGGATATTGTAATCATGGAAATACTGCTTGATGACTTCGCCCTTGTAGCCGAGCGGCAGGATGAAGTCCTTGTAGCCGAAGCGGGCATAAATGGACATGATGTGCCAGAGCACCGGGCGTCCGCCGATCTCCACCATGGGTTTGGGTTTGATGGCCGTTTCTTCGCGCAGGCGCGTTCCCTTGCCGCCGCACATGATGATGACTTTCATTGTGCCTCCGTTGAGTGCCGTCCCATGTCCGCGACAGGCGGACTGTCGGCATGTCCCCCTTGTAGCAGAGAGCGGCGGGGAAAAAAAGCCCCGCCCGTCCCCGCCCGCCGCCGGGACCGTCGGGGACGGGCGCCCTGCCGGGCCTTGCAATCCCTGCGGCCTGTGCTAGCCTGCACACAAGCCGTCTCCCCTCATGACGAGGGGAGCATACCCAAGGAGTGCCTTATGTCCTTCTTTCATCGTCGCGCCAGGGTCCTGGTCCCGGCGCTGAGCGCCCTGGTGCTGGCTGCCTGCATGACCTCCGGTCCGGAAAAGACGCTCGGCGCGCTGGCGGATGCCCTGAGCGCCAACGACAGCGCCGCCTTCATGGCCAATGTGGATCTGAAAAGCTTTTCCGCCAATGAGATCAGCAACATGACGCAGGAAAGCCGGGGACTCAACATGCTGGACTCTCTGGGACGCCGTCTCGGCATCGGCGGAGTGGACAAGATGCTCAACAGCATCGTGGATGTGGAGAACGATCTGCGCCAGCATTTCAACCGGGGCGTCAGCACGGGCGAACTTATGGCCGACTGTCGGCAGGCCGAGACGCCGGACTGTCCGTGGGTGCCGGAATCGCTCAAGAAGGCGAAGATGGTGAAGATCGACGAGACGGCCGCCGTGGCTTCCGTCACCACGCCCACGGGCATGACCTCCTGGCTGGCGCTGCGCAAGCAGGGCGAGAACTGGCAGGTGGTGGGGCAGGCCGTTCTGGAGGATACGGCCCGCAAGTATGCGCTGGGCAAGGCCGCCGCTCCTTCCGGCAAGACGCAGAAGCCGGCCGCGCAGGATAAGCCCGCGCCTGTGGATATTTAGAGCCTTTTGCCGTTGAAAAGCAAAAGGCGAGGCGGCGTCACAGCGCCGCCCGGCCCAGATCGAGCGGGAAAACCACGCTTCCCGCGTAACGTCAGACCGCAAGGTTTGAGGCGTGAAGCGCTCCCAACTGAGAAAGCTCCATCGTGTGCCGTCCGAAAAATGTTTTTTCGGACGGCACATGTTTTTCTGATCCGACATCAGGCATGTTTGCGGTAAAGGCCGCGGCTGTCCACCCAGAGCCAGCCGAGCAGCGTGCCCAGCCCGGCCAGACAGGCCATGCCGCCCATGGCCGCCACGCTGTCCGGCCAGAAGGACAGGCCGCAGAGGAACATGGAGGCGCTGCCGAAGAGCAGGCCGCCGCTGTTGATGAGCGCCGTCATGGTGCCGGTATCCGTGGAAAGCTGGTTGAGCATGAGCACGGTGGAGGGCGGCCGGGTGGCGCTGGAGCAGAAGCTGATGGGCGCGCACCAGAGCGCGAAGATGACGGGATGCCAGCGGCCCATGCACAGCAGGCCCAGGCCGGAGAGGACAATGAGGCCCAGAAAGACGGTGAAGAGACGGCGCAGGGGCCAGTCCGCGAACCAGCGCCCATAGCACAGGGGGCCCAGCAGGCTCATGCCGGCATTGATGGCGAAAAAGAGGCTGTAGGTCTGGGGCGACAGGCCGAAGAGCCCCTGATAGATGTAGGAGGAGACCGCCAGAAAGGCCATGAAGGGCATACAGACGGCGGAAAAGATCAGCAGCAGGCTGCGGAAACCGCGTTGGCGCAGCACATAGCCGATACGTCCCATCATCCGACCCAGACCGCCCTCCGTCCGCACGAGGAGCGTTTCCCGCAGCAGCAGCGCGCCGCCCCCGGCCAGCAGGCCGCAGGCCGTCAGGCAGACGAATATGCCGCGCCAGGAGGTGAAGGTCAGCAACAGGCCGCCGATGACCGGCGCCAGCATGGGAGCCAGGATGGTGATGGTCTGTATCCAGGTGATGACCCGCGCCATGACCGGCCCGCGCAGCACGTCCTTGACGATGGCCAGGGACATGGCGCTGATGCCGCCGCTGCCCACAGCCTGTACGCCCCGCCAGAACAACAGGCTCTCGATGGAGGACGACAGGGCGATGGCCACGCTGGAGACGACATAGAGCGCGGCCCCGAGCAGCAGCACGCGCCGCCGTCCGGCCTTGTCGCTGTATGGCCCCCAGAACAGCATGGAAAGGGCGAAGAGCAGGAGGAAGCAGCTGATGCTCAGGCTGGACAGAGCGTCCGTCGTATGGAGCGAGGCCGCCATGCTGGGCAGGGCCGGGAGGTACATGTCTGTGGAAAGGGGAGCAAAGGCGCTGAGAAAGGCAAGATAGAAAATGAGCCAGCGGTTCCCCAGGGCAAAGGCTTTGCGGGGCATGGGAGATCCTTTGCGCGCTGCGGCCGTGCCGTCTGGGCGCTCTCTACGCAGCGCGGATTTGGGCAGGAGGCGGCGACAGCCGCGGGGCGGCAGGGCCGTCTGCCGAAAAAAAAAGAGATTTCCCGGCCTTCAGCCAATCCAAAGGCCGGGAAATCGTGTGGGGAGGGGAGTATGTACGGCGCTCGGCATCACGAGGATGCTAGGCGCTCAGTGTCTCGAGAAGGGAGCGGGCGCTCTCGTTTTCGGGGTTGTCGGTCAGCACTTTCTGCAGGAGCTCGCGCGCTTCATCCTTGCGATCGAGGGAGATGAAGCAGCCGGCCAGCGTGACGCGCATGGCTTCAGCCTGCATATCGGCTTCGATGGCCGCCTGGAGATAGGGGACAGCCTTTTCCACGCAACCGGCGGCATAGGCCGTGCGCACCATGCCGTTGAGGGCCACGATGCCGTCCTTGGCCATGTCCAGCGATTTGGCGAAGGCGTCAAAGGCTTCCTGCGCCTTGCCCTGCTCCATGAGCACGAGGCCCATGCCGCAGTAGGCTTTGCTGTCCGGCTCGACGGAAGCCGCCTTTTTGTAGAGCACCAGCGCGTTGTCCAGTTCGCCGCGCTGCACGGCGATGGTCGCCAGACCCATGAAAGGAGCGGAAATCTGCGGATTTTCGGTCAGCGCCTTGCGGTAGTATTTCTCCGCTTCGTCATAGTTTCCCATGAACAGGTAGCATTCGCCCAGTTCTTTGTTGATCTCGTAATCAAGCTGATTTTCCATGTGCTCCTCGTCCTGAAAAGGCTGATTGCGTCTGATTCGCTACGAACGCCCTTTAAATGCATGTCTCGTGCCAAAAGAAAATTATCCCGCTATTCCGGGGGGACTGAAAAACACAGTCATTTTTTGGGAAAAAAATGCCGTCCATTTTTTTGACACTTGGCGGTTTTGGGAGGGGTTCTTGTTGGGCATTTTTTTCCGCGAGGCAAAATTTTCCGATAGGAACCTGCTGAATTTTTTCAAAAAAGAGGAAGGATCTCACGACGGGGACAGCCCCGGCTCCAGACGGACCGGCACCTTCTGCCCAGTGGCGGGAGAGCTTCGCCCGGTCTGCCATGCGAGATCTTCTGGCACGAAAAAGGGGGCCCCGGCATGGCCGGGGCCCCCTCTGGTCGGACGCTAGAGCGGAGTCGCATTGAAATCGTGTCCAATTTCAATGCTGGCGCTTCACTCACACTACGGAAAAAGCGTGGTTTTTCCGTGTGTTCGGTTGCGGGTAGTCGCTCCCGCGACTACCAGAGCAATCCACATTTTCAATGTGGATTGCTCTAAAACATTTTGCCTGTGAAAACGGCAAAAGTCGAGGCGGCGGCACAGCGCCGCCCAGCAAAAAACAAGCGGAAAAAAACGCGCTTTTCCCGCGAAACGACAGGCCGTGCGGATTGTAACGCCAAGCGTTCCAAACGGAAGGCCGGACGCGATACCTTGCGGACGGCGTTACTGCCCATCGCCGTCGGCGTGCAGCAGGGCGGCGCCGCCGTGCACGCTCACGACGTGCAGCAAGGCCCCCAGCACGCCTTCGATGTCCAGCGTGGAGGTGTCCACCACCACGGCATCCGGCGCGGCTCGCAGCGGGGCAATGGGGCGGTTCCTGTCCATGGCGTCCCGCTTGCGGATCTGCTCCGTCAGCTCGGCCAGATCCGCCGACTGTCCGCGCGCTTCCAGATCACGCAGGCGGCGCAGGGCCCGGACTTCGGGGCTGGCGTCCAGAAAGAACTTGAAGCGGGCCGTGGGAAAGACCACCGTCCCCATGTCGCGCCCTTCCACCACCAGCGGCCGTTGTCCGGCCAGGCGGCGCTGCGCGTCGCGCAGGTAGGCGCGCACCAGCGGCACCTGTCCCAGCCGGGCGGCCAGCATACCGACCTCCTCGGTGCGGATCTCGCCGCGCACCGGCACGCCGTTGCAGCAGATGCGCGTGGCGGAGCCGTTGCCTTCCAGCGAAAAGACGTGAGCGGCGCAGGCGGTTTGCAGGCGATCCTCTTCCCACGCGTCGGCTCCGTCCCCCAGCCGCAGGGCCAGGCAGCGGAACATGGCCCCGGTATCCAGATAGGCGATACCGAGGCTCTCGGCCATGCGGCGGGCCAGCGTCGTCTTGCCGACGCCCGCCGGGCCGTCCAGCGTCACCACGGGCAGCGGAGCGGAGGTCATCGGCTCTCTCCCAAAAAGTCGCGCAGCAGAGAGATGAAGCGGGCATTCTCTTCGGGCGTGCCGACGCTGACGCGCAGATGTTGCGGCAGGTCATAGCTGTTGAGCGGGCGGATGATCAGGCCGCCGCGCAGCAGCGCGTCCACGCAGGCCGAGGCTTCCGCTCCTTCCGGCAGGCGGAACATGACGAAATTGGCCGCGCTGGGCCAGACGGTGCAGCCTGCAGCGGCAAGCTCACGGCTGAGGTACTGCCGTCCTTCCCGTACCGTGCGCAGGGTGGCCTCCCGAAAGGCCATGTCCTCAAGGGCGGCCAGACCGGCCTCTTCGGCCAGCAGATTGACGGAGAACGGCAGCCTGGCCCGCCAGCAGTACTGGGCCAGCGCTTCGGGCAGGACGGCATAGCCCAGCCGCAGCCCGGCCAGTCCCCAGCTCTTGGAGAAGGTGCGCAGGATGGCGACGTTGTCCGGCAGGCAGCCCCCGGCCAGCAGGGAGGACTGGCGTTCGTCCGCCTCGCCGTCCTCCACGAAGTCCATGTACGCCTCGTCCACCACCAGCAGGCAGTCCGGGGCGCGCCGGGCCAGTTCGGCGGCCAGATGCTCCACCTCCGCGCGCGGGGGACAGTAGCCGGAGGGATTGTCCGGCGTGGTCACGAATACGAGGCGGGTGCTGTCGTCCACAAGGGAGAGCAGGGCCTCGAAATCGAAGCTGAAATCCTCGCGCAGCGGCTGACGGCGCACCTCGACCCCGCAGATGTGCCCCTGTATGGGATAGATGGAGAAACACGGCGAGAAGCAGGCCAGCGAATGCTTGCCCGGCACGAGCAGCACACGCAGCAGCAGGTCGATGATCTCATCCGAACCGTTCCCGACCACGATGCGCTCCGGCGCAACCTTGTGCCAGCGACCGAGAGCGGCCGTCAGGCGCGGGTTGCCGCCCTGCGGGTAGCGGAAGCTCGACGCGGCGGCACGCTGCACGGCCTCGCAGACCAGCGGGGAGGTCCCCAGCGGGTTCTCGTTGCTGGCCATCTTGATGACTTGCGTCAGACCGTATTTTTCCTTGATTTCGGCAATGGATTTGCCGGGGACGTAGGCCTTCAGGCCCAGAATGGCCTCTCGAACGGGGGATGTATACATCTTGGCTCCCATGCAGCCGGAAAAAGCGGACAAAAAAAGGGCGCGACCGTGAGGTCGCGCCCATGAAGGCAAGAACTATTCTTCTTCGTCGGTCGGGCGGATGGTCAGCACCGGCATGGAGGCGTTCTTGACCACCTTTTCGGCCACGGAGCCGAACAGGATGCGGTCGATGCCCTTGCGGCCGTGGGTGCCCATGACGATGAGGTCCACCTTTTCCTCTTCGGCGCGGCTCAGGATCTCTTCAGCGGCATAACCGATGAGCACATGGCCCTTGGCTTCCACACCCACGAAATTTTCCGCCACGAAGGCTTCCATGGACTTTTCGGCCCCGGAAACAATCTCGCCCACGAAGTTCTCGATAGTATTCGGCGGCACATGGAAACCCACATACTGGCTCAGCGAGGGGGCCGTGTACACGACGATGATGCTGGCGCCAAGGCCCTTGGCAAGCATGGTGGCGTATTCGGCCACGGACCTGCTGTGGTCGGAAAGGTCGACAGCGCAGAGAATCTTCTTGATTTCCTTCATGATATGCTCCAGTGCCCATTCCGGCTCTTTCGTGGGAGAGCTGTCCCGGCCGTGCCGGAACCGGCCGTGACGGCTTCATCTTCTTGTGGTTTTATAGTAGAGTCTTTTCCGGCGTTAGACAAGTCCTGCCGTCTGCCGGTCCGGCACTGGGAAAAAAACGCCGCTTTTCCCTCTGGAACGCTTATTGCAGAAAACTTGGGCGAACGCCAACCCTGGAGGCGACCATGAAGGTTAACAACACATCAGTCGAAGCGTTGCTGCAGCAGCAGGAGCAGGCGGCGATCCGCCGCACCGGCGGCGACAATGGCGCATTTGAAGCGGCTTTGGCTCAGGAACTGGGCATGAGCGAAACTGCCGGCACGGCGGCCATGCCCCCCATGCCGGGAGCCAATCGTGCCGGTCTCATCAGCCGGATGCTGCTGGGCGACACGGAAGAAACTTCCGCGTCGACGCCGGATGAAGCCGTTTTCGAGGAAGCTTTTTCCCAGGCTTCCGGCGCGCTGGATCTCTGGGATTCCTACACTCAGGCGCTCGGTTCCTCCCGTGCCGAGTCGTCCCTGCGTGATGCCTATGCCCTGCTCGAGGGCATAGACACGACGGTCTCCAACCTGCGTAAGGACACGTCGAGTCTGCGCGGCCAGAATCCCGGTTTCGATTCCCTGCTCAACGAGCTGGAGATCTTGACCACCACGGAAAAGATCAAGTTCAACCGAGGCGATTACCTCGTCTAAGCAGGGCGTTCCTTGCCGAAGCCATCCTTGGCGGCAGGTTTTCCCCGTAAGGGAGAGGATGCCGCATGACGGCGGGATGGAGTCGGATAGAGACGTGGGGAGAACGGCTTTTTCAGAATGCCCTGACAGGTTTCGCTGAGAAAAAGGCTGCGGAGGTTTCCTCCACAGCCTTTTTTCGTATCCAGGAGAGCATTTTCTGTTAGAGCAATTCCACATTGAAAATGTGGATTGCTCTGGTAGTCGCGAGAGCGACTACCCGTAACCGAACACACGGAAAAACCTCGCTTTTTCCGTAGTGTGAGGGCAGCGCCAGCATGGAAATAGGACACGATTTCAATGCGAATCCGCTCTAGAAGCGCTGCGCCATCCAAGCCATACGGCCTGACGTTTCGCGGGAAAAACGTGGTATTCCCGCTGGGTCTGGGCCCGCCGGCTCGCATCATGCCGTTTTCAACGGCGAAAAGCGCCTGCCGTTTTTCGTCGGACTCGTCCGACGTTTGTCTGACGCCGTGATCGACGGAAGCTCGGGGCGGATTTCGCCGTGTCTTTTAGCGGTGTCAGTCTCCCGACATCCGGGGAGTTCAGGCCGTCCAGCTGGCCGTATCCGTCCTGGCCCGCAAAAGGCCGTCCAGGATGCTCCACGGGTGGGGCGGACAGCCCGGCACGAAGACATCCACCGGCAGCAGCTCTTCCAGACCGTTGCCGCATTCCTCATTGTCCCGGAACAGACCGCCGGAGATGGCGCAACTGCCCACGGCCACCACCAGTCTCGGTTGCGGCGTCGCGCCGAAGGTCGCCAGCAACCCTTCCCGCATGTTGCGGCTGACCGGCCCGGTCACGGCAAGCCCGTCGGCGTGGCGGGGCGAGGCCACCATGTCGATGCCGAACTTGCCGAGGTCATACACGAGAGTGCCCAGCACGTTGATGTCCGCCTCACAGGCATTGCAGCCCCCGGCGCTGACCTGACGCAGCTTGAGCGAGCGGGCAAAGAGACGGCCGGAGCGGCGTGGCGGCGTCAGCGGACGGGGCACGCGGGTCAGGATAAGATCCTCCCGGCAAAAGGTCGCCAGATGATGGTCGCCGGTAAAGCGGATGCCTCCCTGCGGGCAGGCCCGTGCGCAGGCCCCGCAGAAAAGGCAGCGTCCCATGTCCAGCGCCGGGCCGCTGTCCGCGCCGCCGGGGCCGGGGGCATCCGGCGAGAGCAGGCGGATGGCCCCGGTGGGGCAGGCGTCCGCGCAGGCGTGACAGTCGCCGCAGGACACGGCAAGGATCTCCGGGCGTCCCGGATAGCGGGCGGGCAATCCCGGCTGCACGCGGGGGTAGTCCAGCGTGCGGTATTTCTGGTGCAGGCGTTCTTTGATGATATGCAGCATTGGCGTACCGCCTTGAAGAACGTGAGGGTTGAAAAAGGTTGTACAAAAGCGGCGGAGCCGTATTCCCCTTCCCCCCAAGCCCCATCCCTTCCCCAGCGCGCTTTTATCAAGAAAAGGCACAGGGAGCGAGGCAAGCCCGTCTCAAGGGCAAGGGGAGTTTGTACGGATGACTTTTCTTATTTTAGTAAACTAGTTGTAAAATTTATGGTAATATGCCCGGCGCGACGCAGGAGCCTTACAGGCATCGACAGCGGAGCGAGGGGTTCACCTTCCCCCCAAAATAGCCTGCATTCCCCCTGACAGCTCCTACAGGTCATGGCCGCAGTAGGAGAGGTTGAAACTCTTGTTGCACAGGGGGAAGTCCGAGATCTGCTGGCCGCGCAGGGCCGCTTCCAGTCCGGCCCAATTGTGGAACGAAGGATCGTAGATCTTGTAGCAGGCCAGCCGCCCCTGTGCATCGGTGATCCCCACATGGCAGATCTCCCCGCGCCAGCCTTCCACCTGCGCCACGGCCAGCCGCCCGGCGGGCAGGCGGTCCGGCAACGGCTGGCAAATGGCTCCCTCGGAATGGGAAAGCGCTTGTATGTCGGTACAGGCCAGATCCACCGAATCGGCCAGTTCCCGGCTGCGGACGCGGGCGCGGGAAAGCACGTCACCGCCCTTTTCCACCCGGATCTGCGTCTCGCAGAGCGGCAGGCAGGAAAGGGGCGCGTCGAAACGCGCGTCGCGGGCCAGACCGCAGGCTCGTGCCGCCACGCCCACAAGACCCAGCGTGCGGGCTGTATCGGCGCTGATCTCGCCGGTCTCCTCCAGCCTGTCCATGACGCTGGCCGACGCGAACATGACCTTCACCGCTTCCCGTACGTCCCGCCAGCAGTGGCGCAGACGATCGAAAAGGCGGGCGCACAGGTCGGCATCCACATCCGCCGATACGCCGCCGGGGCAGACCCAGTTGCGCCCGAAGCGATTGCCGCAGATCTCCGCCGTCAGATTGAGGAAATCTCCGCGTATGCGTCCGTTCCAGGCCGAGGTGGGCAAAAAGCCTGTATCCCCGGCGATGGCTCCCAGATCGCCGGTATGGTTGGCCAGCCGTTCCAGCTCCAGTCCCAGACGCCGCAGTCGGTTGGCGCGCTCCGGTACGGTGACGCCCGCCAGCCGTTCCAGCAGGGTGGCAAAGGCCGTGGCGTGTCCGATACTGGTATCGCCGGCCACGCATTCCATGAGGCGCGCATGAGCGGGATGCGGACCGCCCAGCAGGCGGCGCTCCACGTCCCGGTGCTGGAAACCGAGACTGATCTCGAGGTGCATGACGTTCTCGCCGTAACACTGGAAACGGAAATGCCCCGGCTCGATGACCCCGGCATGTACCGGGCCCACGGCCACCTCGTGCACTTCCTCGCCGTCCACGCGGTAATGGGTGAGCTGGGCCGGGCCGGGCCGCTCGCCGGGCGTGGCGGTCAGGCAGCCGTGCGGCACGAAGCGCACGGGCTTGAGCCACGGATGCCCCTCCGGGTGGATGTCCCACTGTTCCCAGAGTTCGCGCTCGAAAAGATGCGCCTGCGGACAGTCGGGCGTCAGGGAGGCGTACCGCGTCAGCGGAGCGGTGCGCATCACCCGCAGGGAGCGTTCCCCGCTGTGGGCGACGATGGCGCAGAGGCCCGTCCCTCCGTCGTCGGGCAGACCGAACAAGGCCAGCAGCCGTCCGCCGTCGCGGACCTGTTCCAGCACTTCCCGCCGCAGGCCCTCCACGGGCATGACGGGCACGTCGGCCAGGGCAACGGATTGCTCGTAGTCAAGGACCATGGTTCTAGCCTCCTATGAGCGCGGCCGCGCGGCGCAGGATGTTTTCAAGCCAGACGGGCGTATAGACGCCGAGGCAGAGCACCAGCACGCCCAGGCAGAGCGGCGGCAGGACGCTGCAAGCGCTTTCCGGTTCGGCGCGCTGCATGTCGCGCGGGCGTGTGCCCTGCACCATACGCAGCACCGGGATGGACATGCCCACAAAGATGACGGCCAGCGCCAGCAGATAGCAGGTGGCCACCAGCCAGCGGCCCTGACTGAGAATGCCCTTGAGGATGAGGAATTCACTGACGAACAGGCCGAACGGCGGCGAACCCACGATAGCCAGGAAGCCCGCCGTCCAGAGCGCGCCGGTCATGGGCATGGTCCAGCGCAGGCCGCGTACGTCGTAGCTGGACAGGGTATGGTAGCGGGTCAGGATGTTGCCGGCCAGCAGGAAGAGCATACACTTGGTCAGCGAATGTCCCACCGCATGGAACATGGCCCCGAAGACCGCCGAGCCGCCCAGCCCGATGCCGAGGGCAAGGATGCCCATGTGCTCCACGCTGGAATAGGCCAGCAGACGCTTGTAGTGCCCCTGTCCCACGATGAAGGTGGCCGCCGTGAACAGGGAGACGATGCCGAAAAAGACCAGCAGGCCGCCGCTGAAGTCGCCCAACCCAGCCGCCAGCATGATCTGATGGCCGCGCAGGATGCCCAGAAGGGCGCAGTTGAGCAGGGCCCCGGACAGCAGGCCGGACACGAGGGACGGGGCCTGACTGTGGGCGTCCGGCAACCAGTTGTGCAGGGGAGCGAGCCCCATTTTCGTGCCGTAGCCCACCAGCAGAAAGACGAAGGCCGCCTGGAGCCAGGGCGACTGCACGCCGTAGAAGCCGCTCGCCCGCACTTCCCGCGCCATATCCACGAAGATGCCCACCTGATCCAGTCCCTCTTCCATGACGAGGCCGGGCCGGTAGAAACCGATGGACAGCAGCAGGTTGCCGATCAGGGCCAGCGCGATGCCCACGGAGCAGATGATGAGGTATTTCCAGGTGGCTTCCAGCGATTGCTGATGCCGGTGGAAATAGATGAGCGGCGCGCTGGCCAGGGTCGTGCCTTCTATGCCCATCCAGAGCGCGCCCAGATGGCGGGTGGTGGTGACCAGCGTCATGGCCGCCAGAAAGAAGCAGAGACAGGCGGTGAAGCGGCGTTCCGGGGCATTGGTGAAGGGATGGCCGTCCTGAAAGCCCGTACGTTCGCCCTTGAGGGCCTCGTCGCGCAGATAGCCCACGCCGTACCAGCTCGCCGCGCAGAACAGCGTGCTGGCCAGCGTCAGGAAGAGCACGCCCACGGCGTCCGGCTCCATCAGGCCGAAGAAGGCGGAGGGCGTCTGTCCGCGTCCCACGGCCAGCAGGGTGAGCAGGCTCAGGACAAGATGCGTGACGGCCACCAGCAGGAGCAGGCCGCGCCGTACGGTGCGGGACGGCAGCAGCAGGGTCAGCAGGCCCGCGCACAGCGGAAAAAGAAAGAGAACCTCTAGCATGGCAGTCTCCGTCCGGCGGCACTAGTCCCGGAGATTGTGGAAGCGGTTGACGTCGATGGACTCAAAGGTGTCGCTGATGTGATTGATGGCGATGCCCATCACGAATACCGCCACAAAGATGTCCAGCAGCAGGGTCAGCTCGAACCAGATGGCCCCGGCGCTCATGAGCGGGATGCCCAGCAGGAAGATGCCGTTTTCCGCCACCAGATAGCCCATGACCTGCGAAAGCGCGGTGACGCGCCCCACCACCAGCACCAGTCCGCAGAAAAGCGTGGTCAGGGCCGCGGGCAGCAGCAGCGGAGGAAAGAGGCCGGGCGGCATGGGCAGGCGGCCTTCCAGCCAGAAGGAGAAGAGCAGTCCCCCCATGCCCGCCAGCACGGCCCAGCCGTAGCCGAAGCGGGGCCGCAGGTGCGGTTCCGCCCCGATGCGCCGCCGGGTGCGGTTGAGCAGATAGGGCAGGATGCCCCCCTTGATGATCAGCACGGCGGGCGCGAGCAGGATGTGGTCCAGCGCCAGCAGCACGCCGGCCAGCAGCACGCCCTGGAGAGTGATGAGCCGGATGAGGCTGCGCAGGCGGTCCACGCCCAGCAGAGCGAGGTTGTTCAACGTCAGCACAAGGAGCAGCAGTTGCAGGAGACCGGTCATGGCAACCTCGTCAGCGGATCTGGGTCAGGATCAGGGCCAGAGCGGCCAGCACGCCCGCGCCGCCCAGCAGGCGGGGGACGGAATACATGCGCAGGCGGGCCATGACCGACTCCACCACGCCCACCAGCACGGCCATGAGCAGGATGGTCGCCAGCCAGCAGAGGGCCTGCGCCCACCAGGGAGAGAGGTCGGGTATCAGTATGCCTGCGGGCAGGGCCGCGAAGAACCAGAGCTTGAGCGCGGAACCGTACAGGATGAAGGCAAGATTCGGCCCGGAATGATCCAGGATCATGACTTCGTGGATCATGGTCAGCTCAAGATGCGTGTTGGGGTCGTCCACCGGGATGCGGCAGTTTTCCACCAGCAGCAGCACAAAGAGCACCACCGGCACGAAGAGCAGTTCGGAGCGGCCCAGCAGCCATTCCGTGCCGGGGCGTCCGCCCAGCATACCGGAGAGGGACAGGTGGTTTTCCAGATGCAGCGCCCCGCCCACGCAGGCCAGGGCCAGCAGACAGCAGAAGAGCACAGGTTCGGCCAGCGCGGAAAAGGTGGCCTCGCGGCTCGCGCCCATACCTTCAAAGGAGGAACCCGTATCCAGCGCCGCGAGGATGACGGCAAAGCGTCCCAGCCCCAGCAGGTAGGCGGCCAGCAGGAAATCCCCCTGAAAGGCCAGCGGCGAGGTGACGCCGCCCAGCGGCAGCAGGGCCAGCGCGCAGAGCGCCGTGGCCAGGGAGACCGCCGGGCCGAGCGAGAGCACGAAGCTGGCGCTGCGGCTGATGACCTCGCCCTTGCGCAACAGCTTGAAGATGTCGAAATAAAGCTGGAGCAGGGGCTTGCCGTGCCGTCCGGCGAACTTGGCCTTGACGCGGTTGATGATGCCCGGCAGCAGCGGAGCCAGCAGCAGCGCCAGCACGAACTGGACAAGGTAGGCGACGAGCGGACTCATGCGTGCATCCCCCAGATGAGCAGGGCCACAAGGGTGACGAGGATATACAGGATGTAAAGATAGATCTTGCCGTGCTGCACGATCTTCAACGCATTGCACAGGCGTTCGACGGCCTCGAAAAGCGGCGTGAACAGGCTGGTGCGCACGCGATCCGGCGCGGAGATGGTCAGCGAGGCCCTGCCGGGGAAGAGGCCGCCCCCGCCCTTTTCCGTGATCTTGAGGCCCATGACCGAGCCGAACAGGCGACCCAGCGGCTCGGAATAGGAGGCCTCGGTATACTGGATGCGCGGCGTGCCGAACTGGTAGCCGCAGCCCCAGGTCTCACGGCACTCCACGGGCCGCCGCCGCAGCAGACGGCAGCGGACGAGCAGCAGAATGGCCGTCAGCAGGACGACCGCGCCGCCGACGGCGGCGATGATGTCCAGGATGTGCCCCACCTCATTGACGGCGCGCGCTCCGGAAAGTTCGGCCAGCGGCGGCAGATGGGCCGCGATCTGGGCCGTGGGGGCCACCAGCTCGAAGCAGCGTCCGGCCAGCAGGCCGCCGCCCACGCAGGCCGCCGCCGGGAAGAGGAGCGGCCAGAGCGAGCGCCAGCCCGCCACATGGGGATGTTGTGCCGCCTCGCTGCGCGCGTCACCCAGGAAGGTGATGCCGTAAGCCTTGGTGTAGGCGGCCAGCGCCAAGCCGCTCACCAGACCCAGGATGACCAGCGAGAGCAGCAGGCCGAGCTGCAGCTCCACCGTGGGCAGGCTCGCGCCGTCCAGCAGGGAGAGCGCCAGCACGAATTCCCCGGCAAAACCGTTGAAGGGGGGCAGGCAGGCGATGGAGGCCGCGCCCAGCAGGAATAGCCCGCCCACCAGCGGCAGGCGCTTCTGCAGGCCGCCCAGACGGTTCATGGCCACGGTGCCCGTGGCCTGTTGCACCTCTCCGGCGCAGAGGAAGAGCAGGCCCTTGAAGGCGGAATGGTTGAGCATGTGGAAGAGCATACCCGCAAAGCCCAGCGTGGCGATCCACGGATGACCGCTGGCCGCGCCCAGCACGCCCGCGCCGATGCCCACCAGCATGATTCCCACATTCTCCACGCTGGAATAGGCCAGCAGGCGCTTGAGGTTACTCTGCGCCAGCGCCTTGAGGATGCCCATGAGCGCCGTGGCCAGCCCCAGCACCAGGATGCACCAGCCCCACCAGAGGGGCGCGTCCACCGGCTGGCCCAGGAAATCGAATCCCCGCAGGATGCCGTAGAGGCCCGCGTTGATCATGGCCCCGGACTGGAGGCCCGCCACATGGCCGGGGGCCGCCGGATAGGCTTCCGGCATCCAGACATGCATGGGCGCGATGCCGGATTTGGCCCCGAAGCCCAGCAGTCCCAGCAGGAAGAGGGCGGACGTGTAACTGGAATGTTCCTGCGCGGCCAGCACCGCGAAATCCGTGCTGCCGCCCACCTGCCAGAGCAGGGCGAAATAGGCGATGAGCAGCACGGCCCCCAGATGCGCCGCCACCAGATAGATCCAGGCGGCGTCCCGCACCTTGCGGTCGCTGTCGTCAAAGTCGATGAGGAAGAAGGGCGCGAGGGACATCACTTCCCAGGCGATGAGGAAAAGCACCGCATCCCGCGCGGCCAGCACCACGGCCATGCCCGCCACCAGCAGCACATAGAAGAACCAGTGCGCCGCCAGATTGTGCTCCTCCGGCCGGGTCTTGCGCAAGGAGAGGCCGCCGGAAAGGGCGCAGACGGCTCCCAGCCCGAACACCGGCAGCAGGAACAGGCGGGTGAGGGGATCAAGCCCGAGGGAGAACTCGCCCAGCGGCAGCCCCCAGGTCAGGCTGAACTGGAGGATCAGTTCCCACGGCCCGCTGAAGACGCCGGCCAGCCCCAGACCACAGGCCGCCACGACGCAGCCCGGTCCCAGCACATTGGCCAGTCGCGTCACGCGCATCGAAGGCGGCAATCCGGCCAGCACCAGGAGCGCGACGGCCGCAACGCCCAAAAGACCTATTGCCAGAACAAACAAGGACATGCCCACACTCCGCGGAGAGGTCCATGCCGCCGACGGCCCGCCGTCGCGGCGTCCGGGCGGGGGAGGGGCCCTTTGGCAAACGGGCCGCCTTTCCCCCTTACCCTTTCCCAAAATCTTTTCCCGGCCGATGCCGAACGACGACGGGGCCGGGCCCGTCCGCCGCGCGTGCGTTTCCCGTCCGCCCGCGGCAAAAGCGCCGGGCCGGGAACGCCATGCCGTCTCGGGAGCGCGGTCAGGATGTCCCTGTTGCGCGCCCTGCATACGGCGCGCACACCATACGCCGAATATCCACCGTATGCAATGTCCGTCCGGCGCTGTTTTTCCGGCGGTCGCGGTCCCGCTTGCCAGTCGTGCCGCGCCCTGCTACCACTGGGCAGCACAAGCCGAGGGAGAGGAAAGAATGTCTCACAAGAAAGTACAGCGCACGGACCCGTTGACCCTGAGCCTGCCGCGCGTGGGCGTGGACAGCCATGCCCACCTTGCCGGCGGCGAGTTCGACGCCGACCGCGAGGAAGTGCTCGCGCGGGCGGCCGCCTGCGGGGTGGCCCGCATCGGCAACATCTTCCTGGAACCGGCGGCCTTTGCCGAACAGAAGCGCGTGTTCGACGCCCATCCCGAAGTCTTTTTCGTGCTGGGCATCCATCCCTGCGAAGGACAGACGTGCGACAAGGCCGCGCTGGAGCTCATGCGGCGGGCCTTTGCCGACGAGCCGCGCCTGCGCGCCGTGGGGGAGATCGGTCTTGATTTTTATTGGGACGACTGCCCGAAGGAATTGCAGTATCAGGCCTTCCTCCAGCAGCTCGATCTGGCCCGCGAGCTGGAAAGACCCGTGGTCATCCATTGCCGCAACGCCGAAGAGGAGACGCTTGCCCTGCTGGAAGGGCGCGGCTTTGTGGACTATCCCCTGCTCTGGCACTGCTTCGGCGGCGCTCCGGCACTGGCGCGGCGCATCGTGCGCAACGGCTGGCACATCTCCATCCCCGGTCCGGTGAGCTATCCGGCCAATGCGGCCCTGCGCGAGGCCGTGGCCGTCATCCCCGACGACCGCCTGCTGCTGGAGACCGACAGTCCTTATCTTTCCCCGGTGCCGTGGCGCGGCAAGCGCAACGAACCGGCCTTCACCGTCTTTACCGTGCGCCAGATGGCCGAGGCGCGCGGCGTGTCCCCGGAAGAGCTCTGGCAGCTCTGCGGCGACAATGCCCGCCGCTTCTTCGGTCTGGAGTAGGGCGAAGGCGGCTTTTTCGTTCTTTCTCTTTTTCGTTGGATAGCGGCTTCAGTCCGGCATCCGGGCGTGGTAGCCTGCGCGGCTGGCGGCAGGGGGGGGGGGGGGGGGGGGGCGGGGCCTCCCCCCCCCCACCCCCCCCCCCCCCCCCCCCCCCCGC
>NZ_CALVHE010000011.1 GCF_944327235.1 uncultured Desulfovibrio sp.
GTGCCCATACATTCCTTTCGGCAATCCATATTGCTGCCATTGTCATTTTTTACCTTTAATGAGTCCTGACCCTAGTGGGCCGCCTTTCGGTCGCGCGCTGCTGTCGATGCCTGTAAGGTCCCTGCGTCGCCTAGGGGCTGTCAGTGAAAATTTTACAAATAATTTAAATAAATAAGGAAAAAGCTGTATGCGCTCCGCTTGCCTTTGGGGACGGAGCCTCCGCGTGCCCCTGATCCTTTCCTCGGTAAAAGCGCGCTGGGGAATGGATGGGGGGCTTGGGGGGAAGGGGAACCCCTCCCCCCAAACAGACAGCGAATAATGGTAACAGGCCCCTAGCCGCCGTCGCGGGCGTCGCCGTCCAGCAGGAGGACATGGGCGTAACGGCCGCTCTTGCGGGCCGCGTCGGCCTCGTTTTCCGCCACTTGGCGGCAGTGCTCGCAGGCCTGGCGCGGCAACAGCAGGCACAGGGAGCGGCGGACACGCTCGGAGCTCGTTTCAAAGCGGCCCAGCCCGGTGCAGTGCGGGCAGATGCGCCAGCTTTCCCGCTGCTGTTCGCGCAGCATGTCCGTGTCATAGAAGATATGTTTGCTCCGGCTCCACCATACGCCGTCGGCGCGGCGTTCTTCCGCGCCTTCGTCGGGGCAGGAGGGCGGATTGCGGTAACCGTCCACCACCGCCTCGCAGAGCCCGGCGATATATTCGCTGACACGGGCGCTCTGCCGTTCGCTCTGCGGCGTCCATTGCGGTTCGCGGATGTCGTCGGCGGGCAGGCCCGCCAGCGCAAGACAGATGCCCATGTTGACGTAGGGCAGCGCGCCGCGGATGGCGTAGCCGCCTTCCAGCACCGCGATATCGGGATCGAGCGCCGCATTGAGGGCCGCATACCCCTGGGCGGACAGCTTCATGTTGGCGAGCGGATCGGTGAAGTGGTTGTCCTGCCCGGCGGAATTGATGATGAGGTCCGGCTTGAATTCCTCCAGGATGGGCAGCACGGCATGGCGGATGGCATAGAGATAGCCGGAGTCCGCCGTTTCGGGCGGCAGGGGGATATTGACCGTGCGTCCCAGCGCCGCCGGGCCGCCGCATTCCGTGAGGAAGCCCGTACCCGGATAGAGCGTACGCCCGTCCTGATGCAGGGAGATGAAGAGCGTGTAGGGATCGTTCCAGAAAATGTCCTGCGTGCCGTCGCCGTGGTGCACGTCCGTGTCCACGATGGCGATGCGCAGCGGGCGTCCGTCGGGATGCGGATAGTGGTCGCGGATATACTCCACCATCACGGCTTCATTGTTGATGTTGCAGAAGCCTCGGTTGCCGTGCACCACCCGCATGGCGTGATGTCCCGGAGGACGCACGAGGGCGAAGGCCTTGTCTTCCTTCTTTTCCATGACCAGGCGGGCGGCGGTGATGGCTCCGCCCGCCGAGGCCAGATGCGAATCCGTGCACACGGCCCGCACCGAGGGCAGGCAGAAATGTGCGCGCTCGAGCTGGCCATATTCGGCCATGTCCAGCCGGTGTTCCGTGATGCCGGGGATATCGAAAAGCCCCTCTTCCAGCAGTTGATCCCGCGTGTAGAGCAGGCGTTCCTCCCGTTCGGGATGCGTGGGCGAGATGGCCCAGTCGAAGGCCGGGAAAAAGACCACGCCCAGACGCCGCGAGGCGCTAAAGCTCGTCATCGTCATCGGCTCCGTTCTCAAAGATGTCCGCCGCATAGCGGGCTTCGGAAACCATGGGCCCGAACAGCCCCAGACCCAGCGCATAGGCCAGGTTGCTTTCCGCCACTACGGCCATGAGCAGTCCGCCGCCGTCCTCCAGCAAAAAGCAACCGCCCGCGCCGTCCTCGCGGCGGCAGACGGCGCAATGCAGCAATTCGGGGTCGCCCAGACGGTTGACGAGCACATGTCCCGTCGGCAGTTCGCCCGCCGCCAGCGCCTGTTCCAGCGCGGGGTCCTGACGGGGCTGGTAGGTCATGTTGCCGTTATCGAGCATGGTAAGCGTATAGATCTCCATCATGTGACAGGCTCCACATAGGGCATTTTCAGTTTGAACCGCTTCGCATCTCAAACCGTACGGCTGGCGTTTCGCGGAAAAAACGCGGTTTTTCCCGCGTGGTTTCGGCCGGGCGGCGCTGTGCCGTCGCTCCGCATTTTGCCTTTTTCAACGGTAAAATGCTCCAGGCGTGCGCGTATCCGGGGATAGCGGACGGCCGGATGTTCCCGGCTCCCGGACTCAGGGTTCAAGGCCGCGGCCGCTCCGGCCCAGATAATCCTCCACAGCGGAGAGGCCCTGCAACAGCACGTCCTCCGGCCGCTGTTCGGCGTTGATGCAGGCGATGCGCTGCGGTTCCTCCTCGGCAAGGGCAAGATAGCCCTGCCGTACCCGCTCATGGAAATCCATGCTTTCGGCGTCGAACCGTCCTTCCGAGATGACGGTGCCCTGCCGCTGATTGCGCAGCCCGGCGCGTTCCAGTCCCAGTCCCACGGGCAGGTCCATGAGCAACGTCAGGTCCGGGACAAGGCCGCCCGTGGCCATCTCATTGATGCGACGCAGCTTTTCCGGGTCGAGCCCCCGCCCGTAGCCCTGATAGGCCAGCGTGGAATCCGTATAGCGGTCACAGAGGACGATCTGTCCGGCCTCCAGTGCCGGACGGATGACCTCGGCCACGTGCTGGGCCCGGTCCGCCAGGAAGAGGTAGAGTTCCGCCCGCATGTTGAGGCAGCGCGTCCGCGCATCCAGCAGGATGGGACGGATGGCGCGGCCCAGTCCGCAGCCGCCGGGCTCGCGGGTCCGCAACACATCGAAACCGCGGCGTTCAAGCTCCTGCGCCAGCAGGGTCAGGGCCGTGGACTTGCCTGAACCTTCTATGCCTTCAAACGTGATGAACATGGCCAGCCTCACAACAGGGAAAGAAGGTTGTCGTCAGCGGGACGCTGACGGCTCTTGCGCGGCTCCTTTTCCGTCGGGGATGCCTGCGGCGTGCGCGGCCCCCGGAACAGGGCCCGGCTCAGGGTATTCTGGTAGGGCGTCCAGCCCTCTTCCGTTTCCAGCGCGGCGAACAGGCCGCGGCACTGGGCCATCTTGGCGTCGATATTGTCCGCATAGTGCAGGACGAGGGCCTCGGCCGTCTGCGGCAGGCGTACCGCGCCGAAGGCCGGTTCGCCATGATGACTGAGGATGAGGTGCTTGAGGTGGCGTACGAGTCCTTCCTCCAGTCCGGCCTTGTGCCAGAAGGGAGCGAGCAGCTCGATGCCGAGTTCCAGATGCCCGATGAGGCGGCCCTCGTCGGTATAATCATTGACCAGGCCGCCGGAAAATTCCCGGATCTTGCCGATATCGTGGAAGATGGCCCCGGCCAGCAGCGTCTGGCGGTCCAGTTCGACATACTGGTCGGCAAGGCGGCGGCAGAGTTTGAACACGCCGAGGCTGTGTTCCAGCAGGCCGCCCACATAGGCATGATGCACGCTCTTGGCCGCCGGGCAGACCCGGAAGGTCGCGGCCAGCTCCGCATCCCGAAAGACGCCCTGCACGAATTTGCGCCACGGCTTGTGCACGAACTCCTTGCCGATGAGTTCGTGCAGCTCCGCCATCATCTCGTCCAGATCATAGGGGCTTGCGGGCATGAAGGCGGCAGGCGGCAGCGTGGCGGCCTCCTCGTCGGAGAGCACGCGCAGGCGTTCGACGGTGAGCTGCGTCTGCTCGCGGAACAGCGCCGCCCTGCCCTGCACTTCCACCAGGCTGCCCACGGGGATGTCGGTGAATTCCGTGCTGAGCGGGGACCATATCTTGGCCTCCAGCGTCCCCGTGGCGTCACTGAGCGCAAGCCGCCAGTAAGGCCCGTTGCGGGATTGCGCAAGCGAGGCCTGCGAAACGGCGAATACGCCCTGCGCCTCGCAGGGAGGAGTTATCTCTTTGACGTGGTGACCTTTTTCCATATAGTACCCTTGGCGGCCCGCCGTAGCGGGCATGTTGCCTCACATTTCCTTGTTTCCGGGGGATTGTCAAATGGATGTTCTCTTGACCAATGACGACGGCATCCGCGCACCGGGCCTGCGCGCCCTGTACACGGCCCTGACCGAGGCCGGACATGCGGTGCATGTGGTGGCCCCCATGCGCCAGCAGTCCGGCGTCGGCCACTCGCTGACCGTGTTCGATCCCCTGCGGGCCGAGCGCATAGAGGAGGGAGATTTCAGGGGGATCGGCCTGTACGGCACCCCCACGGACTGCGTGAAGCTCGCCCTTGCCTGCCTGCTGCCCCGGCGGCCGGATCTCGTCATGTCCGGCATCAACGCCGGGGCCAACGTGGGCCCGGACATCCTCTATTCCGGTACGGTGGGCGCGGCCACCGAAGCCGCCCACGAGGAGCTGCCCACGCTGGCCGTCTCCTGCGATGTGGCTTCACCGCAGGACGACCTCCTGCCGCAGGCCCGCCATGCCGTGGAGCTGGCGTCGCGCATCGACTGGAGCCGCCTTGCGCCGCGCCGGGTCATCAATGTGAACTACCCTCGCGGGCCGCTGCATGAGGCCAGGGGGCTGCGGGTCTGCCCGCAGACCGGCGCCGTCTGGAAAAATGCCTATCTCGAGCGCAAGGACCCGCGCGGCGAACCCTACTGGTGGCTGGTGGGCGAGATCCCGCCGCAGACCATCAATGCCGGTTCGGACAAGGACTTGCTGAATCGGGGCTATATCACCGTCACCCCGCTGCGCTTCGACTTTACGGATGAGCAGGGCCTGATTGCCCTTGCGGGTATGCTGGAGGAGGGCGGCAGGCCGTAGCCCGCGCGGCGGCGTCGTGTGGCCTGCGGGAAGGACGGCGGAGGGCGGAAAAACGATCGCAGCGGCATCCTTGTCCGCAAGGTCGTTTTTTTCGGCATGGACAGGAAAAAAGGCGGTCTTGCCTCTGACAGAGGGGGCGATCTGCCCCCACGGAGAGAGCGGAGGCGCAAAGCGCGGGGACGGACCGGAGAAAAGCTTGATTGTTGCGTCGAGGGAAGTCCCGCTTTTTCGGGCCGGGACATCTCGTTGCGCTTGCAGAGTCGTCGTCTGCCGTGTATGAAAAAACATAACCTGCGGTTGACCCGGCAGTTGTCGGACGGGCGGTCTCGCCCCACGGGCAGGAGAGATCTTTGACCCTTCTGCTGCCTCCAGGCGGAAGAAAGGGCATCGGTGCGGTCCTGTTATGAAACAACGCTTTCCCCTGAGCCGGTTTTTCATGACGTTCTGTCTGCTGTTCCTGCCGGCGTTTTTCGGCAAGGCTCCCCTTGACGCCCATGCCGCGAACGAACTGCGTGTGGCTGTCCTGCAGAACTATCCTCCTTTTTCCTATTTGGATGAGCAGGGAAATCTGGTCGGTTTTGATGTCGAATTCGCCGCGGCTCTCTGCGGTCAGCTGCACGCCCGATGCCGGACCGTAGCCTTGCCGTTGAGCGCCATCATCTCGGCCATGTCCTCGCAGTCACTGGATATGGCGGTGGCCGGTCTCGGCGTGACGGAAGAGCGCAAGCGCATCATGCTCTTTTCCAACAGCTACTATCGGTCGCACTCTCTCTACATCGGCAGGCCCGGCATCCGTCTCGACGAGAAGGGGCTCGAAGGCAAGATCCTGGCTGCCCAGCACAATTCCATGCAGCTCATCGCCTTGCGCAGGATCTGGAAGGGCAAGGCTGTCGTGGTGGGCTTCGAGTCCCACCAGAGCCTGCTGGAGGCGCTGGCCAGGGATCGGGTGGACGTGGTGCTCATCGACGGCTTTCCGGGCATGAATTTCCTCAAGTCGCCCGAAGGGGCTGGCTTCGTCATGCTGGGCAATCCCGTCCTTCCACGGGAGAACCCCAGCGGTTCGTGCGTGACCGTCAGCAAGGAACATCCCGAATTGGTGGAGCGCGTCAATCAGGCCATCCTCACGCTGCGCGTCACCGGGGAGTACGAGCGCATCATGCGCAAGTACTTTTCTTTCAGCATCTATTAACCAAGGCGGCCGGCCATGCGTATCGGCATCAGATCCTTTGGCCTGTCCATCATGCTTGTCATGTTCGTGCTGCTCGTGTTCCAGATGTACATGCTCAGCACCCTGCAGCGCATCGAAAGCATGGCCAATGCCGCAGCCCACGATTATCTGCCCAATATCCTGCAGCGCCAGCAGTTCCTGCTCAATATCGAGCACATGCGCCTCAACGCCTCGCAGATGCGCTATGCGGTCAATACCCGCCAGCTGCAACAGGCGTCCACGTCCCTGCGTATGCTGCTGGCGGATGCGGGTTTCGGCAATGTCGGATTCAAGCCTGTGCTGGACAAGGTCTACCCGCTGCTGGACGAGCTGATGGCCCAGCGGCTTGCGCTTTTCGAGCTGGTGGATGAGGTTCGCCGGGAGGAATGGCGATTCCTGCTGACGCTTGGCCGACTGGCCGAGCATGTCAGCTGGGATGAAGCTCTTTTCCCGCTCCTTGCGGAGCCTTTGCCCGATCAGCCGCAATATCTGTCGCTCGTGACGGGCTCCTACGCCTTTACGTCCGACTCCGTGGGACAGCTTTTCAGCGCTTGCCGCAAGCATGGGGAAAATGATCCGGAGACCCGCGAGTCTTGCGGGCGCCTTGAGAGCGTCTGGAAAAGCATCGGAGACAAGCAACAGGAGATACGCCGTTATCAGGAGCATTTCGACCTGCTCGTCAAGGATATCGATCAGGTGCTGGTGGGCCTGAGCGTGGAGGCGTCTTCCGTGGAGGCCCGCGGCATTTATGAGGGCATGGAGACCATTGATGGCGAGACCCGCCGCATCCGCAGCATCTTCACGATCCTCGGCATCGGCAATGCCCTGTTCCTGCTGCTGCTTTTCGTGGCCCTCCAGCAACAGATCTTTTTGCCGCTGCGCCGCACGACGGAGATCCTGCGCGACATGCGCGGGGGGCAAGGTATGGCGCGCCTGCCGAAGACCTGCATCGAGGAGCTTTCCGACATCATCGACATCCTGCCGAGCCTCAATGCCTATCTCAATGACCTGCATCAACGTTCCGGACTGCTGGAGCAGGAGCGTGAGCGTTTCGCCGGTCTGAGCCTGACCGACGATCTGACCGGGCTCGGCAACCGGCGCGCGCTGGATCAGGCCATACAGCAGGACCGCCAGACCAATGCGCTTGCCATCCTCATGGTGGATGTGGACAATTTCAAGCTGTATAATGATACGCTCGGCCATCTGGCCGGGGACGTGGCCCTGCAGACGGTGGCGCGCATGGTGAAGCAGAGCTGCGCCCGCTCCTCGGACAAGACCTTCCGGTATGGTGGGGAGGAATTCGTGGGCCTGCTGAGCGCAACGGGCCGGGAGGGCGCCATGGCCGTTGCCGAAGGTCTGCGGGAAGCTGTGGAAAAGCTGCATATCCCGCACCCCGGGCTGGAATCGGGCGTATTGACCATCAGCGTGGGCGTGGCCTCACGTGAACAGGGTGAGATAACGCATGTGGAAGAGTTGCTGGCCAATGCCGACAGCGCCCTCTACGCGGCCAAAAATTCCGGCAGGAACCGGGTCTGCCATTATTCCAGGGAACAAGACACGGCGGGCACGCAACACGCCTAGCACCCCGCGCGCGGGAGAGGCGCTTTCCTGACGGCACGGACACGGCCGTTTGGGGTGAGCAGCGTACAGGCCTTTTTCCTGTCGGCAAAAGAAGATGTGTCCGACCTTGCGGCAAGGGGTCTCTTTTCCCCTGCGGAAGCTTTTCAGCTCGCGTCGACCGGCTCGGGCACGGGGTCTCTCTCACCCGTCCTCTCCCGCCCCCTCGTCAGGGCTCGGCATACCTTTTGCCGTAACGGCGGGTATTTTCTTTTTTTCACAAATGGGATATGCTGGCGATACGCAAGAGTGTCGGACATGGCGTCACGCTCATGTCGATCCATATACCCTTTCAGGAGGAAATCATGCCGCTTATCGGGCCGAAAGAAATGTTCGCGGCCGCCTACAAGGGCCAGTACGCCGTGGGCGCTTTCAACGTCAACAACATGGAGATCGTTCAGGGCATCATGCAGGCCGCTTCCGAGGAGAAATCCCCGGTGATCCTCCAGGTCTCCGCCGGAGCGCGCAAATACGCCGGGCAGACCTATATCATGAAGCTGGTGGAAGCCGCGCTGGCCGAAGACCCCTCCGTGCCGGTGGTGGTCCATCTTGACCACGGGCCGGATTTCGAGATGTGCGCCGCCTGCATCGACGGAGGGTTCACGTCCGTGATGATCGACGGTTCCCACCTGCCCTATGAGGACAATGTGGCGCTGACCCGCAAAGTGGTGGAATACGCTCACCCCCGCGGCGTCTGGGTCGAGGCCGAACTGGGCAAGCTCGCCGGTGTGGAGGAGCATGTGAGCTCCGCCGAGCATATCTATACCGACCCGGCGCAGGCTGTGGACTTCGTGGAGCGTACCGGCTGCGACTCGCTGGCCATCGCCATCGGCACCAGCCACGGCGCGTACAAGTTCAAGGGAGATGCCAAGCTGGACTTCGATCGCCTTGAGGAGATCAGCCGTCGTCTGCCGGAATATCCGCTGGTGCTGCACGGCGCTTCCAGCGTGCCGCAGGAGTTCGTAGAGCTGTGCAACCAGTACGGCGGCAAGGTCGGCGGCGCCAAGGGCGTGCCGGAGGAGATGCTGCGCCGCGCCGCTTCGCTCGGTATCTGCAAGATCAATGTCGATACGGACATCCGTCTTGCGCTGACGGCCTCCATCCGTCGGCACCTGGTGGAGCATCCCGAAGATTTCGACCCGCGTGCCTATCTCAAGCCCGCGCGTGAGGCCGTCAAGAAGATGGTCGCGCACAAGATCCGCAACGTCATGGGCTCGTCCGGCAAGGCCTAACCCGTTCTTCAGACAGATCACAAGAGGAGTATACAATGGCCGTCAAACTTGGTGTCAATGGTTTTGGTCGCATCGGTCGTTACCTGCTGCGTCTCATGGCGGACTCGCAGGACGTGGTCATCACCGCCATCAATGCCCGCGCGGACAATGCCGCTCTGGCCCATCTGTTCAAGTATGACTCCGTCTACGGCACGTTTGCCGGTACCGTCGGGCATGACGAGAACGGCATCATCGTCAACGGGCGTCACATCACCGTGACCCGTTGCAAGACCGGCGAATGGCCGTGGAAGGAACTCGGGGTCGATTTCGTGGTGGAAACCACCGGCACCGCCAAGAAACGCGACGACGCCGCCCTGCATCTGGCCTGCGGAGCCAAGAAGGTCGTGGTCTCCGCTCCCTGCAAGGAAGCCGACGCCACCATCGTCATGGGCGTCAACGACGCCGTCTATGACGCCGCGGCCCACAGCGTCATCTCCGCCGCTTCCTGCACCACCAACTGTCTGGCTCCCGCGGCCAAGGTCATCAACGACGTGTTCGGCATCAAGCACGGCCTCATGACCACCATCCATTCCTATACCATGAGCCAGCGCATCCTTGACGGATCGCACAAGGACCTGCGCCGGGCCCGTGCGGCCGCCGTGTCCATGATCCCCACCTCCACCGGTGCGGCCAAGGCCACCGCGCTCGTGATCCCCGCCCTCAAGGGCAAACTGGACGGCATGGCCGTGCGCGTGCCCACCCCCGACATCTCGCTGGTGGACCTCACCTGCGAGCTGGAAAAGAGCACCACGGCCGAAGAAGTGAATGCCGCCCTCAAGGCCGCCTGCGAAGGCCCGCTCAAGGACAACCTCGGCTACTGCGAAGAACCGCTGGTCTCCATCGACTTCAAGGCCGATACGCACGGCGGCGTGGTGGACTCCCTGACCACCCAGGTCATGGACGGCACCCTGCTCAAGCTGATCGTCTGGTATGACAACGAAGCCGGCTTCACCAACCAGCTGGTGCGCCTGCTGCGTCTGGTCGGGGCTTCCTGCTAGAGCGTTTTGCCTTTGAAAGAGGCATGATGGGAGGCGGCAGCACAGTGCCGTCCGGCCCAACGTGAGGGGAAAAACCGCGTTTTTTCCGCGAAACGACAGGCCGTATGGTTTGAGACGCAAAGCGTTCCAAACTGAGGAGGCCCCAAGGTCGCGTGCCTGCGGCGCAAAACGACGCACATCGTTACGTGCGGTCAGCTCAGCTGACCGCACGTTTTTTTCTGCAAAAAATTTTATTTCGCCCCTAATGGCGCAGACCGGAGCGTCGATAAGCTAAGTAACAGGCTATGCCCGCAAGGATGCGGGATGCGAATTAACTCCCATACAGACATTCATGGAGGAATGTTATGTATATCAATCACAACTCGATGGCCACCAATGTTGCCAACACTCTGACCGGTCACTATGGCAACCTGCAGACCTCTACCCAGCGCCTGTCTTCCGGTATGCGCATCAACAGCGCCGCTGACGACGCCGCCGGTCTGGCCATCAGCGAACTCATGCGCGCCGACGTTGCCGCCCTCAATCAGGGCGTCCGCAACGCCAACGACGGTATTTCCCTTATCCAGACCGCTGACGGCGCCCTTGGCGTTATCGACGAAAAGCTGATCCGCATGAAGGAACTTGCGGAACAGGCCGCCACCGGTACCTACGACTCCACGCAGCGTCTGATGATCGAATCCGAATACCAGCAGATGGCTTCGGAAATCACCCGTATCGCCAACGCCACCGACTTCAACGGCATCAAACTGCTCGACGGCACGCTGTCCGCCATGAACAATGCCGACGGCAAGATCCACGACGGTTCTCAGCTGACCGCTCAGGGCGCCTTGAAGGTGCACTTCGGTACGGCCAACGACTCCGCTGAAGACTACTACTACATCGAGATCGGTGACTGCACCGCCTCCGCTCTGGGCGTGGGTATCTCCGCTCGCGCCGGCGCCGCCGGTAGCACCATCTCCACGCAGCAGGCCGCTCAGGAAGCTCTGGTGGCCATCAACAACGCCATCGTGTCCAAGGACAAGATCCGTGCTCACCTCGGCGCCATGCAGAACCGTCTGGAAAACACCGTGACCAACCTCACCGTGCAGTCCGAAAACCTGCAGGCCGCCGAATCCCGCATCCGCGACGTGGACGTGGCCACCGAAATGACCAACTTCGTCCGCAATCAGGTTCTTACGCAGTCTGCCGTGGCCATGCTCTCGCAGGCCAACAGCATGCCGCAGATGGCTCTGCAGCTTATCGGCTAACCAGACTGTTGTGGTGGAGGGAGAAAAGCGCAAGCCTGGAGGCGAGTGCTGGGGAGCCTCGCCTCACCAACGGGTTATGCAGGGGGATGCCTTCGGGCATCCCCTTTTTTATGTCTGTTGTCATTGCGCGTCAGGCGCGAAACAGGAAACCACCCGGATCACGGGTGGTTTTTGCGTGTTTCGAGGGAATAACAAGCTGCACTGATAGTTTCTGCACACTATCTGCGGGGCCGTGCGCAGATCGTGGTAGAGCGCTTGCCGGTAAAAACGGCAAAACGCAAGGGGCGGCGCAGCGTCTTCCGGTCAAAGGTGAGCTGAAAGCCGCATTTTTCCCGCGAGACGACAGGCCGCAGGGTTTGAGCGCAATGCATTGCAAACGGAAAATGTGCTGGGGGGAGACTTCGGATGCGGCGACTAGGGGCAATGCGGGCAAGGCCTGGGCCTGTATGCTGCTCAGAAAAGCGTACTTGCGTAGTGCGCTTGGGAACAGGCCGCCATCCTCTGCGGTTTGGCATCGGTTGTGGTGGCTCGGCCGGGAAGGAAGCGGCTTTGCGCGCGGCTGGAGACGAAAAAGCCGATTGGAACTGTGTTCAACCGGCTTTGGCGACAAAAAAAGGGGACTTCTTGCGAAGTCCCCTTTTTTTCTGGTGGAGCTGGGGAGAATTGAACTCCCGACCTCTTGAATGCCATTCAAGCGCTCTCCCAACTGAGCTACAACCCCTTCGGATAAGATGGATATTGCCGAAAACGCCCCTCTTTGTCAACATGTCAACGCCGCGTTCGCCATGACCGCCGTATGTGGTGGGCAATCGTTGTCGCCCTGCTTGCGATCAGGCAAGCTTTCTGGGCGCAAGATTGCCGCTCTCTCGCGTTTTCCGAATTTTTCATCCGCGGTGTTACCGCTTCCCCGGCTCGATGCAAAAAACCGACTGGAGCAGCGTCTTAGTCGACTTTGGAAACAGAAAAGGGGACTTCTTGCGAAGTCCCCATATTTTCTGGTGGAGCTGGGGAGAATTGAACTCCCGACCTCTTGAATGCCATTCAAGCGCTCTCCCAACTGAGCTACAACCCCTTTCGGACAAGATGGATACTGCCGAAAACGTCCCACTTTGTCAACGAAAAACTTTTAAAGTCTCCAAAAAAATTTTTCTTGGAGAAAATATCCTTATTATCCAACGGGTTACTTTTCGGCCGCCAGCTTCGCCATGACCTTGCCGCTGGCTTCCAGCGCCTTGGCCAGCACGTCATCGGCCACGGCATAGGAGAAGCGGATACAGTTGTCATCCCCGAAGGCCGCCCCGGGCACAAGGGCCACATGGGCTTCGTCCAGCAGGCGCGTGCACAGTTCCGTGGAATTCTTCACGCTGCCGCCGTAACAGCCGCTCACGTCCACGAATAGATAGAACGCCCCGTCCGGCTGCGGGCAGACGGCCCACGGCCAGCTGCGGATGACCTGCATGGCCATGTCCCGCCGCCGCTGGAAGGCTTCCAGCATGGGTCTCAGGCAGTCCAGCGGGCCATTGAGCGCCGCCACAGCCGCCTTTTGGGCAATGGAGCAGATGTTGGACGTGCTGTGGCCCTGCATACTGGAGATCTTCTTGATGAGGTCGGGGTGGGCCACCAGGTAACCTACGCGCCAGCCGGTCATGGCAAAGCTCTTGGACAGGCCGCCGAGGATGGCGATCTCTTCCGGGCGGCGCTCGAAGTGATGGATGGCGCTGGCCATCTTTGCCGGGGCAAAGACGAGCTGGTCGTAGATCTCGTCACAGAGCACAAAGACGCCGTGTCCGTGCGCCCACTCCAGCAGAGCGTCCAGTTCGGCGGCGGTGTAGACCGCGCCCGTGGGGTTGCTGGGGGAATTGAGGATGAGCAGACGGGTACGTTCGCTGACATGTTTTTCCAGCATGTCGGGCGTGACTTTGAATCCCTGGGCCGCGGAAGCCTGCACGATGACGGGCGTCCCGCCGGCAAGGCAGACGATGTCCGGATAGCTCAGCCAATACGGCGCGGGGATGATTACCTCATCCCCCGGATTGATGGTGGCCTGCACGAAGTTGTAGAGCGCGTGCTTGCCCCCGGCGGAAATGATGGTATTCTCGGGCTTGATGCTTGCGTCGTACACCTTTTTGAAATAACCGGCCACGGCCTGCCGCAGTTCAGCGATGCCGGGCACGGCGGTATAGCGGCAAAAATTGTCGTCAATGGCGGCTTTGGCCGCATCGCAGATATGTTTTGGCGTGGGAAAATCCGGTTCCCCCACGGCAAGACTGATGACCTGCACCCCCTGCTCGCGCAATTCCATGGCGCGGGTGTTGACACTGAGGGTCAGGGAAGGTTTGATGGTGCGCAACCGTTCGGAAATCTGCATGTGGGACTCCTTGCAAGCTTGACTGTCCCGCAGGGCGGCCCATCCGTCAGCAGGGACAACGGTTAAGGGTAGCAATTTCCCCCAACGCTGTAAATTGACGCCGCCCCCGGCGGACAAGGATATCCCATGCCGCAGCTCCCGCAGTCAGAAACGTCGCCCCCCGCTCCGCTCCTGCCCCATGCCCGGCCCTGCGTCTGCGGCACGTTCCTGCGCCGCCACAAGCGTTTCAGCGTGGAGATGCGTCTCGACGGGCGGGATGTCTGGGTGCACAGCAACAATTCCGGCAGTATGCTGGGGCTGACCCGTCCCGGCACTCCCATGCTGGCCAGTCCCGCCGCCAATCCCGCCCGCAAACTGGCCTATACGCAGGAAGCCGTCTGGCTGGGCGAGACCCTCCCGGACGGCAGCGGCGGCGTCCGTCCCGGCAAGGAAGGCTTCTGGGTCGGCGTCAATACCGCTGTCCCCAATCGTCTGCTGGAGGCCGCCTTCCATGTCGGAAGGCTCCCCTTCGCCGCGGGCTACACGCAATGCCGCCGGGAGGCCGTACGCGGTCAGAGTCGGCTGGATGCCTGTTTCACCGCGCCGGACCGGCCGCCGCTCTGGGTGGAATGCAAGAACGTCACCATGACCGAAGATGATGCGGCCTGTTTCCCCGATGCGGCCACGGAGCGCGGCCGCAAGCATTTGCGGGAGCTCATGGATATCGCCCGTTGCGGAGAACGGGCAGCCATGTTTTATCTGGTGCAGCGGGCGGACGGCAGATGTTTCGCGCCGGCGGACTTCATCGATCCCGAATATGCGGATCTGTTCTATGCCGCCGTGGAGGCCGGGGTGGAGATATATCCCTTCCGGGCGCGGATCTCCGCGTTGGGCGTGGATCTGGAGGAACAGCTCCCCCTGCGGCCCGGCCCGACGGCATGAGCGTTCCGGGCGCGATGCGTCCCGGCGCGCGCGACATATTTTTTTGGTGAGTCAACAGAACGGATACGGAGACTATCATGGTGGAATTTTTGGCCCTGCTCGTCATGAGCGCCGTGGCTGTGGCTGGTCTTGCCGCGGGCATCAGTTTCTTCGCCCAGATCGAACGCCGTCCGGCACTGGGCTGGGCCGCCTTCCTGGTCGGCTGCTTCCTGCTCTTCTGGGTGCTTGGCCTTTGGGAGGGCGCGGGTATGCACGCCTGGGGGGTGCTCGGCATCGCCTTCGTCCTGCTGCTGGCGGGAGCCTATGTCCTCCTGAAGCTGGCCCGGCGCTTCTGGCGGCAACGGCAGGAACGCCGCGCCGCCTCGCCCCGCCACGACAAGTGAGTGGACCTCGCCCGCGCCCGTCCAGGGCCTGTCAACACAGATTTTACAAATAATTTTACTAAATAAGGGGGCGATCCGTTCACGCTCCATATGTTTTTGGGGCGGGGGCGACTCGCGTCCCTGACTCTTCTCCCGGTAAAAGCGCGCTGGGGAAGGGGTGGGGGGCTTGGGGGAAAGGGAGCGACCGAAAGGCGGCCATAGGCCGTGCCCGTTGCGACGCAGGAAGCTACGGGCATCGACAGCAGAGCGAGGGGTTTCCCTTCTCCCCAAACGAACGGCAAATAGTGTTAACAGGCCAAAGCGCAACGCGGAAAGACGCGGGCGTCTGTTTCCCCCTTGCGGTGTGCGCGGGAAACGCGCACAATCCCGGCGGCGGACGGCAGGAGTCGCTGCCGTTCAGGCATTCCATAGAGCGTTTTGCCATGGAAAAGATATGACGCGGGGCGGCACAGCTCTCTCGGTCAAAACCAAGCGGAATAACAGCGATTTTCCGCGAAACGACAGGCCGTAAGGTTTGAAGCGCAATGCGTTCCAAACTGGAAATGCTCTAAAAAAGGTGTTCGGCATGGCATACCGTTTCCTTCCTCGATATTCAGCGGACGAACTGGCCCGCATCCAGCTTGACGGCTTGCGTTTTACCGTGGCGCAGGCCCTGCGTTCTCCCCAGTATCGGGAAAAACTCGCCGCCTGCGGCGTCGCGCCCGGCGACATCCGCAGTCTGGATGATCTGCGCCGCCTGCCCACGGTGGATGTGGACGATCTGCGCGCGGGCTATCCCCTGCCCCTCCGTTGTGTGCCGGAGGAGGAGATCGTCCGCATCCACGCCTCCAGCGGCACCACGGGCAAACGCAAGATCCTTGCGTATACGCAAAAGGATATCGAGACCTTCAGCCTCCAGATGGCCCGCTGTTACGAGTTGGCGGGACTGACCCCGGCCGACCGTATGCAGGTGGCTGTGGGCTATGGCCTCTGGACGGCGGGCGCGGGCTTCCAGCTCGGCAGCGAAAAGCTGGGTATGCTCACCATCCCCGTGGGGCCGGGCAATCTGGACATGCATCTGCAGCTGCTGCGCGATCTGGGGGCCACCTGCTTCGGGGCCACGGCGTCCATGGCTCTGCTCATGGCCGAAGAAGTGGAGCGGGCGGGCATACGCGACGAGCTGAAACTGAGAAAGGTCATCTGCGGTTCGGAGACCCGCAGCGAGAAGATGCGTCTTGCCATCGAGAGCAAGCTGGGGCTTGAGGCCAGTTATGATATCGCGGGCATGACCGAGATGTACGGGCC
Organism: uncultured Desulfovibrio sp.; assembly: GCF_944327235.1. Classification (GTDB taxonomy): domain Bacteria; phylum Desulfobacterota; class Desulfovibrionia; order Desulfovibrionales; family Desulfovibrionaceae; genus Desulfovibrio. Next base: position 16,067 of record NZ_CALVHE010000011.1, read on the forward strand.
GGGGACGGCCATGGACTGCGATGCCCACGAGGGCCTGCACTACTGGGCAGACCTTTTCATCATCGAGGTGGTCGATCCCGAAACGCTCCAGCCCCTTCCCGTGGGCGAAGTGGGCGAGATGGTGGTCACCAGCCTGCGCAAGGAGGCCGTGCCGCTGCTGCGCTACCGTACGCACGATCTTTCCCGCCTCCTGCCCGGCGAATGTTCCTGCGGACTGACCATGCCCCGCCATGACCGCATCCTCGGCCGTTCGGACGACATGATCATTTTCCGCGGGGTCAATATCTATCCGGGCCAGATCATGGATGTCATCGGCGCTTATCCCGAACTGGGCGGCGAGTATCAGGTGGAGCTGCGCCGGGACGAGCGGGCGCTCGACCATATGACGCTCACCGTGGAGCGCGCCCCGCAGGCCTCCGCCGACGGCGACGCCGCGCTGGCCGAGAGCCTTGCCCGCCGTCTGCACAAGGCCATCCTGGCCCGTGTGGATGTGCGTATCTGCGATCCCGGCAGCCTGCCGCGCACGTTCAGCAAGTCCAAGCGCGTGGTGGATCTGCGGCAGTGAGCCGTCCGCCGCATGACGCTTGACAGGGGAGCTTTCCTCACATAGCCAGAGAACAGCATATCGCGGGGAATTCCGTGCGAATCGGAAACAGTCGCGCTGCGGTAAGAGGGTACGGAGCTTCACGGACAGTATCTGTCCGGACAGCCAGTCGCGCAAGCGGTGAAGGCGAAGCAAAGGCCGGCGGCGGGAGCCGCCATATTCCCTCAAGTCCGAAACCCGCTCGTTATCCACACCTTGACGCGTCATTGAGGAGGATCCATGTCTCACATCCAGCGTTTCCCCAGTTTCCTTGTCCTGCTGCTTGCCTTCTGGCTCGTCAGCCTGTCCCCCGCCGTCCAGGCCGCGACGGGGCCGCGCGAGGGCCTGCTCATCGTGGCTTTCGGCACCAGCGTGCCCGAAGCCGTCCCTGCCCTCAAAGCCCTTGATGCCGATTTTCGGGCGGCTTTCCCGGACGCCGCCGTGGAGTGGGCCTACACTTCCCAGATCATCCGCAAGAAACTGGCCGCGCGGGGAACGCCCGTGGGCGGCATCAGTGAAGGGCTGGCGGCGCTGGCCCGCAAGGGCGTGAAGGTCGTTCGCGTCCAGTCCCTGCACGTCATGGCCGGGGAAGAGTTCGGCGCGCTGGAGCGGGCCGTCTTGCTGGATGTCAAGGCGCATCCCGGCCGTTTCGAGGCCGTCTATCTGGGGCGGCCCCTGCTGGAGTCCCGGCAGGACGCCCGCGAAGTGGCGGCCGCCGTGCTGGAGAGCTGCGGCGGACGCAAGGCCGGGGAAGGACTCGTGCTCATGGGGCACGGACAGGCGCACGGCCGGGCGGATCTGGTCTTTGAAGGCATCCGCCGTATCCTTGCCGAGGCGGACGGCCTGACGTTCATGGCCTCGGTGGAAGGCTCGCGCACCTTCGAAGAACTTGTGGAGGAGCTTGCCGCGCACAAGCTGCGGACGCTCTGGCTGCAACCCTTCATGGTCGTGGCCGGTGACCATGCCCGCAACGACCTTGCGGGCGAAGAGCCGGACAGCTGGGCCTCCCGGCTGCGTGGAAAGGGCTTTCAGGTAAAGACCAACCTGCTGGGCCTCGGGGAGATCGCCGGTGTCCGGGCGGTGTTCATCCGTCATGCCCGCGAAACGACGGACGACCTGACGCGGGAACCGGTCAAGCCGTAGCCCCCGTTTGGTTTTGGGAGCGCTTCGCCCCAAAAAGGCAAAACGCGAGGCGGCAGCACAGCGTCGCCCGGCCCAGCGTGAGCGGAAAGACCGTGTTTTTCCGCGAAACGACAGGCCGCATGGCTTGGAAAGCTTCGCGCCTCAAACGGAAAATGCTCGATAAACGGACGGTCCTTGCCGGAGCGCATGGGGGCCGTCCGCTTCTTTTCGGCGGCAGATACGGCTGGACAGGGTCGGGAAAGCGAAGCTATAGACAGGTGTATCCGTTCGCGCGGGCTCCGATGCCCGCCCGATGCCCGCGATGACCCGCAAGATCTTCGATGCCGGTTGGGGAAGTTATGCCACATGCCCGTCGTATAGGCGTGACCATGCGCGTGGTGCGTTCCGATCATGGCGAGACGCGCGATGCTCTGGCGCGGGACTGGCCAGTCCTTTTCGATCGCCTTGGACGCCTCGGCGGTCATGCGCCGGACTGGCTCATGCTGCCCAATACGGGAGGGGATTGCGTGGAGCTTGCCCGGCGGCAGGGCGTCCGGGGGCTGCTGCTGACCGGCGGCGACGATCTGGGCGCCACGCCCGACAGGGACGAGACGGAAACGGCTCTGCTCCGCTGGGCCGAGCGGGAAGGGCTGCCGGTACTGGGCGTCTGCCGGGGAGCGCAACTGCTGGCCTGTCAGGCGGGCGCGCGACTCGTTCCCCTGGCACCGGAGCGGCATGTGGCGACACGGCATGACATCGTCTGGCGGTCGGTCGAGGCCGGTCCCGCCGGACTGCCGCCCGCCGGGCGGAGGGGGGAGGTCAATTCCTACCACGCCTGGGGGCTGGAAGCCGCTCATCTGCCCGCCTGTCTGGCCCCTCTGGCCGTTTGTCCGGAGGACGGCAGCGTGGAGGCTTTTGTCCATACCCGCCTGCCGTGGCGGGGCATCCTCTGGCATCCTGAACGCGAACCGCAGCCGGCTGCCTGCGATCTGCCCCTGTTGCAGGCCCTTTTCACCATCAACTGACATGCGTCGCACGCCATGACCTCGTCTCCCGCAGCTCCTCCGACGCCCGGCACCAAGGCGGAAACGCTGGCCCTGCTGTATGGGCATGATTTCCCGGTACCTCCGCTGCTGTTCTTTACCCGCGCCCGCTGGTTTGCCGAACCGGAAGCCGTGCTTGACGGGATCAGGGAGCGTTTCCCCGCCACGTCACTGGCGGTGCGGTCCTCGGCCTGCGGGGAGGACAGCGGTACGCAATCCCTTGCGGGCGCATTCGACAGCGTGCTGCATGTACCTTCACAGGACGTTGCGGGCTTGCGGAGCGCCATCGGCAAGGTGGTCTCCCGCTATGCGCACGACGAGGATCAGGTGCTCGTCCAGCCCATGATCCCTCATGTGGCCATGAGCGGGGTGGTCATGACCCGTACGCTGGATGACGGCTCCCCGTACTATGTCATCAACTATGACGATGTCTCCGGCCGTACGGACACCATCACCAGCGGCAGCGGCGTCAGCAAGACGGTCTATGTCTATCGGGGGGCAAGGGCGGAATATTTCGATTCGCCGCGCCTGCGCGCCGTGCTGGAGCTGGTGCGGCGTCTGGAGGACTTCTTTGCCGGTCTGCCGCTGGACGTGGAGTTCGTGGTGGACACGCGGGCCGTGGTGCACCTGCTCCAGGCCCGGCCCATCGCCGCGGCGCGACACTGGCGCGCTCAGGTGGCGGAGGCGGTCTCCCGCCATATCCGCCATGTGGAGACCTACGCCCGCGACATCATGGCCCGGCGTCCGGGACTGGCGGGCAGCCGGAGTATGCTCGGCGTCATGCCGGACTGGAACCCGGCGGAGATCATCGGCATCACGCCGCGTCCGCTGGCCATGAGCCTTTACCGGGACATCATCACCCGGCAGGTCTGGCGTCTGGCCCGCCGTCAGATGGGCTACCGGGCCCTGCCGCCGGTGGAACTCATGCTCTCTCTCGCCGGACGGCCCTATATCGACGTGCGCGCGAGCTTCAATTCCTTCCTGCCGGACGGCATCCCCGAACCGGCGGCCGAGCGTCTGGTGGACGCCTGGACGGATCGCCTCGACGCGCATCCGGAGCTGCACGACAAGATCGAGTTCGCCATCGTTCCCACCGTGCTGGACTTCGACTTTGACGAGACGTTCCGCGAGCGTTACCCGGAAACGCTCTCCGTCACGGAGCGTCTGACCTACAAGGCCGCCCTGCGCCGCCTCACCAACCGTGCCCTGCGGCCCGCCGGACAGACGCCCGCCCCCGGCAGTCTGGAAAAAGCCCTGCGGGACGCCTGCGAGCTGGAGGCGCGCCAGCGGGGCATCATGCTCTCCGCCACGCCGTCGGGGACGCCGTTCTCGCTGGCGGCTTCGCTCATCTCCCTGCTGGAGGAATGCAAGGAATGGGGCACGCTGCCCTTTTCCGTGGCCGCCCGCCATGCCTTCATGGCGGAAAGCCTGCTGCGTTCGGCCGTCCGCCGCGAGGCCCTGAGCGAAGAGCGGCTGGCCGCCTTCAAGCGGACCATCCGCACGGTCTCCGGCGAGCTTTCGCACGATTTTGCCGAGGCGGTGCGCCAGCCCGAACGGCGTCCGGCCTTCATGGCGCGCTACGGCCATCTGCGGCCCGGTACCTATGACATCCTGACTCCCTGCTACGCCCGGCGCGATCTCTTTGCCGGGGCGGCGCAGTCGCCCGAACCGCCGCAACCCGAGGGCTTTGTGCTGACGCCCGCCGAACACGAGGCCCTGAGCCTGCTGCTGGACGAAGCCGGACTGGATTGTACGCCCGACCGTCTGCTGGACTATGCCCGTCAGGCCATCGCGGGACGCGAGCGCATCAAGTTCATTTTTTCGCGCCACGTCTCCGCCGTCCTGGAGACCATCGCCGCCTGGGGCGAACGGCTGGATCTCGACCGCGAAGCCTGCGCCATGCTGCCGCTGGATGTCATCACCGGCAGTCTGCACGCGCCCTTGCCGGACGAGGCCCGACCCTACTATCTTTCCGTCATCGCGGAACAGCGTCGCCAGCATGAACTGGCCCGTTCGCTGCGCCTCGCGCCCCTCATCCGTTCGGAGCGGGATGTCTATGTGGCGGCCCAGCAGCGCAGCGAGCCCAATTTCATCACCCGCAGCCGCGTGGAAGCGCCGGTAACGGTGCTGGACGGCGGCGAGGCCGGGGCCGGAGCGCTGGAAGGGCACATCGTCTGCATCGAAAGCGCCGATCCCGGCTACGACTGGCTGTTCACCCGCAACATCGCGGGCCTCGTCACCTGCTACGGCGGGGCCAATTCTCATATGGCCATCCGCTGCGCGGAATACGGCCTGCCCGCCGCCATCGGTTGCGGCGGCATCCTCTATGAGCGTGCGGGCAAGGCCCGTCTGCTGTTGCTGGATTGCGCCGGAAAACGTATAACCCCCCTGCATACCGAGGTATGAATGGACGCGCTGATCCTTGCCGCCGGGCGTGGTTCCCGGCTGCGCGAACTGACCGACGACAGGCCCAAGTGTCTGGTCCCCCTTGCGGGCAAGCCCCTTCTGCGCTGGCAATATGACGCCTTGCGGGCCGCCGGAGCGAAGGATGTGCTGGTGGTGCGTGGTTATCTGGCGGAGCGCCTTGTGCCGGAGGCCGCCGGGCTGCCGTCCGGCGCCTTTGCCACGGTGGACAATCCGCGCTGGGCACGATGCAACATGCTGGCCTCCCTGCTCTGTGCCGGCCCGTGGCTGGAGGCGGCCTTTGCCGACGGCGAGACGGAAGTGGTCGTCAGCTATGCGGACATCGTCTATCCGGCGGAGCATGTGCGCGCCCTGTGCGCCGGGGGCGGCGATCATGCCGTGTCCCTCACCTACGATACACGGTGGGAAGCGCTCTGGCGCATCCGATTTGCCGATCCCTTGTCGGATGCCGAAAGCTTTGCCTGCCGTGACGGCCTGCTGTGCGACATCGGACGCAAGCCGTGCGGCATGGACGACATCCACGGGCAGTATATGGGGCTTTTGCGCCTGACGCCGCAGGGCTGGCAGACCGTTTCCGCCGTCTGCCGGGAGCTTGGCGACGCGGTGGATCGCACCGATATGACGAGTTTCCTTCGCCTGCTCCTGAGCCGCCGGATACCTGTGGCGGCCGTTCCCGTGGAGGGGCGCTGGTGCGAGGTGGACGATCAGGACGATCTGCGCGCCTACGAGAGCCGCCTTGCGCAGGGCGGCTGGGATCATGACTGGCGATGAGGAGGCGCGGCCTTGGGCCGTGCGCGCATAAAGCTTTCCCGAAATGGGGACACCCGGAGGTATCCCGCATGAAACACGGTGACTTTACGGCGCTGGCGGAAAAGTACGCCTGCTACCGCCCCGGCTATGCGCCCATGATCGCTGAGGTATTCGTCCGCCTGAGCGGACAGCCGCGACCGCGCTGCGTGGACGCCGGCGCGGGGACAGGCATATGGTCCCGGCAACTGGCGGCCGTCGGGGCGCAAGTGGACGCGGTGGAACCCAATGCCGCCATGCGCGAGGCCGGACAGAAGCAGAACGGGCCGTACGCCATCCGCTGGCACGAAGACTCCGCCGAAGCTTCCGGCCTGGAAGGCGGCGTTTTCGATCTTGCCTGCATGGCGTCGTCCTTCCACTGGCCGGATTTTGACGCCGCCGTGAGGGAGTTCCATCGCCTGCTCAAACCGGGTGGTCACTTCATGGCGCTCTGGAACACCCGTTATTATGAATCCAATCCGCTGCTGGTGGAGATCGAGGAGCATCTGCGCAGCCTTGCGCCCGACATGCAACGGGTCTCATCCGGCCGCTCGGCCTTCTGCAACCAGCTGACGGAGCGCCTTGCCGCCTGCCGCGAGTTCGATGAGGTCATCTATCTTGAAGGCCGCCACATCGAGCACCAGAGCCCCGAGCGCTATCTGGGCCTGTGGGAATCCGTCAATGACGTGCGCGTGCAGCTCGGTGAAGAGAAGTTCGCCGCCTTCCTTGCCTATATCCGGGAAAAGACGGCGGATCTCCATGATATCGAAGCCGAATACCTGACGCGGGCCTGGATCGCCCGCCGGGCGAATTGAAGAGCATCTAGCCAAAAAAAGGGGGACGCTTCGTCGGACACGGGAGCGCATGTCCCCGCATATCGGAGGGATCCATGAAGACAGCCTGGGATTATACCACGCTGGCCCAAAGCTATCTCAAGCGTCCGGACTATGCCCCGTCCGCTCTGGAGGACATCTTCCGCATCGCCGGGCTGCGGGCGGACGATCTTGTCTGCGACATCGGCGCGGGCGTCGCGCATCTCACGCTCCCGCTCGTCCGTTTCGGCTGTCGGGTGGATGCCGTGGAGCCCAACGACGCCATGCGGGCGCTGGGGACGCGGCGTACGGCGGACTTCCCCGCGGTGAGCTGGTACGAAGGCACGGGCGAACATACCGGACGGCCGGGGGGGATATATGACTTCGTCTCCTTCGGTTCCTCCTTCAACGTCTGCGACCGGGCCGCCGCCCTTGCCGAGACCCACCGCCTGCTCAAGCCCGGCAAGTGGTTCGTCTGCCTCTGGAACCACAGGGATCTGCGGGATCCCGTCCAGCAGGGCATCGAGGACATCATCAGGCAGGCCATCCCCGAATACGGCTACGGCACGCGCCGCGAGGATCAGACCGAGGTCATCCGCGCTTCCGGCCTGTTCACGGACATCACTCCCGTGCAGGGCGAGGTGGAACATGCCCAGAGCCCGGCGGAGATCGTGGAGGCATGGCGCTCCCATTCCACGCTGCACCGGCAGGCGGGCGACAAGTTCGCGACCATCATAGACCGGATCGAGCGTTATCTTGCCGGGCTCGGCCGGGAGAGCATCGCCATCCCCTATACGACGCGGGCCTGGCTTGCCCGTCGCGTGGACTGAGTATGGACAGGGGCGCGCAGACAGGGCGCGTTTTCTGGATCACCGGCCTCTCCGGCGCGGGCAAGAGCACGCTGGCCCGCGCCCTGCAGGCCCGGCTGCCGCAGTCCATCCTGCTGGACGGCGACGAGCTGCGCGCCGTGCTGGGCGTGACGGCTTCCGGCTTCGACCGGGAGAGCCGTCTTGAGCTGGCCCGCACTTATGCCCGTTTCTGCAAGTTGCTGGCCGGACAGGGCCATACCGTCATCATGGCCACCATTTCCCTGTTCCATGAGATCCACGAATGGAACAGGGAAAACCTGCCCGGCTATCGGGAGATCTTCCTGGATGTGCCGGAGGAGGTCCGCCGCCAGCGGGACCCCAAGGGGCTGTATGCGGCGGCGCGTAACGGCAGCGTGCGTCAGATGGCCGGAGCGGAGACCCCGGTGGATCTGCCGCTGTCCCCGCATCTGGTGCTGCCCACGGCACGTCTTTCCCTGGACGACTGCGTGGAGGCCGTCCTCCGTCTGACGGAGGGGCAGGTCTAGCGCCTGTTAACACTATTCGTTGCCTGTTTGAGGGGAAGGGGAATCCCTCGCTCTGCTGTCGATGCCTGTAAGGCTCCTTTGTCGCCTAACAGGCACGGCCCTGCGGGCCGCCTTTCGGTCGCGCTCTGCTGTCGATGCCCGTAGCTTCCTGCGTCGCAACGGGCACGGCCCTGCGGGCCGCCCGTTGGGGCGCTGCCAGCGCGGGAGCGGGTTTCCCATCCCCAGCGAGCTTTTACCGAGGGAAGAGCCGGAGACACGAGGCGCCCTCGCCCCCAAAGCAGACGGAGCGAAACAGCTGCGGGGCTCTGTCTCTCGTTGCGTGATGCGTATCGGGCCGCCTGTCGGGGCGGCCCGGTCTTCTTTGGGGAACGGCTTACCGGCGGTGGCGGCGCGGCAGATGCGGCAGGTGGGGCAGATGCAGCATGGGCCCCACGGCTATGCCCAGCGCGCCCAGCACGACGACGCACGCGCCCAGCAGACTGAGCAGGCCCACGCTGTCCAGCGGATAGGCCGACGGCCAGAGGCTGTGCAACAGGGATTCCAGCACCAGCGAGAACAGCGGCGTGGTCGCCACCACGGCGCTGACCTTGGCCGCGTGCCAGATGCTCATGGCCTTGGTGAAGGACCCGTAGGCCACCAGCGTATTGATGCAGGCGAAGATCAGGCAGACGAGCTGTACCGCGTCCACACGCAGGATGTCCGCGGGCGTGGCGAGCGGCGCGAGCCCCAGAGCGCAGCAGGGATAGATGACCCGCAAGATGCGGGTGGGCGTGAGGTGGCGCAGCAGCACCTTCTGGGCCAGACCGTAGGTCGCCCAGACCAGCGCGGCGGAGCCGCCCAGCAGCATACCGAAGGAAAAATCGCTGTCGCCGCCCCAGAGCAGGCCGAGCCGGGTATTGAAGAACAACAGCAGTCCGGTCAGCAGCAGGCCGACGCCCACGGCCTGGACGGGCAAAAAGGCTTCCCGCAGGATGAATACCCCGCCCAGCAGGAGCAGCACCGGGCCGGCTTGCGCCAGGATCTGACAGGCCGAGGCGCTGAGATAGGCCACGGAAGAGTTGAAGAACACGAAGTTGGCCCCCAGGCTGGCCGAGGCCACCGCCAGCAGCAGCCAGGTGCGCCGCCGGGACGGCGCGGCCGGAGCGGCCGGGACCGCGGCGGCGGCCCGCTGCGGATCGCGCGAGGCGCGCACGGCGGGAGCGCACCATATCCAGACAGCCGCCACGCAGAAGCGCAGCCAGACCAGCGTCACCGCATCCATGACCGGCAGCAGATGTTTCACCGCCAGCGGCAATGCGCCCCAGAACAGCGCCGTCAAAAGCGCCAGCAGCAAGCCCGCGCCGTTGTTCCCCAGCATCATGCGGCAGCCTCCGTCGGATGTTTCTTGAAGATTGACGGCACGTCGTTTTCGGCGTGCCCGGCAGGGCCTGCCCGCGGTCCGGCGGCAAGCCTGTCTCAGGGGAGAAGATGGGCGGTGCCTGATCAAGCCCGCCGCAGAAAGACGGCTTTGGCAACAAAACCGGAGAAAAGTCAAGAGGCCTTCCCGCTTGACTGTTTGGCTGAACAGGAATCAAATACGGAAGCGGGCGCTGCCCATACCGCGGCCGCAAAGGGTAATCATCTATGTCTCGAATCGTATTTCTGGAAGAGCGCTGCAAGGGCTGCCGCCTGTGCGTGGAAGCCTGCCCGGCGCACATCATCCGTCCCGCCGGGCGATTCAACCGGCAGGGCTATGAAGTGATGGAAACGGAAGGCCGCTGCACGGGATGCGCCTCCTGTGCCCTCATGTGTCCCGATACGGCCATCCGCGTGTTCCGCGACAAGAGCGGAGGCAGACCGGCATGAATGACGGACGTATCCTCATCAAGGGCAACGAGGCCGTGGCCTATGGCGCGCTGGACGCCGGTTGCCGCTGCTATTTCGGCTATCCCATCACCCCGCAGAACGAGATCCCCGAAGCCATGAGCCGTCTGCTGCCGGAGAACGGCGGCCAGTTCGTGCAGGCCGAGAGCGAGCTTGCCGCCAGCGCCATGCTGCTGGGTGCGGGGTCTTGCGGCATCCCGGCCATGACCTCCTCCTCGAGCTGCGGCATCGCGCTCATGCAGGAATCCCTCTCCTACATGGCGGGCAGCCAGATCCCCGGCGTCATCGTCAATATGATGCGCGGCGGGCCGGGGCTTGGGGACATCGGCCCCTCGCAGGGCGACTATTTCCAGGCGGTCAAGGGCGGCGGCAACGGCGACCATCGCAATTTCGTGCTTGCTCCGTCCACGGCGCAGGAATGCTATGACTTCATGTTCCGCGCCTTTCGTCTGGCCTTCACCTTCGCCAATCCGGTCATGGTGTTGGGCGACGCCATCGTGGCCCAGATCAAGGAAGGCGTGCGGCGGCAGCCGCCCGAGGACGCCCTGACGGCCGACGGCTATGCCGCCCTGTCCGCGCCCTGGCGGCTGGAAGGGCACGGCAGACGCGGCCCCGGCGCGACGCCGCGCCTGCTCAAGTCGGTCTATCTGGCCGAAGGCTCGCTGGCCGAGCGCAACGTGCTGCTCATGCGCAAGTATGAGGCCATGCGCGCCCATGTGGACTGGGAGGAATGGCAGTGCGAGGACGCCGAGCTCATCGTGGTGGCCTTCGGTTCCGTGGCCCGCATCGCCCGCAGCGCCGTCCGGCAGCTGCGCGAACAGGGCTGCCGCGTGGGCCTGTTCCGTCCGGTGACCCTCTTCCCCTTCCCGGAAGCGGCCCTGCGCCGTGTGGCGCGTGACCGCCGTCTGCTGGTCATGGAGCAGAATACCGGCCAGATGGTGGAGGACGTGCGCCTTGCCCTGGACGTGCTGGCCCGCCGCTCCTCGGTCAGCTGGCACGGCATCATGCCCGGCATGTTCATCGGCGCGGACGACCTCGTGGACCCCATTCTCACCGCACTCAGGGAGGACTGACATGCAGGACGCGACTTCGGACGAACGCCTGCGCCCCGGCGCGGGCGAGGAACTGGTCTTTGACGCCACGCCGACACTGGCCCACAAGCCCACGCACTACTGCCCCGGCTGCCACCACGGCATCGCCCACCGTCTGGTGAGCGAGGCACTGGATGAACTGGGACTGGCGGATCGGGCCATCCTTGTGGCCTCGGTGGGCTGTTCGGCCTTCAGTTACGATTATTTCAACGTGGACGCCGTGGAATCCCCGCACGGGCGGGCCTGCGCCGTGGCCACGGGCATCCGTCGCGCCCGGCCGGAAAGCATCGTCTTCACCTATCAGGGGGACGGGGACATGGCGGCCATCGGTCTGGCGGAATCCATACACGCCGCCAATCGCGGCGAGAACATCACGGCGGTCTTCATCAACAACACCGTGTACGGCATGACCGGCGGCCAGATGGCCCCCACCACCCTGCTGGGACAAAAGACCACCACTACCCCGCTGGGCCGTCACCTGCTGGGCGAGGGCGGGCCCATCCACATGAGCGAGATCATGGGCGGGCTGGCCGGGGTGGCCTATGCCGAGCGCTGCGCCCTCGACAGCGTGAAGCACATCCGGCAGGCCAAGAAGGCCTTGCTGGCGGCCTTCAGCTGTCAGATACAGGGGCTGGGCTTCAGCTTCGTGGAACTGCTGGCCGGGTGTCCGACCAACTGGCATCTGGATCCCGTGAAAGCCAATCGCCGCATCAGTGAGGAGATGATCCCCGTCTTCCCGCTGGGCGTCTTTCGGGATGTGCGGGAGGAGCGCAAACAGAGCGAGGTGCAGGCATGAACGGCTATCAGGATGTCATCATGGCCGGTTTCGGCGGTCAGGGCGTCATGCTCATCGGCAATCTGCTGGCGCAGGCCGGACTGGAGCAGGGGCTGGAAGTGAGCTTCATCCCCGTTTACGGCGCGGAGATGCGCGGCGGCACGGCCAACTGCACCGTGGTGCTGGATACGCACCCCGTGGGTTCGCCGCTGGTCAACCGGCCCATGTCCGCCATCATCCTCAATGAACCTTCCCTGCACAAGTTCCAGCCGCGTCTGCGGGAGGACGGCGTGCAGATCGTCAATGCCTCGCTGGTGTCCCGCGATCTGCTGGATGCGCGCAAGAGGACGGTCTATATCCCGGTCAACGACATGGCCCATGAGCTGGGCAACGTGAAGATGGCCAATGTGGTCGCGCTGGGCGCGTGGCTGCGGGCGACCGGCGCGCTGGACCCGGAGGCGGTCAAGCAGGCCATGCACAGCGTGGTCAATGCCCATTATGCCAAGCTCATCCCCGCCAACATCAAGGCGCTGGAAGCGGGGTACGATTTCGCGGCCTGACGGTCGGCAGGAGCACCTTCTGCCGCCTGCCGTCGTATCCATGAGGGCCGTCCGCAAGGGCGGCCCTCCGCTATGACGGGCCGCCTCTCGACATTGCGGAGCACCTTTGGCATGGTGACGAGAGCGCCGCGATCCGCGCGTCATGCACCGTCAATCTACGGGAGACCTGCCATGCGTTTTCTCCTCCTGCCCCTGCTGCTCGTCTGCAGCCTGTTGTGCAGTACCGGCCTTGTCCATGCGCTGGATATCGAAGCCAACAACAATTCCCGCTCCGTGGTCGCGCTGGCCGTGCATTATCTGCGCCCCTCGGGGCACTGGTCGACGGACGGCTGGTACAGCATCCAGCCCGGCAAGACCTTCCATCTCAAGATAGACAGCAAGAATACGGTGTTCTACGTCCACGCCGTGCGCGTCAGGGACGGCAAGGTCTATACGCTTGGCGACACCATCGACCGCTGGGTCTGCGATCAGCCGTTCACGCTGGTCGACAACGCCCAGCCCGCCACCGGCGGTCGCATGGCGCTCTTCAGTCAGTACGAGGCCCCCAATCTCAAGATCGCCATCAATTTCAACTGACGATCCCTGCCCGCCGCGCGGAGGAAGCTGCCGCCGTGGCGGCGGCTATTGTCTATTTTCACCAAGTGCTGCATGATAACCAAAAAGCCTTGCCCTGCCCCTTCATCCGGGAGGGAGGCGGGCCGGGCCGTGCCCCAAGGATGTGACTATGAGCGGAATCTGTGGTGTCCTGACCTCGGAAGTTGTGAGGGATGAAGAACGTACGGCCCTGGCGGCCATGCTTGACGCGCTGTCCCACCGAGGGAAGAACCCTCCCCGGCTGGGCCATCTCGGAGACAAGGCCATCATGGGCTACTGCGGCAGCGAGTCGGAGGAGGACAACGGCAAACGTCCCTTCGTCAGTCCCTGCGGGCGCTATCTCGTCGTCCTGGACGGCCGGATCTATAACGGGCCGCAGCTGCGCGAAGAGATCGAGAAAAGCGGCCACGTTTTCCGCAGCCGCCAGGACGAAGAGATCCTCTCCTATCTTTTCCTCTCGCAGGGGCCGCAATGCCTGACCCGGCTCAACGGCATGTTCGCCTTTGCCATGTGGGATCTGCGGGACCAGAAACTCTTTCTCGTACGTGACCGCTTCGGGCAGAAACCGCTCTACTACGCCTCCTCCGGCAAGGGCATCCTGTTCTCCTCGGAGGTCATGTCCCTGTTGAAGCATCCGGCCCTCGAGCGCCGTCCCAACTATAACGCCCTCTTCCACTATCTCACCTTCATGATGCCGCCCGCGCCGCTGACGGCCTTTGAAGGCATCCACAAGCTGGAACCGGCGAGCTGGCTGGAATGGCAGCCCGGGCGCGCCGCCTTCTTCCTGCGCTACTGGAATGTGGACGGCAGCCGCAAATTCGAGGGCACCGACGAGGACGCCATCGAAGAGCTCGACGGTCTCATGGACCGCGTGGCGCGGCGGCACGTCACGCCCGGCACGGGGCTTTTCCTTTCCGGCGGGCTGGACTCCTCGCTCTTTGCCAGCAAGGCGGCCCGGCAGACCGGGGACATGCTGAGCCTCTCGCTGGACTATGTGGACGCCGATCACGGCGTCAACGCTCAGGCCATGCAGGCCGCGGAGCTTTGCGGCACGCGCCATGTGAGCGGAATGCTCGATGTCGGCATCATGGAGGAACTGCCGCATATCGTCTCCCGCATGGGCGAACCCTTTGCCGACCCGCCCCTGCTCACTTCCTGGCGGCTTGCCCGCATGGCCAGCCAGCATGTGGGGGCCGCCGTGACCACCAGCGGCACGGACAACATCTTCGGCGGCTATGCCCGGTATCTTGCGCCCTTCCTCTACGATACGCCGGATCTGCCGCCCGAAGTGCGCAAGGTGCATACCGAGCTGACCAAGACCGTGCCCCATGCCTACGGCGGCAAGAGCCTGCTTGGCGAGATGGATCCTTGCGCCAGCTACTATTACAGCCAGTTTGCCCTGTTCTTCGGCAACCGCAAGGAAAGCCTCTGTTCCATGGACTTGCGCGGCGCGGCGGATCCGCAACTGACCATCATGTTCATGCTGCGGGCCTTTGCCCGCTGCCCGCGTGCCACCTGGCTGGACAAGATCCAGTTCTTCGAGCTGGATCACTTCCTTGCCGGTCGCCTGCTGCCGCGCATCGACATGGTCACCGGAGCGCACACGCTGGATATCCGCATCCCCATGCTGGACAACGATATCGTGGACTTCGCCCTGACCCTGCCGGTGGGTATGCGCGTCAGGCGTATGCCGGACCGGCGTCCCGGCAGCACCGGCAAGGGCTATGAGACCAAATGGCTGGTCAAGATGGTCGGTCTGCGCCATCTGCCGCACGACCTCGTGTTCCGGCGGCGGCACAGCAATATGGTGCCGCTGGAAAGCTGGCTGCGCGGCCCGCTGCGGACCCTGGTGCTCGATGCGCTCATGAGCACGCAATGCTCCATCCGGGACTGGGTCAATCAGTCCGAGATCCGGCGGCTCGTCGCCCAACATATGGACGGGACCGCCAATAACACCATCGAGCTCTGGGCCCTGCTCATGCTGGAGCTCTGGACGCGGCACTGCCTCAGGGGCTGAGCGCGAGCCTCCGCGTCGATCACCTTTTGCGAAGATCGGGGAAGGCGGCCTCCGGGCCGTCTTCCCCGTTGTTTTTGCCTATGGCCGGAGCGTATCGACGGGGAACGTCGTCTGGACAGGCGTCGCGCGTTATGCGGCGGCATACGTTTCATAAAACTACATAACTATTTTTTTAGTTGACAAGCCTACCTCACTTGCCTAGGCTGTTCCTTGACAGCCACATTCCCGCCGTCTACACAGGGGTCATGAACACACAGTACATCGCTGCCCTGCCGGACGACTGGAAGCGTGTGGCGCAGGTCTTTTCCGCTATGGGAGATGCCACGCGCCAGAAGATACTTCTGCTTTTCGAGCCGGGGGAGCGCATCAGCTTGAGCACGCTGGTGAGCACCGTGGGCATGAGCCGTACCGCCGTCAGCCACCATGTCAACGTGCTGGTACGCGCGGGCCTGCTGGTCCCGCAACGCTCAGGGAAGGAAGTCTTCTACCGGCGAGACCTCCCCTTCACGCTGGAGATGCTCGACCGGGTGAGGGATTATGCGCTCGCGGAGCTGGCCGTGGAAGACGGCGGCCCTCGTTGAGCGGCATGGCGGAGGACATCCCCCGCGACTGACGGGCGGCGCCGACCTGACGCCATGCGCGGAGCACCGCAAGGAGCGCGCTATGCAGCGGAATCTTACTCGTCAGGCCATGACGCTGGGGCTCAGCTACACGCTGGGCACGTTCAACGACAATTTTTTCAAGCAGGCGGTCCTGCTGCTTGCCGTGAGTATGCACCTCCCCAGCCTGCAGTCCTGGGGGACGGTGCTCTTTTCCCTGCCGTTCGTGCTCTTTTCCGCCTGGGCCGGCTGGCTGGCGGACCGTTTCCCCAAGCGCCATGTGATCCTGGCGGCCAAGCTGCTGGAAGTCTCCGCCATGCTGGCCGGGGCCTGGGGGCTGCTCACCCTGAACTGGGGCGGTATGCTGGCCATGCTCTTCTGCATGGGCGCAAGCTCGGCGCTGTTCAGTCCGGCCCTCAACGGTTCTCTGCCCGAGATCTTCCCGCAGGCGCAGGTGCCGCGGGCCAATGCCCTGCTCAGGCTCTCCACCACGCTCTCCATCCTGCTGGGCATGGCGCTGTCCGGCGCCGCGATTGAATGCGAATGGTTTGCCACCAGCATCCCCTTTGGACGCTGGCTGGTCGCCCTGACCGTACTGGGCATAGCCCTGCTGGGGCTGTGTTCCGTGGCTTTCATCCCCTTCCGTCCCGCCGCGGCCCGCCCGGAAGAGCTCCCCCCCTTTCCGCTGTTCGGCGCATGGGATTCCGCTGTCGGGTTCCTGCGTCTGCGGGCCCGGTGGGACATTTTCCTCTGTCTGTGCGCGGATGCCTTCTTTTACAGTTTGTCGGTCCTGGTCCTGCTGGAGATCAATGCCTTCGGCATCGATCAGCTCGGCCTCAGCGCCACGCTGACCAGTCTGTTGCCCGGCGCGCTCATGCTCGGCATCTGCGGCGGCGCGTTGCTGACGACCCGGCGGCAAGAACAGCACTGGCAACGGACCGTCCCGACGGCGGCCGCCTCCATCGGCGTACTGTTGCTGCTCGTGGCCTGCGTCCCCCATGCGCCGTCGGCATGGCACTTCCCCCTGCTCTGCCTTTGCTATGCCGCCATCGGCGTCTGCGGCAGCCTCTACATCGTGCCTGTATCCAGCTATCTGCAGGTACGCCCGGCAGCCGGAGAAAAGGGGCGTATCCTCGGTCTGTGCAACTTCTTCTCCTTTTTCGCCATGCTGCTTGCCGGGGCTTGCTACTACCCGCTGTCGCTGCTCTCGCCCGCCACAGGGCAGGCCCTGCTCGGTCTCCTCACCCTTCTGACGGCAGGAGGCTTCGCAGCCGGGATCGCCCGCCTGCCGCAGCGCACGGAAAAGAGCGGCGTGTTCCTCCAGACCGCACGGCGGGCGTTGGGGGCCTTCCTCCGGGGAGCGCTCTCCCTTCGCTATCAGGTGCGTCTCGAAGGGCTGGACTGCCTGCGGGAAGCCGCCAAGGAAGCCGAAACACGCGGGCGCGGCCTGCTGCTGCTGCCCAACCATCCCGCCTTCATGGACCCGGTGATCCTCTGCGCCTGGCTTGCGCCGTGGTCGCCGCGTCCGCTGGCGGACAGGCATCAGATCGGGCGTTTCTGGCTGCGGCCGCTGGCGGCCTTCATGCGCTGCATCCCCCTGCCCGACCTGCGCAGGGAAGGTATCTCCGCCCGCAAGAAGGTACAGGAGAGCCTTGCCCGCTGTACCGACGCGCTGGAACAGGGGGAGAACCTGCTCGTCTATCCCTCCGGCAGCCTGAGCCATGACGGACAGACGCATCTTGGCGGCAACAGCGGCGCCTATCGTCTGTTGCGGGCCGTGCCCGACTGCGTCCCTGTCGTCATCCGTACGCGGGGCCTCTGGGGCTCTTCCTTCAGCTGGGCCGACGGCGCGCCGTCGCTGGGGCGTTCCCTGCTCCGGGGACTGCTTGCGCTCCTGCGTAACGGCATCTTTTTCCTGCGTCGCCGGGAGGTACGCATCACCTTTGTCCGTCCGCGGCCTCTGCCAGGCCCGGAAGACGGCGTGACGGCGCTCAATGCCCTGCTGGAAGCCTGCTACGCCGCGGAGCCGGATGTGTTGCGCCGCGTACCGTTTTCCCGGCGTGAGCCGGAAGTGCCGGATCAGCCGCTGACCGTTCGGGAGAGCCGGAGCGAGTATACGACGCCTTCCGGTCTGGATGAAAAGGTCTATCTGGACGTGGTCCGCCTGCTGGCCGAGCTTTCGCCGCTCCAGCCCCGACCGGAGGATCTGCGGCCGGAGCAGCGGCTGGACAGCGATCTCGGTCTGGACAGCCTTGCCGTCGTGGACCTGAGCCTGCAACTCGCGTCCCTCTCCGGGCGGGCCGCTGCCGAGCCGGGTGATCTGCGGACGGTGCATGACTGTCTGCTGGCCGCTTGCAGACAACTCGTCGCGCGTTCCCCCGCTCAGGAAGAGGCCGCGCGGGAGCAGGCCGAACGCTGGCAGTCCTGTCTGCGGGGCCAGCCCAGGCGACCGCTCGTGTTGCCGGAGGCGGACGATCTGGTGCGGACCATCCTGCGTCAGATCCGCACCATGCCGTCCCGTCCGCTGCTTGCCGACGGCGGGCAGATGCTGACGGCAAGCGCCTTCTGGACGCGCGCCGTCGTACTTTCCCTTTTCCTGCGCCGACGCGTCGGCAGCGGGCAGCCTCTCGGCATCATGTTGCCCGCTTCTTCCGCTGCGGCGCTGTGCTGGCTGGCGGTACTGCTGTCGGGCAATACGCCGGTCATGCTCAACTGGACGACCGGCGTACGCAATCTGCGCCATGCGCTTTCGCTGACGCGCGTGCATCATCTGATCAGCGCTCGTGCGCTGCTTCGCCGCCTTGATGAACGGGCCATCGAGAAGACCGTTGCCGAGAGCGGGGCCGACTGGCTGCTGCTGGAAGAAGTCAGCGCCGCCTTGCCCCTTTCCTTGCGGCTGGCAGGCGTCTTGCGCGCCCGGCTCTCTCTGCTCGGCTGGGAAGGCTGCGCCGTCGGGCGGAACATATCGCCGCAGGCGGCCATCCTCTTTACCTCCGGCTCATCAGCCTCGCCCAAGGGGGTGCCTCTGACGCACGACAACATCCTGGCCAATTGCCGGGACGTGGCGTCCGTCCTTGCTCTGGACACGCATGACGCCATGCTGGCCATGCTGCCGCCCTTCCATTCTCTGGGACTGACGGGCAATATCGTCCTGCCGCTCTGTTTCGGTATGCCGGTGGTCTACCATGCCAACCCCGCCGAAGGGGGGCGGCTGGCCGAGCTTTGCCGCCGCTGGCGGCCCACCCTGCTGGTCACCCCGCCGACCTTCCTTGAAGGGATGCTGCGGCAGGCCCGGCCGGGGGACCTCGACTCCCTGCGACTGGGATTTGTGGGCGCGGAGGCCTGTCCGCAGCGCCTGTATACGGAATTCGCCCGCCAGACCGGTGGCGGCCTGCTTTGTGAGGGGTACGGCGTGACGGAATGTTCCCCCGTCGTTTGCGTCAACCTGCCGGAGGAGGCCCGTCCCTGCACCATCGGGCGGCCCCTGCCGTCGGTCGAGGTGGCCGTGGTGTCTCCGTATCCGCCCTATCAGCGCCTTGAAGCCGGACAGGCGGGCCTGCTGCTCGTACGCGGCCCCAATGTTTTCGGGGGATATCTCTCGTCGGAGGGCGGTGAACCGTCCATGCCTTTCGTCACGCTGGACGGGCAACGCTGGTACAATACCGGGGATCTTGTCCTGGCTGACCAGACGGGCCTGCTGACCTTTGCCGGACGACGGGAACGTTTCCTCAAGCTGGGCGGCGAGATGATCTCCCTGCCGCAGCTGGAGGACGTCCTGCGGCGTCATTTCGTCGCGCAGGACGCGGACGGAGGTCCCTGTCTGGCGGTGGATGCCGTGTATGCGGATGAGCAGCCGCAGCTGACGCTGTATACCACGCTATCCGTGACTTGCGCCGAGGCCAATGCCGTCCTGCAGGCGGAGGGCTTCTCAGGTCTGCATATGCTGCGCCATGTCCGCCATCTTGCCGCGCTGCCCCTGCTGGGTTCCGGCAAGATCGACTACAGGCGTTTGCGCGCGGAAGGAGGGGATGCCTCGCAGGCCCGCTGAACGGGCACGGGCGCGCCGCCTGTCCGGCCTATAGCTTGCATGATTCCTGCCGTTAAGACATAAGGAACTTTGTTAGCACGTGGTCGCGAGCCGACCGGCGGCAGGAGGGCGAATGAGCATAAAACTGCGTATAATCCTGGGCTTTTTCCTGACCATTTTACTCACGGCAAGCGGCGGCATCTTTTTTGCCAGTATGCAGATGCGTGATGATGCGGACAGCGAGTTCTCGCAGTCGTCGGGAAGGCAGCTGAGTCTTCTGGATGATTATCTGGAGAACTTCCTGCGCACGGCACAAACCAATGCCGCCCTGGTGGCCAGTATGGCGGATCTTGTCGCCCTGGCCGACAGTATGCCCAATTTCAGCACCACCACGCAGGAACGCGACTACGCCTCCGCCGTCACCAGCCCGGAAGTCCGCGCCGCTCTTGTGCCGCTCCAAAATATCAACAGCAAGAATGCCGACTATCTCGAGGTATATGTCGGTTATCCCAATGGGGCTTACGCCACCGGCCTTGCCGAGATGAAGGTCCCTGCCGGTTTCAATACCAGCAAGCGGCCGTGGTACACGGCCACGGCTGCCTCCGCGCAAGATGGGCTGCTGTCTGAGGCCTATGTCTCGCTTACCGGGGACATCGTCTTTGCCGTCACGCAGAAGATGAAGGGGCCGGACAACAAGCTGGCCGGCATCGTGGGCATAGATGTTTCTCTCAAGAGCTTTTCCGCCATGCTGACCCGTCTCAAGTTCGGCAAGACCGGGTATTTCCTGGTGCTGGAAGGGACGGGGCGCGTCCTCTGCGATCCCATCGCGGCCGGCAATGTGGGCAAGACCGTGGGCAAGGAATTGCCGGACCCCGGTTATGCGGCCATCTTGCGGGCGAATTCTTCCATCATCGAGACGACCATCGGCGGGAAGGCCGTGCGGGTCAACGTGCTGACCACGGGCAACGGCTGGAAGCTTGCCGCGGTGCAGGATGTGGAAGAGATCTACGCTCACTGCAATGAGGCCGTGCTGCGGCTGTTGCTGCTTACAGGGATCATCACGCTCATCGCGTTGGCGATCGCTCTGTTCATCGCGCGCAGCATCACCCGTCCGCTCGGCATCATGCTCACGGCGGCCGAAGCCGTGTCGGCGGGCGACTTCAGCGCCATCCCCGACAGCAAGATCTTCTACGGCGAACTGCTCAAGCTGCATATGAGCCTTGGCGGCATGGTCCATAACCTGAGTGACAGCATCGAAAACGCCAAGAACAAGGCACGCGAGGCCGAAGAGCAGACAGCTCGCGCCAAGGAAGCCACGGAAGCGGCCACAAAGGCGTTCCAGCGGGCGGAAGTGGCCAAGCGGGAAGGTATCCTGCACGCCGCCGAGCAGCTGGAAGGAGCGACCAACGTCATCTCTTCGGCGGCGACCGAGCTTTCCGCTCAGGTGCAGCTTTCCGCCGACGGCGCGCAGCAGCAGGCGGACCGCGCCGCTGAGACGGCGACGGCCATGAATGAGATGAACGCCACCGTCATGGAAGTGGCTCGCAGCGCGGGCAGCGCCGCGGAAGTCTCCAATTCCATGCGGCTCAAGGCCGAAGACGGGGCCAAGATCGTCCGCAAGGTGGTCAGCAGCATCGAGGGCGTGCATCAGCTCTCGCTGGTGCTCAAGGAAGATATGGGCAAGCTGGGCGAAAGCGCCGCGTCCATCGGACAGATCATGGGCGTCATCTCTGATATCGCTGACCAGACCAACCTGCTGGCCCTCAATGCCGCCATCGAAGCGGCCCGCGCCGGGGAAGCCGGTCGCGGTTTTGCCGTGGTGGCGGACGAGGTGCGCAAGCTGGCGGAAAAGACCATGGCCTCCACGTCCGAAGTGGGACAGGCCATCCGCAGCATCCAGCAGAGCGCGGATGAATCCATCCGGCAGGTGGACGTGGCCGTCAACGGCATCAATGAGGCCACGGACCTGGCCAATACGTCCGGTTCGGCGCTCGAGGAGATCGTGCAGCTTGCCGAGAGCGCGGCGGATCAGGTCCGCGCCATTGCGGCGGCCAGTGAGGAACAGTCCGCCGCCAGCGAGGAGATCAACCGCTCCATCTCCGACATCAACAAGGTAGCCAATGAGAATGCCTCGGCCATGGAGCAGGCGGCGCAGGCCGTCAACGACCTGGCCCACGAGACGAGCACGCTCAACTCCATCGTGCAGGATATGAAGGCAACGCCTTAGTCATTTCTGAAAACGAAGTTGTGAAGAGTGGGCGCACGAAAGTGCGCCCACTTTTTGTATGAAGAAAACCTCCCGCTAGGCGGGAGGTTCAAAAAAGCTTAAAGCTTTGCGTGTGTTATAAAAACTCCTTTTGATTTGCTAGTATCTCGTTGCGGTCTGGCAACTGCAACAATGAAGCAAATCAAAAGGAGGTCACAATGGGTGACAACAAAAGTCTAGCACATACCAAATGGAACTGCAAATATCATGTAGTCTTTGCTTCCAAATATCGTCGCCAAGTTTTCTATGGAGAGAAAAAGCGAGCAATCGGTGAAATTTTGCGTAAATTGTGCGAATGAAAAGGGTTAATATCATTGAGGCTGAATGTTATCCTGACCATATCCACTTGTTGCTTGAAATTCCGCCCAAAATGAGTGCCTCGGGGTTCATGGGATATTTGAAGGGGAAAAGTAGCCTGATGATATATGAACAATTCGGAGATTTGAAGCTCAAGTATCGCAACCGTGAGTTTTGGTGCCGTGGGTATTATGTGGATACAGTAGGCAAAAATGCGACAAAAATCCGTGAATATATCCGCAAGCAATTAGAAGAAGACAAGCTGGGGGCACAGCTCAGTCTTCATGCAGGCAGCTCGTTTACGGGCCGCAAGTAACAAATATGCAGATGTCAGACCGCTATGTGCCTGTTAGGGCGCGGCTGGTAAAAAAGCCTTATAGGCGCATATGAAGAACCACCGGCTTTGCCGGTGGGTTCCTTTTCGCGCCTTGGGCGCTCAACTGGCTAAAACCATAAAAAAAGGGCAGCCCTTGCGGGCTGCCCAGAGAGTCGGAAAGGCTTCAGAGCGCTTAGCCGATGAGCTGCAGAGCCATCTGCGGCATGCTGTTGGCCTGCGAGAGCATGGCCACGGCGGACTGCGTAAGCACCTGGTTGCGGACGAAGTTGGTCATTTCGGTGGCCACGTCCACGTCACGGATACGGGATTCGGCGGCCTGCAGGTTTTCGGACTGCACGGTGAGGTTGGTCACGGTGTTTTCCAGACGGTTCTGCATGGCGCCGAGGTGAGCACGGATCTTGTCCTTGGACACGATGGCGTTGTTGATGGCCACCAGAGCTTCCTGAGCGGCCTGCTGCGTGGAGATGGTGCTACCGGCGGCGCCGGCGCGAGCGGAGATACCCACGCCCAGAGCGGAGGCGGTGCAGTCACCGATCTCGATGTAGTAGTAGTCTTCAGCGGAGTCGTTGGCCGTACCGAAGTGCACCTTCAAGGCGCCCTGAGCGGTCAGCTGAGAACCGTCGTGGATCTTGCCGTCGGCATTGTTCATGGCGGACAGCGTGCCGTCGAGCAGTTTGATGCCGTTGAAGTCGGTGGCGTTGGCGATACGGGTGATTTCCGAAGCCATCTGCTGGTATTCGGATTCGATCATCAGACGCTGCGTGGAGTCGTAGGTACCGGTGGCGGCCTGTTCCGCAAGTTCCTTCATGCGGATCAGCTTTTCGTCGATAACGCCAAGGGCGCCGTCAGCGGTCTGGATAAGGGAAATACCGTCGTTGGCGTTGCGGACGCCCTGATTGAGGGCGGCAACGTCGGCGCGCATGAGTTCGCTGATGGCCAGACCGGCGGCGTCGTCAGCGGCGCTGTTGATGCGCATACCGGAGGACAGGCGCTGGGTAGAGGTCTGCAGGTTGCCATAGTGACCGGTCAGAGTGTTGGCAACGTTGGTGGCCATCGAGTTGTGATTGATATACATAACATTCCTCCCTGAATGTCTGTACGGAGTGGATGATAACCTGCTTCCCTGCAGGCGACTGCCCTCTTTATCGGCGGAAAAGGAACGGGGTTTAGAGAAAAAAATTTTTTTCTCGCATTTTTTTGGCGAGCGATGGGAAATGGAGTCGAAACGGCTGGCAGCTCGTGGGCGGGAGCCTGTTCGTCGAGCGCCGTCCTGATGAAAGAGCAGGCTTGTGCAAAAATTCCCATTGCCTGCAACAAGGAAAGCGGGCATGTTCAAGCAAAGGGAGCGCGGGCATCGCCGTTGCGCGCCTGTCGTCTGCGGCGGCGGAGCGGCAGGATACGCCGTCTGTCGCCTCTGCGCTGCCTATTTGTCGCCGGAGGATATCTGTGGACAAAACCTCGTTCCATCCTGACGCCGTCTGTGATGTTTCGCTTGCCGCCCGACGGGAGACGGGGGCGAGCGGTGCGCTGCTCGTGTTGCTGGGGGCGCTCTGTTTCAGTACCTCAGGCACGGCGCAGGCGTTTGCGCCCGAAGGGGCGACCCCCTATGTCATCGGCGCGTTGCGTATGCAGGTGGCGGCGCTGGCTCTCTTCGTCTGGTGTGCCTTGCGGAGCAGATTGCCGCGACTGGCGGAGTGGCCCCTGCGCTGGATGCTTCCCGCGGCGCTGGGACTGGTGGCGTTCCAGATCTGTTTTTTCAAGGGCGTGCAGCTTGCGGGCGTAGCCGTGGGCACGGTGGTGGCCATCGGCTTTTCGCCGCTGGTGGCCGCTCTGCTGGCCTGGGCCGTGCTGGACGAACGGCCGGCGCCGCTCTGGTACCCTTCCACGGCGCTGGCGCTGGCCGGACTGGTCTTCCTTAATCTGGGGGATGGGGATACGGCTGACTGGCAGCGTTTGCTGCTGCCGCTGGCAGCCGGCACAGGCTATGCCTGTTATTTCGTGTTCAGCAAACCGCTGGGCGTCCGTTTCGCGCCGGACAGCGTCATGCTGGTCTTGTGCGGCCTGAGCGGCACGCTCCTGCTGCCCATGCTCTTGCTTTTTCCCGTAGGCTGGCTGGCCAGCGCGGCGGGGGCGGGGACGGCGCTCTATCTCGGCGTGGTCACGTCGGCACTGGCCTTCAGTCTGACCACGGCCGGACTGGCGCGCACGCCGGCGGCCACGGCGGCTACGCTGGCCTTGGCCGAACCTCTGGCCGCCGCCTGCTGGGGCATCTTCCTGCTCCATGAAGACGTGAGCCTGACCGACGGTTGCGGCATCGGCCTGCTTGTCCTCGGCGTGGCGCTGCTGGCCTTTGCCCGGCCCCGGACGGACTGAACGGGCAGCGTCAAGCCAGCGCATCCCGCGACGGACCGGTCCTGCCGTCCACTTGCCTTTGGAGCAGGGTTGCCTCGTGTCCTCGGCTCTTCCCCCGGTAAAAGCGCGCTGGGGAAGGAATGGAGGGCTTGGGGGAAGGGAGCGACCGAAAGGCGGCCGTAGGCCGTGCCCGTTAGGCGACAAAGGAGCCTTACGGGCATCGACAGCAGAGCGGGGGCCTTCCCCTCAACAGGCAGCGAATAGTGTTAGAGCATTTTGCCTTTGAAAAAGGCAAAATGCGAGGCCCGGCACAGCGCCGCCCGGCCCAAAGTGAGCAGGAAAACCGCGTTTTTCCGCGAAACGACAGGCCGTATGGTTTGAAACGCAAAGCGTTTCAAACTGAAAATGCTCTAACAGGTCCTAACAGGCCCTGGGACAGGAACGCCGGAGCGCTTCGCAGGGAAGGCGGCTCCGGCGTTGAAACGAGGGCGAGGGAAGCGGCTACATCTGATACAGGAAGGCCGGACCGGCTCCCGCGGCGGCCGTATCCAGGTGCAGCAGCGATTGCAGGAGGCTCTGCAGGGACTGCCGCCACCAATTGTCCTCGCGGGGGCGCCGCAACAGCTTGCGTGTGGCAGGCACATGGCACTGTTCGGCCAGCCAGCGCCGCGCGTCGCTGGCCGTGCCCAGCTCGTCCACCAGGCCCAGCCGGAGCGCTTCCCGTCCGGTAAAGACCTTGCCGGAGGCAAGCTCCGCGGCCTTTGCCTGCGGCATATCGCGCGCCTGCGCCACGATGCCCACGAAAATGTCGTGCATATCCTTGAGCAGGCCCTCGAAATACTCGCGTTCTTCGCGCGTCAGCGGACGCAGCATGGAACCGGCATCCTTGTAGGGGCCGGTAGTGAGGGTCTCCTGCCCCACGCCGATCTTGTCCAGTAGCTGGCGTATCTGGGGGATATCCATACGCACGCCGATGGACCCCGTCACCGTGGCGGCATTAGCAAAGATGCGCTTGCCCGCCATGCTGACCATCAGACCGCCGGACGCGGCCGTGCCGCCCATGGAGACGGCCACGGGGATGCGTTTGCCCAGAGCGGCTATCGCTTCATAAAGTTCCTGCGAGGCCGCGGCGCTGCCGCCGGGGGAATCCACCCGCACCAACAGGCCCTTGACGTCAGGGTTGGCGGCTACCTTGTCCAGCCATTCCAGATGAGGCCGCACGTCGCTGATGGGGCCGCGCACTTCCAGCAGGGCGATGCGTTCGCCGCCGAGGTCGTCCTCATCCAGTAGGAGGGCGGCGGCAAGCCCCGCCAGCACCAGCAGGACGATACTCCAGAAGATCACCGGATGCCGCCGTCGGAAGGGACGGCGGAAAATCTCCTTCCAGGCGCTTTCGGGGATGCGGGCCAGCGGACATTGTCCTTGTCCGGGGCAGGTCGCTGTCGGGAGCACGCTGGTCCCCGCGCGTTGCGGTCCTTCTTCCGGAGAAAAGTTTTCGCCGGGCAGGGGGATGTCCGTCAGTTTTTGGGAGGCGGGCGTCTCCTCATCACGAGGAACGGCGTCCGTCGTCGCGGATGGGGCGGAGGAGGCAGCCGGGTTGGGGGCTTCTTCCGTCGCGGCTGCCGGGGAGGAGGCTGGTCCTCGCGACAACAGCACGTCCCTTGCGCCGGGCAGGGCGGTGCTGTGCGGAGCGTTGTCGTTTTCCGACCAGGGTTCGGGCAGAGGCATGGCCTTTTTCATCAGGGTTCCTTTGTGGTTCTTGCGGGATTCCGGTCCGGGACGCGCCATGTCCGGAAGGGGCCGTGAGGCTTATTTCTGCATGGCTTCCGGCCAGCGCTCGGCGGCCATCTCCCGCAGCTTGTATTTCTGGATCTTGCCGCTGGCCGTGAGCGGGAAACCGGACACGATGGCCACATAACGCGGCACCTTGTACCAGGCGATCTTGCCGCGGCAGAAGGCGCGGACATCCTCCGGGGCCAGTTCAACGCCCGGCCGGGGGATGAGGAACGCACCGACCTCTTCGCCGTACTTGCGGCTGGGCACGGCCACCACCTGCACGTCCAGCACGCCCGGCATCTCCAGCAGGAATTCCTCCACTTCGCGCGGATAGACGTTCTCGCCGCCGCGGATGATCATGTCCTTGATGCGGCCGGTCACGCGCACGTAGCCGTTTTCGTCCATGATGCCGAGGTCCCCGGAATGCAGCCAGCCGTCAGGGGAAATGGCCTTTGCCGTTTCCTCGGGCATCTTGTAGTAGCCCTTCATGACGTTGTAACCGCGGCAGATGATCTCTCCCACCTGCCCGCGCGGCAGTTCCTCGCAGGTATCCGGATCGGCCACGCGCACCTCGATGCCGGGCATGGCGCAGCCCACGGTCTCGCAACGTACGGACAGCGGGTCATGGATGTCCGACTGGGTCATGACGGGCGAGCCTTCGGTCAGGCCGTAACAGATGGTGATCTCCTTCATGTTCATCTCGTCCACCACGCGACGCATGAGCGATTCCGGGCAGACGGAACCGGCCATGATGCCCGTACGCAGGCTGGAGACATCGAAGCGCTTGAACAGCTTGTGTTCCAGCTCCGCCAGGAACATGGTCGGCACGCCGTAGAGGGCGGTACAGCGCTCGCTGTCCACGGCGGCAAGCACCTGCAGGGGATTGTAGGACTCCAGGATGACCATGCAGGCCCCGTGATTGACGCAGGCCGAGACGCCCAGCACGCAGCCGAAACAGTGGAAGAGCGGCACCGGCAGGCAGACGCGGTCCTGTTCGGTGAAACGCTGGTGGCGGCCGATCCAGTAACCGTTGAGGCCCACGCCCACATGAGTGAGCATGACCCCCTTGGGAAAGCCCGTAGTGCCGGAGGTATACTGCATGTTGATGGCGTCCCAGGGGTCGAGGGACGCCTGCCGCGCCGCGTATTCCTCGTCGTCCACCATGACGGACATGGCCATGATCTCCGAGACGGAATACATGCCGCGGTATTTTTCCGCCCCGAGGAAACAGACCCGCTTCAGATGCGGCAGATCCCGGCAGCGCAGTTCGCCCCGCGACTGTATCCGCAGTTCGGGTGCGATCTTGTAGAGCGTGTCCACATAGTCGTGATCGCGCAGACTGTCGATGAGGAAGATGTTCTCGCACTCGGACTGCTGCAGCAGATACCGCAGCTCATGCTCCCGGTAATTGGTGTTCACCGTCAGCAGGATGGCGCCGATCTTGGCCGTGGCGAACTGCAGGGCCACCCAGTACGGCACGTTGGTGGCCCAGACGGCGACCTTTTCTCCCTTCTGCACGCCCAGCGCCATCAGTCCCTTGGCGAAATCATCCACGACCTCCGCAAATTCCCGCCATGTCTTGCGGTAGTTGCGGTCGGCATAGATCACGGCATCCCTGTCCGGGAAACGCGCCACGGTCTCGTCCAGGATCTGGCCCAGCGTCTTCTCGCGCAGGACGAATTGCGCCTGACGTTCGCGAACTTTTTCATCCATAAATGATCCTCCGCAATGCGCGCGCACGCGCGGCAGGGCGTTCCGGTAGCTTCGTGGGGATCCGCCGCATATCCCGCGGTCTTCCCCGGCGAAAGCGCGCTGGGGAAGGAATGGGGGGGCTTGGGGGAAGAAGGGCGGGAACGCCTTTTCTCGCTTCCCTGCGAAAAGACTGGCCCTCCCGCGCCGGCGGCGATCGAAAGGCGGCCCGCAGGGCCATGCCCGTGAGGTGACGCAGGCGCCTTACGGGCATCGACGGCAGAGCGAGGGGGCCCTTCCCCCAAACAGGCAGCGAAGTATTAACAGGCCCTAGGTGTAGAGTGTCAATACGTTGTTCACCCTCTGCTCAGACATGAAGCTGGAGGTTTTCTGCCAAGAGCCGAA
>NZ_CALVHE010000012.1 GCF_944327235.1 uncultured Desulfovibrio sp.
ATCACCGTCATGAGGATATCTACAAACTCCTCCTCAAGATGCTCAGAGAGAATCCTCTCTGCTAGTCATGACCCTAAATAAAAAAGGCGCCCCGTTCAAAGGGCGCCTTTTTTGAGTCATTTTTTTCTCTGGATCAGAAGAACTGGCCCATGCTGAATTCCAGTCTTCCGGGCTCGCGCTCATTGTCGTAGTCCTTGCTGAGCGGGATACCGTAGGCTATGCGCAAATCGCCCATGGGCGAGCGCCAGCGCAGTTCCACACCGGCGGAGTAGACGATCTTGTCGTACAGCTCGTCAGCCTGCGTCTTGGAGTCGATGTTGAAACCGGCATCTATGAAGGGGACGAGCGCCAGGCCCATATCCTTCTGGAAGGTCCAGACATATTCGAGGTTCACCACGCCCATGCGGTCGCCACCGATCTGGTCGCCACCGTACTTGACGTCACGGGGCGAAAGGTCGGAGTAGGAATAGCCGCGGATGGTATCCATACCGCCTACCCAGAAGCGTTCAAAGACCGGGACGCGATTGTCCGTATTCTGGAAGACGCCGCCCACACGCGCACGGAGGTGGATGGTGTTTTCCGGATTGAAGGACCAGAAGCCCTGCCAGTCGGCCACAGCCTTGATGAAGTTGTCCGTGCCGCCGAGGCCGCCGCCGCCGTATTCAGCCCAGAGACGGGCGATGGTGCCCTTGGTGGGCCTGTCGCGGGCGTCGGTCGTGTCGCGCAGGATGCGGGCATTGATGGCGCTCGTCCAGTTGTAGCCCTTGTAGTCGGTGATATAGGGCGAAGCGTCATCCCCTACGTCGGAGAGATAGTAGCGTTCCAGACGGTAACCGATGCCGACGGAGGTGTACTCGCCCACAGGGTAGGAGAAGTTGATGGTATCCCCCATGGTCTCCTTGGTGAAGTCGTCCCAGTAGTCGCGGATATAGTACAGATCGTTGCCGATGCTGAGGTCCGTATCGTAGACGCGCGGATTGGTGAAGGACAAGATGCCCGACGTGCGACGCCAGGAGAAGAAGCCCTGCAGCTGCAGCCAGTAGCCGCGGCCGAACAGGTTGCGCTCCATGATGGAGGCGGAAACGCCCACATCGTAATAAGTGGAGTAGCCGATACCGCCCATGAGCGCGCCGGTGTTGGTCTCATTGACCTTGACCTTGAGGTCGACCTCGTCGTCCTTGCCGGTAGGCACAAGTTCCGTGTCCACGGCGGAGAAGTAGCGCAGGCGGTTGAGGCGTTCGGTCGAACGCCGCAACTTGGCGCCGTCGTACATGTCGCCGTCGCCCAGACGCATCTCACGCAGGATGACGTTGTCGCGGGTCTTCACGTTGCCTTCGACGATGAGCCGCCGGATGAAGACCTTTTGCTTCTTGCTGATCTGATAGCCTACGTCCACCAGAGGCTCGTCCCCGTCCACCTTGAGGATGCGGGTATCCACTTCCGCGAAGGCATAGCCCTGATCGGCATAATAGTTGGTCAGACGCTTGGTGTCCTCCTGCATGACGGTAACGGAAAAATAATCGTTGTCGTCACGCCAGTTGTCCATCTCCACCTGAGCAAGCATGGCTTCTTCGGTGTCGATGACATCACCGCCGAACTTGACGTCCCGCACTTTGTAGCGGGGCCCTTCATTGACGAGGAAGGTGATGTAGATGCCGTCGTCCTTGTACTGGATGTCAGGCGCGGACACCTGGATGTCCACAAAACCCTGGCTCAGCCCGTAGGCGGCGATGGCATTGGTGTCACGTTCGATGTATTCGTCCTTGAGCACGCCGGTACCGGTGAACCAGGACAGGATGGTGCGGGGGCGCAGCGCCAGATATTTGTCGAGGCCGCCGCGGTCAAGATCCTTGATGCCGTCGATCTTGACTTCCTTGATGTAGAGCTTGTTGCCTTCCTCCACGGAAATGACGAGGACGGCGCCCTTGCCGCCCTGACGGGATTCCAGTCGGTAGGAAGCCTTGGCAAGGTAGTAGCCTTCCTTGCGGTAGAGCTCGTTGATCTTCTGGAGGTCGTCGGAAATGAGCTGCTCATTGAGCACGTTGCCGCTGCGGGTGCCCATGGCCGCCAGCACGTCGTCGGCGTCCACAGCGTCCGAGCCTTCGACGATGATGTTTTCGATGCGGGGCTTCTCGCTGACCGTAAAGACGAGCACGTTGCCTTCAAGGGTCGCCCGCACGTCGTTGAAGTAGCCCATTTCCCAGATGCGCTTGACTTCTTCGTTGATGGCGTCAGCGTCAGGGCTGTCGCCGCGACGGATGGTCAGGCGCGTCAGCACCACGTCCGGATCCATGACCTGGAGGCCGCGCACCTGCACGTCGGCAAGTCCCTTGGTCGTGCCCTGCATGGGCACGAAGCTCGGGGCCTGCGCCGTCGCCGGAGCGGCTATGGGCGCTCCGGCGGGGGTGGCGCTCCCCGCTCCCATGACGCTGGCCGCGCGTCCGGCCAGATCGCTCGCGCATTCGGACAGCGCGATGAGCGATTCCCGCTCAAAGCGGGCGGGGACGGCCTGCCCCTCTTCCACGGGCACGAGACGGGTGTCCATGTTGAACCCCGTCCCCTGCTCATTGAAGCTGCCGTACACGACCAGATCGGCGCTGGCCATGCGGCCCAGACGCCGGGCCTCGGCAAGGTCCACAGAGCCGTTGCCGCCACGGGCCAGCAGACCGCGGGCCTTGTCCATGGGGATGGGGCTGAGTCCGTTCTGCGCGAGCTGGTCACAGATAAGCTGGGGCACATCCTGCGAAGCGTTGGGCATTTCCGGACCGGTGCTGGCCTGGAAGGGCAGCACGAGCACCTTTTGCCCGGCGGCGTCCGCCGTCGTGACGGCGCACAACAGCAGGAGCGCCAGCAAGAGAAAGAGGGAGGAGAGCCTACGCAAATACTTTTTCATACAATATCCCCGCTCTGAGTTCCAGACTGCGCTGCATGGTGGCGGCAAGATCCGCATTATGCGTGACCACCACGAGCGTCATGCCCAGTTCTTTGTTCAGCTCTGTCAGCAGTTCGCCTATCTGCGCACCGGTGTGCTCGTCCAGATTGCCTGTGGGCTCGTCGGCCAGCAGCACACGAGGGCGCATGAGGATGGCGCGCGCGATGGCCACACGTTGCCGCTCGCCGCCGGACATGGTGGCGACTGAACTCCGCATACGGTGTGAGAGCCCGACCCTGTCCAGCATCTCCTGCGCCAGCGGCAAAACGTCGGCATGGCGACGCCCGGCCACAAAGGCGGGCATCGCCACGTTCTCCACTGCTGTGAATTCCGGCAGCAGATGATGGAATTGAAAGACAAAGCCCAGCTCGGCATTGCGGAAGCGCGCTTTTTCGTCCGCGTTCATGGCGGCCATGTCTTTACCGTCGAACAGGATACGTCCTGATGAGGGAGTATCAAGAGCGCCCATAAGATGCAAGAGGGTAGACTTGCCCGAACCGGAGGCCCCCACTATGGCCAGAGACTCTCCTTCATCAATTACCATATTGATATTCTTGAAAATCTCTAGATTTCCCGGGCCGTCGAAATGTTTGCTCACATCGTGGAATCGGTAAAGTTCGGACATGGCGTTTATTCGTAGCGCAAAGCTTCGGCCGGGACGAGCCGGGCGGCCTGCCGTGCCGGGTAGAGGGTGGCCAGAAAGCAGAGCAGCATGGCGCTGGCGCCCACGATGATCACATCGGGGACGGTGATGATGATGGGCAGATGGTCGAGGGTGTAGACGTTTTCCGGCAGCTTGATGAAGCGGTACTTGCGCAGGGCCCAGCCGAGCGTAAGTCCCATGCCGTACCCCAGAAGAGTGCCGACGAGACCGATGATGGTGCCCTGGAGCATGAAGATGTTGCGGATCATGCGGCCGGTGGCTCCCATGGACATCATGATGGCGATGTCGCGCGTCTTTTCCATGACCAGCATGACCAGCGAGGTGACGATGGAAAAGGAACCGATGAGCACCACCATAGCCAGCAGGATGAACATGCCGACCTTTTCCAGCTTGAGGGCCGCAAAGAGGTTGGCGTTCATCTCCATCCAGTGACGGACATAAAAGGGGCTGCCCAGCTCCCCGGCCAGTTCGTTGGCGATGACGTCGGCCCGGAACAGGTCGTCCACGGTGATCTCGATGCCGGTCAGGTAGCCTTCAGGAAGTCCCAGCGTGCTGCGGGCCACATCCAGCGCGATGAACGCCAGAGAGGAATCGTACTCGAACATGCCGGTCTTGAAGGTGCCGACCACCACAAAGGGCTTGACGTCGGGCTGGTAACCGGCGGCCCCCTTCTTTCCGGAGGGGGTGAGCAGGTTGACCCGGCTGCCGAGGACCACACCGAGCCGTCGGGCCAGCTCGTCACCGATGATGATGCCCGGCAGGCCCTCCCGGACGAGGTCGTCCACAGAACCCTGCCGCAGCTTGCCCAGCATGGTGACCACCTCGGGCGCCGTGGCCGGGTCCACGCCGCGCAGCACGATGCCTTTGACGCTGCCGTTGGCGGAGACCATGCACTCGGTATAGATGAAGGGCGTCGCCCCCGTGACGTGGGGGACCTTGAGCGTCCTCTCGCGCAAGTCGGGCATACGCTGGAAGGCCGCCGGCTGATAGGACATGACGATGCCGTGGGCATTGGCTCCCAGGATCTTGTCCCGCATGTCGGTGGTCAGACCGTTGTACACCCCCAGGACGACCACCAGCGCGCCGACCCCCAGAGCCACCCCAAGGATGGACATGAGCGAGATGACCGAGATGAAGGTCTGCTTGCGGCGCGAGAACAGGTAGCGCCGGGCCACGAAAAAGGCGAAAGAGGATCGGCCCACCTAGTACTCCGGACGCAGCAACGGGAAGAGGATGACCTCGCGGATGGAGGCCGAATCCGTCAGCAGCATGACCAGCCGGTCGATGCCGACGCCCTGCCCGGCAGCGGGAGGCATACCGTATTCCAGAGCGCGGAGGTAATCCTCGTCCATGCAATGGGCCTCGTCGTCCCCGGCTTCCTTTTCTCGCACCTGCGCCTCGAAACGATTGCGCTGATCCATGGGATCATTGAGCTCGGAGAAGGCATTGGCCATCTCTCTGCCGGTCATGAAGAGCTCGAAACGGTCCGTGATCTCCGGGTTCTCGTCGTTGCGCCGCGACAGCGGCGAGATGGCCGTGGGATAGTGGTAGATGAAGTGCGGCTGGATGAGCTTTTCTTCCACATCCAGATCAAAGAGCTTGGCCTGCATCTTGCCCAGCTCCTCGCCCTCAGCGACCTTTTCGCCGCGCTCCTTGAGATAGGCTTTGACCTTGTTGTAGTCCGTGTAGAAGGACGGCGCATGGCCGCCGACCTGCTCCAGCGATTCATGGAAGGTCATCCGCTTCCAGTGGCCGGGCGTCAGGTCGATCTCCTGTCCCTGATAGGTGATGACGGTGCTCCCGCAGACCTTTTGAGCCAGCCGGGCAAACAGCTCCTCGGTCAGGTCCATGAGGTCGCGGAAGGTGGCATACGCCCAGTAGAATTCACACATGGTGAATTCGGGATTATGGCGGGTGTCGATGCCTTCATTGCGGAAATTGCGGTTGAGCTCGAAAACCTTCTCAAAGCCGCCCACCAGCAGGCGCTTGAGGTAGAGCTCGGGCGCGATGCGCATGTAGAGCTGCAGGTCGAGCGCATTATGATGCGTGATGAAGGGGCGGGCCGTGGCTCCTCCGGCAAGAGGCTGCATCATGGGGGTCTCCACTTCCATGAAGCCCTTTTCCTGCAGGAAGGAACGGAACTCGCTCACGATGAGGCTGCGCTTGCGGAAGATGTCCCGCGCGCGCTCATTGACCGTGAGATCGACATAACGCTGGCGGTAGCGCGTCTCCATGTCCTTCAGGCCGTGATATTTTTCCGGCAGGGGACGCATGGAGCGCGTGATGAGCTTGAGGCTGCGGCAGGCGATGGTCAGCTCATTGGTCTTGGTGCGGAACAGATGTCCGGAAACGCCGACGATGTCACCGACATCCAGTTTCTTGACCACGGCAAAGACATCTTCGGGCAGCTCGTCGCGGCTGGCGTAGCACTGGATGCGCCCGCTCTGATCCATGAGATGGAAGAACAGCACCTTGCCGAAACTGCGCAGCGAAACGATGCGCCCGGCCAGAGCGAAGACGTCCCCGGCCTGCTCCAGCGCCTCGCCTTCCAGTTCCCCGAACTCGTCGAGCACTTCACCGATGGCGTGCTCCTTGCGGAAGTCGTTGGGGAAGAGCGGCACGCCGGCGTCCAGCAGGTCACAGGCCTTGACCACGCGATTCTTGACCACCTCGTTGAGGTCGTCGCGTTTGGCAAGCCCTTCCAGCATGGGCATGAAATAGGCGGCATGGGCGGACTTGGTGTTCAGTTTCACCCTGGGCTTCTGCGGACTCTTTTCCCGATCTTCCACAATACATCTCCTCGCGGCGTACGCGCCGATAATTGCTGGAGCAGCCTAGTCCAAGCCTCGGCGGCAGTCAAGGACCCGGCCTGCGCCGGACCGGCGTTTCTTCGCGCGTCCGGCATATGTCGACTGCTTGTCTTTCTTGACGCGATACGCCATAGTGCTCCCCTTGGTGTCATATTACAAACGAGGCGCAGATGAAAAAACTGAGTATTTCTTTTCTGGGGCGGGACTGCCCCGGAGCCGTATCCACGGTGAGTCAGATCCTCGGCCAGAGCGGCTGCAATATCGTGGAAGTGACGCAGACCATCCTGGCCGGAGAATTTGCGGCTATCTTTATTGTCCAGGCTCCCGACACGCTGGAACAGGAGGAGCTGCGGCGTCTGCTGCTGACCGGGCTGGAGGCCGCCGGACAGGACCTGTCCGTGCTGGTGCGCCCGGCCGTGGAAGGACAGTGGGGCACCGGGCTCGTCTGCGAGCCCTTCGTGGTGACGGCCGACGGGCCGGATCATACCGGACAGATCGCGGCCATGAGCCGCATCTTTGCCCAGCACAGCATCAATATCGAAAGCCTCAAGGCCATCCTTGGTGAGGGCGGGCCCAATCATGCGCTCTTCGTGTTCGAGGTCATGGTGCCGGAGGATGTGGACCTCGGTCGTCTGCGCCGTGAGCTCATGGTGGAAGGCAAGAAGCATGACCTGCGCGTGAGCGTGCAGCATCGGGACATTTTTGAAGCCGTGCACCGCGTGGCTTCGTTCTGAGGATCGTCATG
Organism: uncultured Desulfovibrio sp.; assembly: GCF_944327235.1. Taxonomy (GTDB): domain Bacteria; phylum Desulfobacterota; class Desulfovibrionia; order Desulfovibrionales; family Desulfovibrionaceae; genus Desulfovibrio. The sequence goes on from NZ_CALVHE010000012.1 coordinate 7,152, forward strand.
CGTCGCGCCGCACTGTTTTTGCTGGCGGTCTGGCTTGCCTGTCCGACGTATCCGGCCTTTGCCGAGCCGAACGGGGCCGAGGCCGGACAGCGGCCTTCACCGGACGCGGCTTCTCTGGAAGTTGCCCCACCCGAGGGCTGGAGCCTGTCGACAGAAGCCCCTGAGGGCATGTTCGCGGGCTGTCGGAGCTATTCTCGCTCGGACGGGCTCTTTGCCCTGATGGCCTGCGCCGAGGATATCGACCTTTCCGAGAACAAGGATGAAGGCTACCGTCGGCTGGGAGATGCCCTTGTTCGCGGCGGCGAGGAAGGGATCCTGCTGCTCGCTCCCCGCAAACAGGGGAAGGGGGCCGGGCTCTTCGTCCTGCTCGGACAGCCGGGATCCGTCTGGCGACGGCAGGAGGCCGCGCCCATGCTGGCAGCCTTTGCCGGGACCTTCGCCGTGCCGGGTGAACTGCTGGCCCCTCCCGTCGATCCGTCCAGCTATCTGGGGACGTTTCCGTCCGAGGAGCAGGGGAGGGAAGAGGAACTCGGCTGCACGGTCCATGTGCGTGCGCTGCCGGGCGACACCGACGGCAAACTGCTGGCGGCCATCCTGCCCTACAATGCCGCCTGGCTGGACAAGCCGGAACTGCTGGCGGCTCTGGAAGGTTTCTGGGGAGAGCTTGCGCCGGAAGGCGGGCACTGGACGGCCGGACCGAAGCGCCACGCCGCGCTTTCCTCCGACGGCCGGGCGCTTTGCCTGCTCATGGCGGTCACCGGGGAGTCTGTGGACACTACCGAGGCGATCCGGCAGGCCATGCGCGAACTGACCGCCTTTGTCTGGTGACCCGTCCCCACGGCGTCACCTTTCATCCCGCAATCAACGGCGCCCCTGAGGCGCTCTTTCTGGAGATACACTATGCTTTCCGAACGCGAAGTCACCAGTACATTGAACATGCTCCGCAACGAACACCTTGACGTACGTACCGTCACGCTGGGTGTCAGTCTTTTCGACTGCGTGAGCCACGACCTGCAACTGTTCACCGACAACGTGCGGGCCAAGATCCGCCGCTACGCCGCCCAGCTCGTGAGCGTCTGCGATGAAGTGGGCGACAAGTACGGCATCCCCGTCGTCAACAAGCGCATCAGCGTCAGCCCCATCGCCGTGGTGGGCGCGCCCTTCGGGCCGGACGGCATGGTGCGCGTCTGCCGCGCGCTGGACGAAGCCGCCAAGGAGGCGGGCGTGGACTTTCTGGGCGGCTTTTCCGCTCTGGTGGAAAAAGGCTTCGCCAAGGGGGACCGCGCGCTCATCGAAGCCCTGCCCGAAGCGCTGGCCTCCACGGACCGCATCTGCTCCTCCATCAACGTGGCTTCCTCCCGAAGCGGCATCAACATGGACGCCGTGGCCCTCATGGGCCGCCAGATCCTCAAGGTGGCCGAAGCCACGCGCGACCGTGGCGGTCTCGGCTGTGCCAAGCTCGTGGTCTTTGCCAACATCCCGCAGGACGTGCCCTTCATGGCCGGAGCCTACCTCGGCGTGGGCGAGCCGGACGTGGTCATCAACGTGGGCGTCTCCGGCCCCGGCGTGGTGAAAAAGGCCATCGACCGCGCTCTGGAGACCGGGCGCAACAACCGCGGTCAGCCCATGACCCTGCTGGACGTGGCCGAAGTCATCAAGCGCACCGCCTACAAGGTCACCCGCGTGGGCGAGATGATCGGCACCGAGGTGGCCCATCGTCTTGGGCTCCCCTTCGGCGTGGCCGACCTCTCGCTGGCTCCCACCCCCGCCGTGGGCGACAGCGTGGGCGAGATCTTCCAGTCCGTGGGCCTGTCCAGCATCGGCGCACCAGGCACCACCGCTGTGCTGGCCATGCTCAATGACGCCGTGAAAAAGGGCGGCGCGTTCGCCTCCTCGTCCGTGGGGGGCCTGTCCGGGGCCTTCATCCCTGTCTCCGAGGACTCCAGCATCGAGGCGGCCGCCACTTCCGGCCTGCTCAGTCTCGAAAAACTGGAAGCCATGACCAGCGTCTGCTCCGTGGGCCTCGACATGATCGCCATCCCCGGCGATACGCCCGCCAGCAGCATCTCCGGCATCATCGCTGATGAGATGGCCATCGGCATGATCAACCACAAGACCACCGCCGTGCGCGTCATCCCTGTGCCCGGCAAGGGAGTGGGTGAGGAAGTCTCCTTCGGCGGCCTCCTGGGCAAGGCCGCCATCATCCCCGTGCCCCGCGGCGACGCCTCCGGCTTCATCAACCTCGGCGGCCGCATCCCCGCGCCTATCCACAGTCTGAAAAATTAGTCGGTTCCCTTGTCGGATCGATGTGTTGTGGGGGGAAGGGGACCCCGCGCCTGGCGCGGGCGGTGTCCCCTTCCCCCCACGCCCCCCATCCCTCCCCCGCGCGCTTTGCAGGCGCAATGCCTCGGCGTCGTATCGCTCAGGCTTTCCTTCCTTGACATAAGGCGTAACGTAACGATCGCTGTCGCCGTCGTTTCGGCCGTTTCTCGGTGTTCTCCCGTTTCCTGTCTTTTCTGTCATAACGTCGGGAACTGGTGGGGCGAAGTGGCGGCGGGCGAGCAACCAGCGTGAAGTTATCGAGGGGAGGGAAACTTCTCCTCTTTTTTTCCGCCGCTATCCGGCGTAGCTTTTTTCCTGTCTTTTCGTCATGCAGCTTGGGGACCGGCAGGCAAAGCGGCGGCAGTCGCGTCACGGATATTTCGAGCGACCCGAGCAAGATTTTCGAGGGGAGGGGGCGCGGGGGAGGGGAACCTTTGCAAAGGTTCCCCTCCCCCGCAAAAACTCTGCCCCACCAAAAAGGGGACAAGCCATGTACTTCACCTACGACGAGCAGGCGGTAGCGTATCTGAGCCGGAGGGACAAGCGGCTTGGGGCAGTGATGGAGCGACTGGGGCCAGTGCGGAGGGAGGTCATCCCCGATCTGTTTGCCGCGCTGGTCCATGCCATCGTGGGGCAGCAGGTATCCATGACGGTGCAGCGTACGCTCTGGCAGCGCCTGTGCGACAGGCTGAGGGAGGTCTCATCGTCAAGCGTGCTGGCGGTCGCGCCGGAGGAGCTGCGTAGCCTGGGGCTTTCCGGGCGCAAGGTGGAATATGTCCGTGAGGCGGCACAGGCGGTGGCGGACGGGCGGCTGGATGTGGAGGCCCTGCGGGAGATGGATGATGCCGCTGTGTGCGCCGCGCTGGTGGGATTGCGTGGTGTGGGAGTGTGGACGGCGGAGATGCTGTTGCTGTTCTCGCTGCAACGACAGGACGTGTTCAGCTTCGATGATCTCGCCATCCGGCGGGGCTTGCGTATGCTCTACCGGCATAAGGATATTGATCGGGAGCGTTTCGAGCGCTACCGGCGGCGTTTTTCGCCGTATGGGAGCGTGGCCTCGTTGTACTTGTGGGCTGTGGCGGGTGGGGCGCTGCCCGAATTACGGGACCCGTCCGAGCCGCTACGCACATCGGAACGCAAGACTGCACGACGTAGCGGGGACGATGCCGCGAAAAAGGCCCGCTCCGCCTGAGACGGAACGGGCCGGGAGGCTGAGAGGGGGACGGGACGGCTTACTTCAGAGCAGCCGCTCCGGCCTTGGCCACGTTGGTGTCCTCGGCCACACTGCCGCCGCTGACGCCGATGGCGCCCACGATGACGTTATTGCGGATGAGCAGCTCGCCGCCGCCGAAGATGACCAGACCGCCGTTGGTGGCTTCGATGCCGAAAAGTTCCTTGCCGGGCTGGGCGGCAGCGCCCAGATCAGCGGTGGACATATTGAAATAGCGCGCGGTGATGGCTTTTTTGGTGGAAACGTCGATGCTGCCGATAAAGGCGCCGTCCTGACGTACAAAAGCCTTGAGGTTGCCGCCGGCATCGACCACGGCGATGTTCATGGGCACGCCCTGCGCACGGGCCTTGACCAGTGCGGCGTCAAGGACGGTACGCGCTTCGTCCAGCGTCAGATCGCCGGGCAAATGTTTTTGCACATCCTTGGCAAAGGCTGTGGACGTGAGCAGCAGAAGACCGAGGGCCAGCAACAGTACACGTTTCATGATGTTTGCTCCTTGCGTGCCTCGCGGCGGGATTGCCGGAGAGGAACTGCCGATGAACATAGCACCGGCGACCATGCGGGGCAAGCGGGTGGAGCAACGGCTCAGAGCCTTTTGCCATAGAGCGATTCCACATTGAAAATGTGGATCGCTCTGGTAGTCGCGAGAGCGACTACCAGCAACCGAACATACGGAAAAACCAAGCTTTTTCCGTAGTGTGAGGGCAGCGCCAGCGTTGAGATCGGACACAATTTCAATGCGAATCCGCTCTAGAAAGGGCGAGACGCGATGCGGCACAACGTCGCTCGGGCAAAACCGAGCGGAAAACCGCGTTTTTTCCGCGAAACGACAGGGCGTATGGTTTGGAACGCGAAGCGTTTCAAACGGAAAATGCTCTAAAAAGCGGAGAATTTTGAGCAAGCGCTGAGGGCAAGCAACAGCAGGAAGAGCAGCGGGCGAAGGCGTTTCATGTGCGGACTCCGTACGGCAGTCGGATCATGCCGGGAACGGCCGGGGATACGGCGACTTGCCGGGGTTAGAATGCCTCGAGGATAAAGAATTCATAGAGCAGGGTGCAGAAGAGCAGGCCCAGCGATACCGTCAGGAAGCGCCGCACGGCCTGCGGTCCCACGCGCACGGCGGTGCGGCTGCCGAGCCAGTTGCCGGTGATGGAGGCGGCGGCCATGGGCAGGGCCAGCAGCCAGAGCACCTTGCCGGCCAGGACGAAGCTGACGGCGGCGGCGATATTGGAGCCAAGGTTGATGACCTTGGACGTTGCCGACGCCTGGATGAGGCCCACACGGACGATGAAGTGTAGGGCAAGGATGATGAAGCTGCCCGTGCCCGGACCGTAAAACCCGTCGTAGAGGCCGATGCACAGGCAGACCAGCGGCGTCAGCAGCCAGAGGCGCGGCCCGCTGTCCACATTGAGATCGTGGGCCATATCTTTCTTGGGCAGCAGGGTGGCGGCCATGCCGAAGGGCAGCAGACAGACGAGTATCTTGCCCAGAACGGCATTGTCGAACAGAAGGGAGATCTGGGATCCGACGGCCGAGCCCAGCAGGGCCGAGACGAGGCCCACAAGGGCCACGCGCCATTGGATGAGGTGACTGCGGGCGAAGGTGCCCACGGCCGTAGCCGTACCCAGGGCGGCGCTGATCTTGTTGCAGGCAAGGGCGTTGTGCGCGGGGACGTTGGCCAGCAGCAGCGCGGGCAGGGTGATGAGACCGCCGCCGCCCGCGATGGCGTCGATGAATCCGGCTACGAGGGCCGCCCCGGAGCAGATGAGAACGACGCTCAATGAGACCACGACGGAGCTACCATTCCTTGAAGATGACCCAGCAGGCCAGCACGATGAGGGCAAAGCCCACGATGTGGTTCCAGCGCAGGGATTCGTGCAGATAGAAGACCGAGAAGAGCGTGAACACGCTGAGGGAGATGAGTTCCTGGATGGTCTTCAGTTCCGCGGCGGAAAAGTAGCCGTGACCGATGCGGTTGGCGGGGACCTGGAGCATGTACTCGAACAGGGCGATGCCCCAGCTCGTCAGGATGACGATGGGCAGGGCCATCCCCTTGTAGCGCAAGTGACCGTACCAGGCGAACGTCATGAAGACGTTGGAAAGGGTCAGCAGGCCAATGGTCATTACGGGAATGGGCAGATTCATACGTTCACCGGGCATAAAAAAACGCCTATGCGAGATAGGCGTTTGTTTTTTAGTGGAGCCCTTGACCAGGATTGAACTGGTGACCTCATCCTTACCAAGGATGCACTCTACCGACTGAGCTACAAGGGCGTCGCTGACGAAGTTGATTTCTACGCGAAAGCCTCTCCGGGGTCAAGCATTTTTTCAAACTTTTTTTATTTTTTTCTGACGCGGGTCAGGCGGAGGCGGACATGCCCTGCATCAGCAGGCGGAACAGTTCCCGGCGTGCATGGGGCGCGCCCTGTTCGGCCCGGGCACGAGGGACGAGCGCGAGCAGGCGTTCCCGCAGGGCCGGCTCGGCGTCGGGCAGGGCTTCGGTCAGGGCGGCAAGCAAGGCGGGCAGCGTCGCGTCAGGTTCCCGCAGGAGACGGTCCCGCCATTGCTCGGCCCGATGGAAGCGGGCGGTATCCGCCTGATGTCCGGCGGAACGGGCGGCGAGGGCTTCCCGGATGGCGTCGGCATCCTCTTCCCGCATGAGGCGTCCGATGAACTGCATCTGGCGGCGTCGGCCCTCTCTGTCCGTTATGCGGGCAAGCAGGGAAAGGGCTTCGCGCATGTCCGGGCTGAGGGGCATGTCGTCCTGCGCGGTGGGCGGCAGGGCGGCCAGTGCTTCTCCCAGCTCCTGCAGGGCGGTGCTGCGCCGCTTTTTTTCCGAGCGGCTGGGGCTGTCGTCAGCTTCGCGCAGGGCCCCGTCCTGCCATTGATAGCGTTTGCGCGGGGCCATCAGAACACCAGTCCCAGGATGATGCCCAGCAGGACAAGCGGGGAAACGATGCCGTTGAGCGTGAAAAAGGCCATGTTGACGCGCGAGAGATCCCGCGTACGCATGATGCGGTGTTCCACCAGCAGCAGGAGGGAGATGCCCAGCCAGAAGGCGTACCAGATCAGCGAAAGCTGTGCGGCCAGACCGAACAGGAGCAGGAAGATCGAGGTCAGCACATGCGAGAAGCCGGCGATGGTCAGGGCCGCTTCCGGGCCCTTGTCAGCGGGCAGCGAATGGATCCCGAAAGCCGTATCGAAGTCCAGATCCTGGAAGGCATAATAGATGTCGAAGGCGCCCACCCACAGCGTCACCGCGCAGAACAGCAGCAGCGGCGCAAGGCCGAGGCTCGTGGGCGTGACGCTCAGCCAGCCGGCCAGCGGCGCAAGGCCGAGGCAGGCTCCGAGCCAGTAGTGGCAGTAGGGCGTCAGCCGCTTGAGCAGGCTGTAGACGCCGGTAACGATCAGCGTCGGCAGGGCCAGCGACAGACAGAACGAATTGAGGCAGGCGCAGGCGGCGATGAAGACCAGCGCCGACACCACGCAGAAGAGCCAGGCCTGCGGCAGGGTGATCTCTCCGGTGACGAGGGCGCGCTCGCAGGTGCGGGGGTTTTCCCGGTCGAAGGGGAGATCGACGATGCGGTTGATGCCCATGGCGAAGGAGCGGACCCCGACCATGGCCACGGTGAGCATGACGAGGGGCAGCAGGGGCGGCATCCCACCGGCCGCGAGTACCGCGCCCGCCCAGGCCCAGGGCAGGGCAAAGATGGAATGTTCGATCTTGATCATGCGGCAAAACGTGGCTGCCGTCGTGCGGCTGGGGAGCATGGTTAACCTCCACAATCGGCGGGATCGCCGTGCAGTTTGTCGAGTGCGTGGGCAAGGGCGGGCAGGACGGCGGCCAGATTTTCCCGTACGGCCTTGAGGCTGCCGGGCAGATTGATGATCAGGCTCTGGTCCAGAACGCCCGCTGTGGCGCGGGAGATGACGGCCCGCGGCGTGACGGCCAGACTGGCGGCCAGCATGGCCGCGGCAAAACCGGGGAGTTCGTAGTCCAGCAAAGCCCGCGTGACCTGCGGGGAGATGTCCCGCGGACTGATGCCCGTGCCGCCGCTGGTCAGGATGAGGTCGTACTGTTGCCCAAGGGCCAGCTCCGTCAGCAGGGCGCGCAACTCGGTCGGCTCATCGGGCAGGATGAAGCCCTGACTGTGGCAGAGGGGCAGGGCTTCGGCCACCATTTCCGCCAGCGCCGGACCGCTGGTATCTTCGCGCAGGCCGAGCGAGCCCTTGTCCGACAACGTGACCCAGGCAAGGCTGCGTCCGCTTTTGCGCGGCTCAAGACGGATGTCGCCCACAGGCAGGTCCGTCAAAGCGGTGAGCAGGGGACAGCGCAGCGCATGGCCGTCGTCGCAGGCCGGCAGCCAGACATGGCCCGTGACGCGGGCAAAGGGGGTATCTTCCGCATACAGAGTAGTCCCCACGGGAAGGAAGGGGACATCCCGCAGCGGAGGATCCTGCAAGAGATGGGCGGGCAGCCCGAGGGGGCCGCCGCTTTGCGCCGGGGCAAGCGGCAGGCAGTCTTCCGCCGAGCAGGCCCGCAGGGAAAGTTTCCAGATCATGTACGCCTCCAGACGGTTGCGGGAGCGGGCCTTCCCGCTGCGGAGAACGCCGGCGGGCGCGCCGTCACGTGCGTGCGGCATCCGCTCCGGGAGGAACTATTGTAGCGGCAAGCACATTACGTTACAAGTCTGGCCGCGGGGCTGTCCCGAAATCTTTCCGCAAGGAGCCACCATGTCGCAACAACCGACCCACAGTCAGGACCAGACGGCCCATCTCCATGCCCTCGGCACGGGCAAGCTGCCCACGCCGCAGGGCGGGCCGAGCGTGTCCCTGCTGGAAGCCTTCCCCAATCGTTTCCCGCACAGGCCCTATGTCATCAGCATCAGTTTCCCGGAGTTCACGTCCCTCTGTCCCGTGACCGGGCAGCCGGACATGGGCACCATCAGCGTGGAATACATCCCCGACGAGCTGTGCGTGGAGTCCAAGAGCTTCAAACTCTATATGTTCGCGTTCCGTAACCATCAGTCGTTCATGGAGACCATCACCAATACGGTGCTGGACGATCTGAACAGTCTGCTGGCGCCCTGCTGGATCCGCGTCAAGGGCTTGTTCGCGCCGCGCGGAGCGACCCGGATCCATGTTTTTGCCGAGCATTTCAAGCAGCTGCCCGAGCCGCGAGCCGCGAGCGTGCGTGAGCTGGTACGCGACTGGAAGACAGAACCCGACCCGCACCGGCCGTAGCCGCGGCCTTCACGGAGCGGGGAATGCGCGTGGATGAGGAGGCATGATGCCGGTGCGGCGGAACGAACGGCTGACGACGCGATGGCGGGCGTACGCCCCCTTCCGTCCGTGGCGGGGGGAAGAGTGAAGCCGCGCCCGGAAAAGATGCGGAGCCAGTCCGGACGGAGCGCGGGCGGCATCTTGTCCGCCGCCGCTGCCCTGGGCGGCTGTACCGTGCTGTCTCGCCTGCTGGGGCTGGCACGGGATGCGGCCACGGCATGGCTGCTGGGGGCAGGGCCCGTGGCGGATGCTCTGACGGCGGCCATGCGGCTGCCGCACATCTTGCGCCGGATGCTGGCAGAGGGCTCCCTTTCCATGAGCCTGACCGCTCGTTTCGCCGGACGCGGCGATGCGGAAGAGACGGCCGCGGCCGTCCGGGCGCTGGCCTGGCGTCTGGGGGCGGTGCTGCTCGCGGCGTGCGCTGCTGCGGCCGTCCTGGCGGCGCCTTTCATGCGGCTGCTCGCGCCGGGGCTGGACGCGGCGTCGGCGGAGTTTGCCGGTCAGCTCTTGCGGGCCTGCCTGCCCTATGTCCCGGCGGCGGGCATGGCCGCGTTGTGCATGGCGGTGCTCCATGCCCGCGAACGTTTCCTCGTCCCGGCGCTCTCGCCTGTCCTCTTCAATATCTGTGTCCTGACGGCGGCCGTGCTGGCTGTCGGTTGCGGGGCGGATGCGACGCGGACGGCCTTTGCGCTGGCGCTGGGCATGAGCTGCGGCGGCTGTGCCCAGTGGCTGCTGCAACAGGTGGCCGTGGCGCGTCTGTTGCGCCGTCCCCGCCGTCGCGCGGGGCGCACGATCGCCCGTTCATCCCTGCCGTCGCGCGAGGCCTGGCGGCTCCTGATCCAGCTCCCGGCCGGGGCGCTGGCGGCGTCGGCGCCGCAACTGGCCATGCTGGCGGCCATGTGGCCCGCTTCGCTGGCCGGTGAGGGCAATATGGCCGCCCTCTATTATGCCGAACGCTTGCTGGAACTGCCCATCGGACTGGTGGGGGCCTGTCTGGGCATGGCCGCCCTGCCGCACCTGACCCGCCTGGCCCGCGCGGACCGCTGGCGGGATTTTGCCTTGCTGCGGGACGCCTCCCTGCGCTGGGCCATACGCCTTTCCCTGCCCGCGGCGACCGGTCTTGCGGCGGTATCGGGGCCGCTGGTGGACTGTCTGCTGGGGCATGGCGCTTTTGACGCAAATGCGGTACGATTGACGGCGCTGGCCGTTCTCGCCTATGTGCCCTGTTTGCCGGCCTGTGCCGTGAGCCGCTGTCTGCTGGCAAGCTGTCATGCCGCCGGACGCCGACGGCAGGCGGCCCTGACCGGGCTGCTGACGCCTCTGTTGACGCTCGTCGCGGGCCTTCTCCTGATCCGTGGGCTGGATGCGCCCGTGCGTGGGGCGGGCGCTGCTGCTGCGGCGAGCCTTGCCCTCTGGGTGCAGACGGGGCTTTTGTGGCGGATGGGGCGCGATGCCGCCGCATCCGGTGACGCCCGTCGGTGGGCGTTGCGGTTTTGTTGTTCGCAGGTCGGTGTCGCCGCGCTGGTGGGACTGGCCGCGGGGGCGACGAGTCTGCTGGCGGGAGCGTTGCCTTCCTGGGGGCGTCTGGGACTTTCCGTGGCTGCGGGCCTGCTGATCTGGCCTCCGGCACTGCTGCTTGTGCGCGACAGGGATATATGTCGATTGGGGCGGCGGCTCCTGCGGCGCAATGACGATTCAAGAGCTTCATTATGAGTGAACGAAGGAAATGGCGTCGTCTGGCGGCCCTCGGCATCTGGGGGCTGGGTGTCCTGTTGCTGGTGCTGCAGGTCGTCTGGGGCGTGTCCGCTGTGCGGCGGGATGTGGAAAGCCGCCTGATCAGCGAGGCCGGGCGGGCGGCCGCGCAGGTGGCGGGGTTGCTGAGTCAGCCGGCCTGGGAGATGGACGAACTGGGCGTGCGCACGGTGATCATGAGCATCATGGAAGATACGCGCATTTACGGTATCATGGTGCAGACGCGACAGGGATTTTTTGACGGGATGCGCCGCAATTATCAGTGGGAGCCTGTGCCGTGGGACGACGAGATCACTGAGCACGCGGTACAGGGCATGAGCCAGCTCAGCATGGAAGGGCAGTTCATCGGCAAGGTGGAGGTCTACCTTTCCCGTCGCGAAGCGGCGGCCGAGATCCGGGCCGGGCGCGACCGGGAACTTTGGCAGGGAGGGCTCTGGCTGGTCTATCTGACGGCAGCTCTGTTGGCCCTCTACTGGTATTGGGGGGATCTGGCCCATGCCCGGCGCTGGGCCTCTGCCTGCTGGCAACAGCTGCGCGGGAATGAATCCGCTCCGGCGGAGGAGAGTGTTGCCGCCGTCCCCCGTACGTCTTCCATCAGACTGGGCCTGAGCCCGGTCGATGACGAGGCGGCCCCGAAGGGCGAGAGCGGCAGCGACCCCGCGCAGCCGGTGGAAGAAGGTCCGGTGGTCATCAGCGCCGAACTGGGGCGGAACTATCAGCGTACCCATCCCGAAAGCTGGCGCGTCACGGCCGGGTTGTTCCGTCAGACGTTCGAGCGTGGCCCGAGGGTGCTGACCCGTCTGTATGAAGAGAACGAACTGGCCGGGCTTTGCCGTCTGGGACAGACGCTGGAAAAGGCCGCTCCCTGTCTGGGGGCGGAACGTCTGTCGGAAACGGCCCGCGCCATGCAGACGGCGCTCAATGATCCCCAGTGTGAAACGCACGCCACGGCCGTGGAGAATTGTTCCGTGGCCTTGCGTGAGGTGCTGACGGCGCTGGCCGCGCCGCAAAATGTAAAGTGAGGCTGCGTATGGGTTTCTTCTCTGCTGTGAAGAAGTTGTTCGGCGGCGGCGCCGCTCCGGAAACGGAGACGCCCGACGTCGCTGCCGCGCCGGAGACGTCGTCCGGCACGGTCTCCTCCGGAGCGGACGCAGCGCGGGAGGAACGCCCCCAGCCGGAGGGCTCTGCCGCCTCTCCGGCCGTCGCACAAGCCGGGGGACCCGCTCCCGAAGCGTCCGTCCCGCCATCCGCCGATGCCGCTCCGGCTGCCGTCGCCGCTGACGGTGAAGGGATGCAGGCCCTCACTCTGCGTCTGCGTCAGGCCGAGCCGCGCCTTTCCGTCTGGCTGGATATCGTGCTGGACGGTGTGGAGACGGCCGACGATCTGCTGTGGCAGCGGCTGACGTTCCTGCTCTCGGCGCTGGAAACGCCCGCAGCGGAAGCGTCCTCCTTCGTGGAGGATTTCCGCCAGTGGGCGCGGCGCATGGACTATCGTTATGTGGCTGATTTTCGCTCCGAACTGCAATACCGGCTGGCGCTGGCGCTGGACATGGAGGATGAAGAGGACGAGCGCAGCCGTCTTTTCCTCAAGATCAGTCAGGGCCTGAGCCGGACGCGGGAACAGTTCTCCCGTGGCCTCAATGCGCTGTTCGCCTCGCATGGTGAGCTGGATGACGCTTTCTGGGAAGAGCTGGAAGAGCTCTTCATCATGGCCGACCTGGGCTATGAACCCGCTCTGGAACTGGTGGAACGCCTGCGCGAACGTGCCCGCAAGGAGGGCGTGACCAGCGCCGGAGACGTGCGCGGCCTGCTCATGAGCGAGCTGGCGGAGATCTTCCAGGCCCCGCGTCGCATCACGGCCATCAATCCGCCTGAGGTCGTCCTGTTCATCGGGGTCAACGGCGTGGGCAAGACCACCACCATCGCCAAGCTGGCCCATCGTGCCCGTATGCAGGGCAAGACGGTCATGATCGCGGCGGCGGACACCTTCCGCGCGGCGGCCATCGAACAGCTCCAGGTCTGGGCCGAGCGCGTGGGTGCGCTCTTCCACTCCCGGGCCGCGGGCTCGGATCCGGCCTCGGTGGCCTACGAGGCCATGGACCGCGCGCTGAAGGAAAATGTGGACATCCTGTTCGTGGATACGGCGGGACGCCTGCAGACCAAGGTCAACCTCATGGAAGAGCTGACCAAGATCCGGCAGGTCATCGGCAAGAAGCACGCCGGTGCGCCGCACCGCACGGTGCTGGTCATCGACGCCACCACCGGACAGAACGCCCTTTCTCAAGCCAAGCTCTTCAAGGAAGCGGCGGGCGTGGACGAACTCATCCTCACCAAGCTGGACGGTACCGCCAAGGGCGGCGTGGCCATCGCTGTGGCCATGCAGGAGCATCTGCCCATCTCCTATGTGGGCCTGGGCGAGAAGCTGGAAGATCTGCGCCCCTTCAATGGCGAAGATTACGCCCGGGCCTTGCTCGGAGAAAGCGAGCCGGTGGGCGGGCGTTCGCGTGACGCTTAGGACGGCCTGTCTCTGCGGCATCGCCCGGGATGAAGCGGCGGCCGATGTGCGGGAGTGGGTCTGTTACCATCTGGGGCTCGGCTTCTCGCATGTGGCCCTTTATGACAACGGCAGCCGCGAACCGTTGCGGGAGGTCCTTGCGCCCCTCGTGGCGCGGGGCGTGGTCAGCGTGACGGATATCCCGTTGCGGGACGCGCCGCAGCTGTCCGCCTATTTCCACGCCCTCAGGCTCTGGCGCGGCCGGGTGTTCTGGCTGGCCTTCCTTGATATCGACGAATTCCTCGTGCCGCTGGCCGGGATCGTGCCCGATGCTTCCGGTCAGGCCCTGAGCCGTCTGCTCCGTCCCTACGAACGCTTCGGCGGCGTCGTCCTGCACTGGATGATGATGGGCAGCGGCGGGCATCTGCGGCGGCCGCCGGGCGGCACGCTGGCCAACTACGACGAGGCGCTGGGGCTGGACAGCCACGTCAAGAGCATCGTCCGGCCCGAATTGGCTGCCCGGCCGCTGTCCCCGCATCACTTCGCCTACCGGGAAGGAGCCTTCGCGGTCAATGAGGACGGCTTTCCCGTGCCCGGACCTTGTTCCTATCCCACGGCCCGTCATCTGCGGATCAATCACTACTATTACAAGTCGCAGCAGGATTTCGAGGCCAAGATCGCGCGCGGTCTGGCCACGCCTGTGCCGGGTGGTTTCCGTACGCTGGACATCTTCTATGCGGGCAGCCGCCTGCCTGCCGCCAGGGACACGGCGGCGCTGCGCTGGCTGGAGGTCGGCGCGGCATGGGCCGCTCAGGCAGGCTGGGACTATCCGTCCCAGTCCCTGCCGGAAGAGGGCGCTTCCGCCGGCTCGCCCATCCGTCTGGGCCATTGCCCCGAGATGCAGGCCCTGCGGCAGCTGTGGCAGCAGATCGACGAGCTTTGCCGCCGGGGCGTGCCGGAAGAGACCGTGTTTCCGCTCCGGCAGCGCTTGTGGCAGCAGCTCTGCCGCCTGTATGTCGCGCGCGGGGTAAGGGAGGCCGCCGGCGCGGCGTCGGCCTACTGGCGGGAGCTGACCGGCAAGGGATAGGCAGGCCGGGCGCTTTCGGTCGAAATGAACGGAGAAAAGGCTTGACCTTTTTCGGTGATAAGGCTATTTAAGACCCCTGCCCCACATACGGGGCAAATCCCTGGACGGCAGGGAAGGGCAGATCGAGTCTGTCCTGCTGTATTTCCCCGCAAGGGGAGACTTTGACATGTGCAGGCGTTACCAGATGCCGGACAATGTCGAGCCGTTCCAGCCCGATGACGGATCCCGCTGCCGCGTGCAGCGACCCGGGGCTGTAAAGGTAAGGGGGGATACCCCCATTTGGTGACCCTGCGGGACCTCCTCGCTGCTCCTTCCTGGAGCGGCAGGCATGGGCGACGCCGGGGAGCATCACACGGATGATGCGGCACGCTCATGCGTCCTCACTCCTCCGAATTCCGGGAAACCGGTCCTGTGATGAGCGCTGATCAAGCGCATCTCCCTCGTTGAAAGCCCTACGACGTCCGCCGGGTAGGCGGCCCATCGGGCCATGGGTATGGCTCGTTGTAAGTTGTGAAGGAACCTGCGTTGCACCCAACCGGCGCGGGATGTTTTTTCAAACGGAGTAGGCAACATGACGACAGTTGGCAGCGATCGCATTCGGATCAAGCTCAAGGCCTACGACTTCCGCATCCTGGACAAGGCTGTTGCGGAAATCGTGGACACGGCGCGCAATACCGGTGCCGGTGTGGCGGGACCCATCCCCCTGCCCACCAACATCCATAAATATACCATCCAGCGTTCCGTGCATGTGGACAAGAAGTCCCGCGAGCAGTTTGAAATGCGCATCCACAAACGGCTTATGGATATTCTTGAACCCACGCAGCAGACCGTCGACGCCCTTGGCAAGCTTTCTCTGCCCGCCGGCGTGGACGTGGAAATCAAGCTCTAGTGAGAGGCAGTCATGGCTGAGAAAATGGGAATTTTGGGTCGCAAGCTTGGCATGACCCGTATTTTCGCCGGTGACGGCGCCGCTGTGCCCGTTACCGTGATACAGGCTGGCCCCTGCCCCGTCACCCAGGTGAAAACGGTGGAAAAGGACGGCTACAACGCGTTGCAGATCGCGCTGACCGAAGCCAAGGAAAAGCACGTGGGCAAGGCCATGCGCGGCCATTTTGCCAAGGCCGGCACCGGCCTGTACCGGCACCTGCGCGAGATCCGTCTCGAAGGCGCCCCGGAAATGGAAGCCGGGCAGCAGCTCACCGTTGAGATGTTCGCCGCCGGCGACAAGGTGAAAGTGACCGGCACGAGCCTCGGTAAGGGCTATCAGGGCCGGATGCGCCGCTGGAACTTTGCCGGTTCCAAGGACACGCACGGCTGCGAAAAGGTGCACCGCAACAACGGCTCCATCGGTAACAACACCTTCCCCGGCCACGTGTTCAAGGGCCGTAAGATGGCCGGCCACTGGGGCAATGAAACCGTGACGGAAATGGGCCTTATGATTGTTGACGTGCGTCCCGAGGATAACGTCATTCTGGTCAAAGGTTCCGTGCCCGGCCCCAAGAACGGGCTGGTGCTGATCCGCAAGCAGTAGGAGAAGCAGCATGGCTACCATTACAGTTTTTGACCAGAACAAGGTGAAAGCCGGCGAAGTGACGCTGGCTCCCGAAGTGTTTGAAGTGGAGGCCCGCCCCGAGATCCTCAATCTCGTGGTGCGCGCCCAGATGGCCGCCAAGCGCGCCGGTACGCATCAGACCAAGACCCGCGCCTTCGTTTCCGGCGGCGGCAACAAGCCCTGGAAGCAGAAGGGCACCGGTCGTGCCCGTTCCGGCTCCAACCGTTCGCCCATCTGGCGCGGCGGGGCCATCGTGTTCGGCCCTCAGCCCCGCGACTACAGCTTCAAGGTGAACAGCAAGGTCCGTGCTCTGGCGCTGAAGATGGCGCTCTCCAGCCGTCTGGCTGCCGAGAACCTCATGGTTGTCAAGGCCATCGAACTGCCCGAAGCCAAGACCAAGCACTTTGCCAAGGTGGCTGACACCCTGGGCCTGACCAAGGCGCTCATCGTGACCCCCGAGGACAACGAGGCGCTGACCCGTTCGGCCCGCAACATCCCCGGCCTCACGCTGACCACTCCCGACCGCCTGAGCGTGCTGGAAGTGCTCCGCCACAAGCAGCTCGTGCTGCTGGAAGGCGCCGTCAGCCCCGTGCAGGCCCGCTTCGAGAAGAAAGGGGCGTAGTCATGGAATATACTCAGGTTCTTATCAAGCCCCTGCTGACCGAAAAGACGACCCTGCTCAAGGAAGCGTCCAATCAGGTGGCTTTTTACGTCCATCCCAAGGCCAACAAGCTGGAGATCCAGCAGGCTGTGGAAAAGGCGTTCAATGTGAAAGTGGAATCCGTCAACGTGGTTCGCAAGGCGCCCTCCGATCGTGAGCGCCAGGGCCGCGTGGTCGGTCGCAAGCCCGGCTACAAGAAAGCCTACGTGACCCTGCGTCAGGGCGATAAAATCGAGTTCTTCGAGGGAGTGTAACCATGGCTGTCCGCAAGCTGAAACCGACCTCCGCGGGGCGCCGTTTCCAGACGGTTTCCGATTTTGAGGAAATCACCCGCTCCACTCCGGAGAAGTCGCTGACTGTCGGCCTGACCAAGAAGGCCGGCCGTAACAATAGTGGCCGCGTGACCAGCCGCCGTCGCGGCGGCGGCGTCAAGCGCCTGTATCGTATCATCGACTTCAAGCGCAACAAGCTGGGCATCCAGGCCAAGGTGGCGCACATCGAGTACGACCCCAACCGTACTGCCCGCATCGCCCTGCTGCACTATGCCGACGGCGAGAAGCGCTACATCATCGCCCCCGTGGGTCTGAACCAGGGCGATGTGGTCATCTCCGGCGAAGGCGCGGACATCAAGCCCGGCAACGCCATGCAGATGGCCCGCATCCCCGTGGGTACGGTCATCCACAATGTGGAACTCTACCCCGGCAAGGGCGGCCAGCTCTGCCGCGCCGCCGGTACCTACGCCCAGCTCATCGCCAAGGAAGGCAAGTACGCCTTGCTGCGTCTGCCCTCCGGTGAAGTGCGCAAGGTGCTCGCCGCCTGCGTGGCGACCGTGGGCCAGGTGGGCAATATCCAGCACGAGAACATCTCGCTGGGCAAGGCCGGCCGCAATCGCTGGCTCGGTCGCCGTCCCAAGGTTCGCGGCGTGGCCATGAACCCCATCGACCATCCCCTGGGCGGTGGCGAAGGCCGCAGCTCCGGTGGTCGTCACCCCGTGTCGCCCTGGGGTATGCCTGCCAAGGGCTTCAAGACCCGCGACCGCAACAAGGCGTCCTCGCGTCTTATCATCAAGCGCCGCGGCCAGAAGTAGGAGTAGCACATGCCCAGATCGCTGAAAAAAGGGCCGTTCGTTGACGGCCATCTGATGAAGAAGGTCGAAACCGCCGTGGCCAACAATGACCGCCGCGTCGTCAAGACCTGGTCGCGCCGCTCGACCATCCTGCCCGAAATGGTGGGGCTGACCTTTGCGGTGCACAATGGCAAGAAGTTTGTGCCGGTGTTCGTGACCGAAAACATGGTGGGCCATAAGCTGGGCGAATTCTCGCCCACCCGTACCTTCCATGGTCATGCTGCCGACAAAAAGGCCAAGGCCGGCAAGAAGTAGGGTAGGGATATGGAATCGAAAGCTATCGCAAAGTTCCAGCGGGTGTCGCCCCGCAAGACCCGTCTTGTGGCCAAGAACGTGCAGGGCCGCGGTGTGGAAGAGGCGCTCAACATCCTGCGCTTCACCCCCAACAAGCCCGCTGGTGTGCTGCTCAACGTGCTGAAAAGCGCGCTGGCCAATGCCTCCCAGCTCGGCGGCGTGAATGTGGACGCCATGGTGGTCAAGGAAGTCATCGTGAACGAAGGCCCGACCTGGAAGCGCTTCATGCCCCGCGCTCAGGGCCGCGCCACCAAGATTCACAAGCGTACCAGTCACGTTACCGTCATACTCGCAGAAGGGCAGGAATAGGCTATGGGTCAGAAAGTACATCCGTTTGGCTTCCGGCTTGGGTATAACAAGAACTGGCAGTCCCGCTGGTTCAGCAAGAAGGAATACCCTGCCTTTGTCTACGAGGACAGCAAGATTCGCGCCTTCGTCAAGAAGCTCCTTTACCATGCGGGCCTGGCGAAGATCGAGATCGAACGCGCCGGCGGCAAGGTGCGCCTGATTCTTTCCACCGCTCGTCCCGGCATCGTCATCGGCCGCAAGGGCGTGGAAATCGAAAAGCTGCGCAATGACCTGCGCCAGAAGTTCGGTCGCGAATTCTCGCTGGAAGTGAATGAAATCCGCCGTCCCGAGATCGAAGCCCAGCTGGTGGCCGAAAATATCGCCCAGCAGCTGGAGCGCCGCGTGGCCTTCCGTCGCGCCATGAAGCGCACGGTGACCATGGCCCGCAAATTCGGCGGCGAAGGCATCAAGGTGACCTGCGCCGGCCGTCTTGCCGGTGCGGAAATCGCCCGTACCGAATGGTACCGTGATGGCCGCGTGCCCTTGCAGACCCTGCGCGCCGACATCGACTACGGCTTTGCCGAAGCGCGCACCACCTATGGCATCATTGGCGTCAAGGTCTGGATCTACAAGGGTGAAATCCTTGACAAAGAGGTTGATCAGTAATGCTCGCGCCCAAGAAAGTAAAATTCCGTAAATGGCAGAAGGGCCGTCTGCGCGGCCTCGCCACCCGTGGCGCCACCATTGCCTTTGGCGATATCGGCCTCAAGGCCGTGCAGCACGGCCAGCTCTCCAGCCAGCAGATCGAAGCCGCCCGTATTGCCATGATGCGTCACATCAAGCGTGGCGGCAAAGTGTGGATCCGCGTTTTCCCCGACCGTCCTGTGACCGCCAAGCCTCTGGAAACCCGTCAGGGTTCCGGTAAGGGTGCCCCGGTGGGCTGGTGCGCGCCGGTCAAGCCCGGCCGCGTCCTCTATGAAATCAAGGGCGTCAGCCTTGAGCTGGCCCGCGAGGCTCTGACCCGCGCCGCCCACAAACTGCCCGTGAAGACCATCATCGTGGTGAGGGAGGGGCTGTAATGGCTGCCAAGAAGACCGAAAAGAAGGCCACTGTGCTCAAGGCTGCCGATCTGCGCAAGCTGAGCGCCGAGGAACTGCGTTCCAAGCTGGCCGAAGAGCGCGAAGCCCTGATGACGGCTCGTTTCAAGCACGCCACCGCGCAGCTTGAGAAGACCTCCGAGCTCAAGGCTGCCCGCCGACTGGTGGCGCGCATTTCCACCGTACTGAACGAAAAGGACTAGAGGGCTGAACCATGCAAGCTCTGGAAGATCGCAAGGGCAGAACGCTTACCGGCATCGTGGTCAGCGACAAGAACGACAAGACCATTGTCGTGCGCGTTGAGACGCTGGTGAAGCATCCTCTGCTCAAGAAGTATGTGAGGCGCCGCAAAAAGTTCACGGCTCATGACCCCATGAACGAATGCGGTATGGGTGACAAGGTCAAGATCGTGGAGTTCCGTCCCATGTCGCGCAACAAGCGCTGGCATCTGGTCTCCATCATTGAAAAGGCTGTGTAAGGGTAATCGCCATGATCCAGGTAGAATCTACGCTTCAGGTTGCCGATAATTCCGGCGCCAAAAAGGTGGCCTGCATCAAGGTGCTCGGCGGTTCGCACCGTCGTTACGCTTCCGTGGGCGACATCATCGTTGTGTCCGTGAAGGAAGCCATGCCCCACAGCAAGGTCAAGAAAGGTGACGTGATGAAGGCCGTCATCGTGCGTACCGCCAAGGAAGTGCGCCGCATGGATGGCAGCTACATCAAGTTTGACGGCAACGCCGCCGTGCTGCTCTCCAACCAGGGCGAGCCCGTGGGTACCCGTATCTTCGGACCCGTGGCCCGTGAGCTGCGTGCCGCCAACTTCATGAAGATCATTTCCCTTGCTCCGGAAGTGCTGTAGGAGATGACTATGAAAGCGTATCGCATCCGCAAGGACGACAAGGTGATGGTCATCACCGGCAAGGACAAGGGCAAGGTCGGCAAGGTGCTGAAGATCCTGCGCAAGAAGGATCGCGTGCTGGTGGAGAAGGTGAACATGGTCAAGCGCCATATGCGCCCCAACCCCTACGCGCAGCAGCCCGGCGGCATCGTGGAAAAGGAAATGCCCATCCACGTTTCCAATGTGATGGTGGTCTGCTCGGCGTGCGCCAAGCCTACCCGCGTGGGCTACAAGTACATTGAGTCCGAGGGCAAAACCAAGAAAGTGCGCTTCTGCAAAGAGTGCAACGAAGTCATGGAATAAGGTGATACGATGACCCGCCTTGAAAAGATTTATCGGGAGAAGGTGATTCCGGTACTGCAGAAGGAGTTCAATTACAGCTCCCCCATGCAACTGCCCGGGATCCAGAAGATCTCTCTGAATATCGGTCTGGGCGCCGCCAGCCAGAACAACAAGCTGATGGAAGAAGCTGTGGCCGAACTGAGCGCCATCGCCGGTCAGAAGGCCGTGGTGACCCGTGCCAAGAAGTCCATCGCTTCCTTCAAGCTGCGCGAAGGTATGCCCATCGGTGCTCGCGTCACCCTGCGCAAGGATCGCATGTGGGACTTCCTGGACAAGTTGATGAACTTTGCCCTGCCCCGCGTGCGCGACTTCCGCGGCATCCCGGATCGCGGCTTCGACGGTCGCGGCAACTTCACCCTCGGCATCAAGGAACACACCATCTTCCCCGAACTGGAAGTGGACCGTGTGGAAAATCCCAAGGGCATGAACATCACCATCGTGACCACCGCCAGCACCGACAAGGAAGGCAAGTTCCTTCTTGATCAGCTGGGTATGCCCTTCCGCAAGTAGGAGTAAGCTATGTCGCGCACCTCTCTTGAAGTCAAAGCTCGGCGCAAGGCCAAGTTCAGCTCTCGCGCCTACAATCGCTGCCCCATCTGCGGTCGTCCGCGCGCCTTCATGCGCCAGTTCGGCATCTGCCGTATCTGCTTCCGCAACATGGCCCTTCGTGGCGAGCTTCCCGGCGTTCGCAAGTCGAGCTGGTAAGTCTCTCGCCCGTATCGACGACAAGGGGACGGACTCCGGTCCGTCCCCTTTTTGCTGTGCTGGCCCCGGCGCTCAGGACTTGCCTTTTCTGCATTCCTGGGGTAAAGACTACAGATTCACGTCGGGAAGTGCCGGTATAGGGCCGGTAACCCCGACGATAAAACATGTAGTTAGGAGCTATCGATGATGACAGATCCTATTGCGGATATGCTGACCCGTATCCGCAACGCACATTTGGCCCTGCACAAGGAAGTGAATGTGCCGCGCTCGAAGATGAAAGTGGCTCTGGCCGACATCCTCAAGCGGGAAGGTTACGTCGAAGACGTGGCCATGGATGAGCGGAACATCACCATCACCCTGAAGTACCTCAAGGGCAAGGCCGCCATTTCCGGCCTCAAGCGTGTGAGCACCCCCGGCCGTCGTGTGTACGTGGGCGCCCATCACATCCCCAAGGTGCAGAACGGCCTCGGCATTTGCATTCTGTCCACGTCCAGCGGCGTGCTGGACGGCATGACCGCTCACGAAAAGAAGGTGGGCGGCGAACTTCTGTGTGAAATCTGGTAGGCGGTGCACCATGTCTCGTATTGGAAAACAGCCTATTGCCGTGCCTTCCGGCGTTGAAGTCAAGATCGGCACGGACGTTGTGGAAGTGAAGGGACCCAAGGGCACCATCAGCACGCCTATCTGCAGCCTGCTCAACTATGAACTGGCCGACGGGCATGTGGTCATCACCCGCCGTGAAGAGACCCGTCAGTGCCGTGCGCAGCACGGGCTGCGCCGCACGCTGCTGGCCAACTGCATCGAGGGCGTGACCAAGGGTTTTTCCAAGTCCCTGGAAGTCGTCGGCGTGGGTTACCGCGTTGCCGTCAAGGGAAATATGGTCGAGCTCTCCGTGGGCTATTCCCACCCCGTAATCATTGAGCTGCCCGAAGGCATCAAGGCCAGCGCGGAAGGTCAGGTCCTTACGCTCACCGGCGTCAATAAGGAACTCGTGGGCGAAATGGCCGCCAAGATCCGCCGTATCCGCAAGCCTGAACCTTACAAGGGCAAGGGCATCAAGTATACCACCGAGACGATTCGCCGCAAGGTCGGCAAGTCGGGCGGCAAGAAGTAGGTAGGGGGCGCACATGAAACTTTCCAAGAATGAATCCCGTCAGCGCCGCAAGATCCGCATCCGCAAGAAGGTCAACGGTACGCCTGAACGTCCGCGTCTCGTGGTGTATCGTTCCAACATGCACATCTATGCGCAGATCGTGAACGACATCGAAGGCGCGACCCTTGTTTCCGCCTCCACCCTGCAGCTTGCCAAGACCGAAGCCGGCGTGCACTGCAATCTTGAAGGCGCCACCAAGGTCGGCAAGGAAATCGCCCGTCTGGCCAAGGAAAAGAATATCAGCCAGGTGGTGTTCGATCGCAACGGTTACCTTTACCACGGCCGCGTGAAAGCCGTGGCAGACGGCGCGCGCGAAGGCGGCCTGGAGTTCTAATATGCGTGAAAATACCGAAACCCCGATGAACGAACTGGGCGAAATCGAAAAGATCGTCGCCCTGAATCGCGTGGCCAAGGTCGTCAAGGGCGGTCGCCGTTTCAGCTTCAGCGCGCTTGTGGTCGTCGGTGACGGCAAGGGCGGCGTGGGCTTTGGCCTGGGCAAGGCGCAGGAAGTGCCTGAGGCCCTGCGCAAGGCCACTGAACGCGCTCGCAAGAGCCGCGTGCAGATCCCGCTGGTGGACGGCACTCTGCCGTACGAAGTGCTGGGCCGCTTCGGCGCTGGTCGCGTCATGCTCAAGCCGGCTTCCGAAGGTACGGGCATCATTGCCGGCGGTGCCGTGCGCGCCGTCATGGAAGCCGTGGGCGTGCGCGACGTGCTCGCCAAGGCCATCGGCACCAACAATCCCCACAACGTGCTGCGTGCGACCATGCAGGGCCTCGTCTCCCTGCGGAGCGCTGACGAAGTCTCCGAGCTGCGCGGCAAGAAGCTGGAAGCCCCGAGGAAGTAGTCATGGCGGAAATCAAGGTCAAACTCGTGCGTTCGCGCATCGGCAGCACCCCTGCGCAGCGCAAGCTGTTGGACTCCCTTGGCCTCAAGCGTCGCGAAAAGGTCAGGACGTTCCAGGACACCCCGGCCATCCGGGGCATCATTGCCAAAGTTTCGCACCTGGTAGCCGTGGTCGAGTAGTCACGGAACCGGAGGAGTATAGATCATGCAGTTGCACAATCTCTTTCCCTTCCCGGAAGAGCGCAAAACCCGCCGTCGTGTGGGCCGTGGCGCCGGTTCCGGCCTTGGCTGCACCTCGGGCAAGGGCCACAAGGGCCAGAATGCCCGCGCCGGCGGCGGTGTGCGTCCCGGCTTCGAAGGCGGTCAGATGCCCTTGCAGCGCCGTCTGCCCAAGCACGGCTTCAAGAACTTCCTGTTCAAGGTGACCTACGACGTCGTCAATCTTGACCGTCTGCTGGAAGCCTTTGCCGGCAGGGGCGCGATCACGCTTGACGACATCTACGCTCGCGGCCTCGCCCGCATGGGTGCTCCTGTGAAGGTGCTCTCCCGCGGCGAAGTCAGCGTGGCCGTCAAGGTGCAGGCGCACAAGTTCAGCCAGGCTGCCGCGGAAAAGATCCGCAACGCCGGCGGCGAAGTGATCGAACTGGAAGCGGCTTCCGCGAATAACTAAGTAAACACGTCCGACCGCGAGTACGCGCCGCGCCATTGCCCGGAGAGGGCAATGGCGGGCGCATTCACACTCCGGGAGCAAAAAGAACGAGTATTGCATGGCATCTGGAACCGTGAACAACATGGACGGGCAGCGTTCGCTCGTCAAACGTCTTGGCTGGACGTTCCTGCTTCTGTGTTGCTACCGCATCGGCGTTCACGTGCCGGTGCCGGGCGTGAACACCGAAGCCCTCAAGGCCTACATCGACAGTATGCAGGGCACGCTTTTCGGCATGTTCGACATGTTTTCGGGCGGTGCGCTGTCCAACGTGTCGGTCTTTGCCCTTGGCGTCATGCCGTACATCTCGGCGTCGATCATCATGCAGCTCCTGCAGGTGGTCAGCCCTGACATCAAGCGTATGGCCAAGGAGGAAGGCCAGGCCGGACGGCGAAAGATCACGCAATATACCCGCTACCTCACGGTACTCATCACCCTCGTGCAGGGTTTGGGCATTTCCGTGGGGCTTGAGGCCATGCGCAGCCCGTCCGGCGCGTCCATCGTGTTGGATCCGGGCTGGCAGTTCCGCATGATGACGATGGTGACCTTCACGACCGGCTCCATGCTGGTGATGTGGTTTGGCGAACAGATCACGGAACGCGGCATCGGCAACGGTATCTCGCTCATCATCTTCTGCGGTATCGTCGTGGGCATCCCTCGCGGCATCATGCAGTCCGTCGAGCTGATCAGTTCGGGAAGCATGTCCATTTTCGTGGCGGTTTCCGTCCTGCTGCTCATGGCGGTCGTGCTGACGGCCATCGTCTTCATCGAGCGTGCGCAGCGGCGCATACCGGTGAGCTATGCCAAGCGCCAGATCGGGCGCAAGATGTTCGGCGGACAGAACACACACTTGCCGTTGCGTTTGAACACGGCCGGGGTGATCCCGCCCATCTTCGCCTCGTCCCTGCTCCTGTTCCCGGCTACGGTCGGTCAGTTTGCCACCAATGAATACGTCAAGCGTGTCGCTGACTTCTTTGCGCCGCATACGATAATGTACAATGTCATCTATGTGGCCCTGATCTTCTTCTTCTGCTACTTCTACACGGCCATCATCTTCGATCCCAAGGACATGGCCGAGAACCTCAAGAAGAACGGCGGCTTCATCCCCGGCATTCGTCCCGGCGAGAAGACGCAGGAGTACATCGATACGGTCCTGTCCCGCCTCACCCTTTCGGGCGGCGTGTACATTTCCATCGTATCGGTTCTGCCCATGCTCATGTACAGCTGGTTCAACGTGCCGTTCTATTTCGGCGGCACGAGCCTGCTCATCCTTGTGGGTGTGGCGATGGACTTCATGAATCAGATCGAGTCGCACGTGATTTCCACGCAATATCAGGGACTCATGAACAAGGCACGCAAGACCGGCAGGCTCTAGGCCCAAGGATACGTACATGAAAAAATACCAGGGCGCATTTATCAAGAATGACCGTGAAATCGCCTGCCTTCGGGAGGCGAACCGCATGGTTGCCAATATTCTTGACGCCATCGGGGACGCTGTGGTCCCCGGGGTGCCGACCATGCGCTTTGAAGAGATCGCGCGCGATATGTGCGCGAGCTACAAGGTGAAACCGGCATTTCTCGGTTACTGCGGCTACCCCTATGCCACCTGCTGTTCCGTCAATGAGCAGGTTGTTCACGGTTTTCCTTCCCCGCGGCTGCTTGAGGAAGGCGATATTGTGAGCGTGGATATGGGTGTGGTGTATGAGGGGTTCGTGGGTGACGCCGCACGGACGTTCCCCGTAGGTCAGGTGAGCCCGGAAGCGCACCGTCTCATGCAGGTGACTGAAGAAAGTCTCTACGTCGGTATCGAGCAGGCCAGGGCAGGCAATGATGTCTATGCCATCGGCGCTGCCGTTCAGGCCTATGTGGAGGCAGCCGGTTTCAATGTCGTGCGTCGTTTCGTCGGCCACGGGGTCGGCGCCAAGATGCACGAAAAACCGGAAGTGCCCAACTTCAAGCCCGGGATGCGGGGACTTACCCTGCAGAACGGCATGGTGATCGCCATCGAACCCATGGTGACCATCGGCACATATGAAGTGGACATTCTGGAAGATAAATGGACTGCCGTGACGCGGGATGGCAAGTGGGCCGCTCACTTCGAGCACAGCGTCGCCATAACCCATGACGGCCCGCGCATCCTGAGCATATCGGATCGCGGACTCAACCGGCAGACCATTGGTAGTTGACAGTCGAACGAAAGATGGATAAAGGTTTCTGTTCCTGCCGCCCCAACCGGGGGAGGAGCAGCCCACTGGCCCGGATTTCTGGCCGGGATTGCGGCAAGTAAATTCGGGCATGCAAGGCAAGGCCTTGCCGCCAATTGGAGACGAGTTATGAAAGTCAGACCTTCCGTCAAGAAAATATGCCCCAAGTGCAAAGTTATCCGGCGCAAGGGCGTTCTTCGAGTTATCTGCGAAAACCCCCGGCACAAGCAGCGCCAGGGCTAGGCAGGAGACGTACTGTGGCGAGAATTGCAGGTGTTGATTTGCCGCGCGGCAAACGGGTGGACATTGCTCTCACCTATATTTATGGCATCGGCCGTACGACGGCCCTCAAGATCCTCGACACCACGGGTGTCAACTGGGAACGCAATATCGACGATCTTTCTGCCGATGAAGTGAACGAGATCCGTAAGGAACTCGAACAGAACTACAAGGTGGAAGGCGATCTCCGCCGTGAAGTTTCCAGCAATATCAAGCGTCTCATGGACATCGGCTGCTACCGCGGACTTCGTCATCGTCGCGGTCTGCCCGTGCACGGTCAGCGTACCCACACCAACGCCCGTACCCGCAAGGGGCCCCGTCGCGGCGCTGTGGGCAAGAAAAAGTAACATTGATTCGCGCAAACGAGATTGAGGGATAGTAGTCATGGCCAGACCCAAGAAAGCGGTCAAGAAAAGGGAAAAGAAGAACATTCCTGTGGGCATCGCTCACATCCAGGCTTCTTTCAATAATACCATCATTACGTTTACCGACACCCGCGGCAACGCTGTGAGCTGGGCTTCTTCCGGCCAGAGCGGCTTCAAGGGGTCGCGTAAGTCCACGCCCTTCGCCGCTCAGGTGGCAGCCGAAACCGCGGCCCGCAAGGCTCAGGAAAACGGTATGCGCACCGTCGGCGTGTATGTGAAGGGCCCCGGTTCCGGTCGTGAAGCCGCCATGCGCGCCATTGCCGCAGTCGGTTTCCGTGTGGCTTTCATTCGTGACGTGACGCCCATCCCGCATAACGGATGCCGGCCGCCCAAGCGCCGTCGCGTCTAGTTGCGGAACGCTTCAGCTACAAGAGGATTGATTCATGGCCAAATATACCGAAGCCAAATGTCGCATCTGTCGCCGTGAGGGCTGCAAGCTGTTCCTCAAGGGTGACCGCTGCTTCACTGATAAATGTGCTCAGGATCGTCGTCCCTATGCGCCTGGTCAGCATGGCCGCGCTCGCAAGAAAGTGAGCGAATACGCGGTGCAGCTGCGCGAGAAGCAGAAGACCCGTCGTACCTACGGCATTCTGGAACGCCAGTTCCGCGGCTACTTTGAGAAGGCGGAAATGCAGAAGGGCGTGACCGGTACCAACCTGCTGGTCATCCTCGAGCGTCGTCTTGACAATGTCGTCTACCGTATGGGCTTTGCCAATTCCCGCAACCAGGCCCGCCAACTCGTTCGTCACGGCATCTTCACGCTGAACGGCCGCAAGGTGAACATCCCCTCGCTGCAGGTCCGCGTGGGTGATACGGTTGAAGTTCCCGAAAAGAACCGCAAGATCCCCGTGATCGCTGAAGCGCAGGAAGTGCTGGCGCGTCGCGGGTGCCCCAGCTGGCTGGAAGCCGACGGCGCCGCGTTCAAGGGTACGGTGAAAGCCCTGCCGCAGCGTGATGACATCCAGTTCCCGGTCAACGAACAGCTGATCGTCGAACTTTACTCGAAATAAGGCGGGTGAGCCATGCTTAACAAACAGGGCGAACGCCTCATCAATTCGCGTAACTGGAACGAACTGGTCAAGCCTGATCAGATCGTGCGCGAGGATGAGACGGCCAGCAGCTCCCACGGCAAGTTCGTGTGCGAGCCGCTGGAGCGCGGATACGGCACTACCATCGGCAACGCCATGCGTCGTGTGCTCCTGGCTTCTCTTCAGGGAGCGGCCTTTGTCTCTGCGAAGATTTCCGGAGTACAGCACGAGTTCACGACCATCCACGGCGTGCTTGAGGATGTGACGGATCTTGTGCTCAACCTCAAGCAGGTACGCCTGCGCATGGATACCGACGAACCGCAGCGCCTCACGCTCCGGGTGGATCGCAAGGGCGCGGTGACAGCCGCCGACATTCAGGAGAACCAGCACGTTACCGTGCTGAATCCCGAACAGCACATTGCCACCCTGACCGAGGACATCACGCTTGAGATGGAGCTCGAAGTGCGTATGGGCAAGGGCTATGTCCCTGCCGACATGCACGAGGGCCTTGCCGACGAGATCGGCCTGATCAAGTTGGATTCGAGTTTTTCGCCGGTGCGCAAGGTTGCCTATACGGTGGAGCAGGCTCGCGTTGGTCAGATGACCAACTATGACCGGCTCATCCTTGAAGTTTGGACGGATGGCTCTCTCACGCCTGAAGATGCCATTGCCTACAGCGCCAAGATCATCAAGGATCAGATCTCCGTTTTCATCAACTTTGATGAGCGGATTTCCGGCGATTGCCATTCAGGCAGCACCGACAGCGGTGAGCTGAATGAGCATCTCTTCAAAAACATTGATGATCTCGAACTTTCCGTGCGTGCGACCAACTGCCTGCGCAGTGCCAACATCTCTCTTGTCGGTGAGCTGGTGCAGCGCAGCGAGTCCGATATGCTCAAGACCAAGAACTTCGGGCGCAAATCTCTTGACGAGATCAAGAGCGTGCTGCTCGATATGGGCCTTGACTTCGGTATGCGCGTCGACGGTTTCGAGAAGAAATACCAGGAATGGAAAAGGAAGCAGCAAAATGAGGCATAGCAACTCCGGCAGAAAACTTTCGCGCACGCCGTCGCATCGCAAGGCTCTGCTCCACAATCTCGCCAAGGCGCTTCTTATTCATGGCCGTATCCGCACCACGGAGATGAAGGCCAAGGAACTGCGCGGCGTGGTGGAACCTCTGATCACCCTTGCCAAGCGTAACGACATGCATGCTCGCCGTCAGGCTTACCGCGTGCTGTGTGACTATGCGCTTGTCAAGCGCCTGTTTGATGAGATCGGGCCCAAGTTTGCCGGTGTCCCCGGCGGCTATACCCGTATCATGAAGCTGGCCATGCCCCGCAAGGGCGATAATGCCCCCATGGCGATCATTGAACTGACCCGTCTCGAAGAAGCTGCGGCCGCTCCTGAAGCTGCTGCCGCCAATGCCTAGACGGTTGGAAAACTGAGTATCTTCAAGGGGCCTTTTGGCCCCTTTTTTTATTACAGGTGGTATCATGCGTCTTTTGGACAAGGCCAAGGCCGCCGGCTGAGCAGCCAAAGTGGCTCCAGAGGCTCTGGAGCGTATCCTTTGCGGGCTGATGACCGCCATGCCTCCCGATCTCGAATCGCGTGTGCTTGCCGGACGGGCCCGCAATGAAGACGCGGTCGTGCTGCGGTTGCCCCCGGGGCGTGCACTGGTGCAGACGGTGGATGTCCTGGCGCCTGTGGTCAATGACCCGTACGCATTCGGGCGGATAGCAGCGGCCAATGCGCTTTCCGACGTCTACGCCGTGGGCGGCGAGCCGTGGTCGGCAATGAACATCTGCTGTTTTCCTGCCTACTTGCTGCAAGATGACGCCGAAGAGATCCTGGCCAGCATCCTGCGGGGCGGTCTTGATGCGATCATTGAGGCAGGAGCCGTGTTGGCTGGCGGGCACTCGGTGCAGGACGACGAACTCAAGTTTGGTCTGGCCGTGAGCGGACTCATCGACCCTGAGCATATTGCCGTCAACTCGGGGTTGCGACCCGGCCAGAAGCTTCTTTTGACCAAGCCTATCGGCACAGGAGTTCTATCCACAGCGGTCAAAGCGCTTTGGGATGGTTGGGAGGAGGCTGAAGCACAACTTTCTCACTGGTGTGGAAAATTGAACAAGACGGGGGGGGGCATCATCGCCTCACGCCGACTGACGGCCGCAACGGACATCACCGGCTTTGGTCTTGGTGGGCATCTTTTGGAAATGGCCCGCGCGTCGGCTGTGCGGGTCGCCATAGACGTGGAAAGCGTCCCTCTCATGCCGAGGGCGCTCGAATATGCACGGCTGGGCTTCATACCTTCGGGGAGCCACGCTAACCGCCTGTACTGCGCACCGTATACTGAATGCGCCCAGCAGCTGGACGAGGCGCTCGAAAGTCTGCTGTTCGACGCGCAGACTTCGGGAGGGCTCGTGCTGGCGGTATCGGCTGACCAGCTTGATGCGGTAAGCGATGAATTGCTGGCTGCGGGCGATCTCGCAGCCTGCATCGGGGAAGTCCTGCCGACAGCCGACGTACAGCCTGGGTTGCTGCTGCGCTGAGAATCTTGCGAGCGTGCGTTCTCTGTGCTAGAGGTCTTGGGCGGGCGAGAGTGGCGGAACTGGTAGACGCACTGGACTTAGAATCCAGCGGTTCATCCGTGGGGGTTCAATTCCCCCCTCTCGCACCAGCCGCATGAGGCCGCAATCTCGCTTGCCTCATACCACCCCCTCAGAAGCTTTTCGCCAGACTCCGGTCCGCACGGCTGGTGTGCTGCCTCTGTTTCATAGATCAGCTGCCGGTCCACTTCGTAAGCGACAGCGGTCCCCCATCCTTTTCCGCCGATTCCCACGCCTGGACGCTATTGCTGAAAGGCTCTCCTCCCTTGTAACGAAAGGGAACGACGCGCTTTGTCCTGCGGTTCCGACGAGCGTCGCAGGCCGCGCCGGGAGCCGTTACCCGGTGGGCTTGTGTTGCCCTGCTCTTTGTGGTAGCAGAGACGGTTCCCTCTGCAGAAAGCCGTCAAGACCTGCGGGATCGCAGCGAGCGTGGCAGACGGGAGAAAAAATCGCCCAAGGAGCGCCCTGTGGAATACACCATTGAAGAACTTTCCCCGGTAAAAAGGAAAATCAGCATTGTCGCCGAAGCCAGTGACGTGGATGACGCCATAGCGCGTTCCGTGGCCTACTACCGCAAATCCGTGCAGATCGACGGTTTCCGCAAGGGCAAGGTGCCGGCTTCGGTGGTGGAAAAGCGCTTCCACGATCATATCTATCAGGAGGCGCATCAGGCGCTGGTCAATGCCAAGGTCGGTGAAGCGCTGGCCAAGGCCGCGCTGGAACCGGTCTCCGGCATCCAGTTTGCCGACGATGGCGGCGCGCTGACACGCGGCAAGGGACTCAGCTTCAGCGTCGAATTTGAAGTGCTGCCCGCCTTCGAGCTTCCGGTCTATGAAGGTATGGAAGTGGAGAAGGAAAAGGCCGTCGTGACGGATGAGGAAGTGGATGCCGTCATCGAACGTATCCGCCGCGACAGGGCCGAACTGCTGGACGCTGAAGGCGACGGTCCCGCCGTGGACGGCCAGGTGGCCCGCATCAGTTTTGAAGCTTTTGAGGACGGCAAGCCGGTCGACGATCTCAAGACCGAGAATTTCGACCTTCCGTTGGGCGAAGGGCAGGCGCTCGAAGATTTTGAAAAGTTGGTCAAGACCGTGAAGACCGGTCAGACCGGCGAAGGCGATATCGCGTTCCCGGCCAACTTCCCGGCGGAGAATCTTGCCGGCAAGACCCTGAAGATCCGGGTGACTGTCCACGCCATCAAGCAGCGCAAGCTGCCCGAAGCCAATGACGAACTCGCCAAGCAGGTGGGTGCGGAAAGCATGGAGAAGCTGCGCGCGAGCATCCGCGACAGCTATGCCCACAGCCGTGAGAACGCCGTGCGCAGCGCCGCGCAGAAAAAGATGCTGGACAAGATGCTGTCCGGTCTGGAATTCCCGCTGCCGGAAAGCCTGCTCGACATGCAGATCCGTACGCTCATCGCTGAGACGGCGGCCCGCCTCGAGCAGCAGGGCAGGAAGCTTGCCGATCTGGGCAAGACCGAAGACGAACTCCGCAAGGACATGTACAAGCAGGCCGAGGAGCTGACGCGCATCCAGGTGCTCCTGCTCTCCATCGCCCGCAAGGAAGGTCTGAGCGTCACGCAGGGCGAGCTGGACAACCAGCTGTACCGCATCTGCATCCAGACTGGCGAAGATTACCGCAAGGTCCGGGAAGCCTATGAACGCACCGGCATGATCCACACCATGCGCGACCGCCTGCTGGCCGACAAGGCCATGGATGCCGCCTTTGCCAAGGCGACGGTCAAGGAAGTGGAGCCCATGAAGGAGATCACCCCCGTCAAGAAAGATACGGCCCGGACCGCCGACTAGGCGTCAGTGCCGCACCGGTATAGACAACGTCGCACCGCAAGGTGCGGCGTTGTCGGAGTTTTCAGCCTTCCGGCGGAGCGGCCCCGGTATCCGGCGGACACTACTTTCCCACGAGCGAGGAAGTTTCATGCAGGCCTATCAAATTCCCTTTGTCATCGAAAACACGGGTAGGGGAGAGCGCTCCTACGACATTTATTCCCGTCTGCTCAAGGACCGCATCGTCCTCTTGAGCAGCGAGGTGACAGATGCCGTGGCTTCGCTGATCTGCGCGCAGCTGCTTTTCCTGGAGTCGCAGGACCCTGAGCAGGAGATCAACCTCTACATCAATTCGCCGGGCGGCTCCGTGACGGCGGGGCTCGCCATCTACGATACCATGCGGTACATCACCTCGCCCGTGACCACGGTGTGCATGGGGCGGGCCGCCAGCATGGGGGCCTTCCTGCTGTCCGCCGGCAAGCCGGGGATGCGCTTCGCGCTGCCCAACAGCCAGATCATGATCCATCAGCCGCTGGGCGGCTATCAGGGGCAGGCTACGGATATCGAGATCCATGCCCGCGAGATCCTGCGCATCAAGGAACGCCTCAACAGACTGCTGGCCGAGCATTCCGGCCAGAGTTATGAAACCATCGTCAGCGCCACGGAGCGCGACAAGTTCCTCACGCCCGAGGAGGCGCTCGAGCTGGGCATCATCGACCGCGTGCTGGTCTCCCGCCGCGATCTGGAGGAAAAGAACTAGCCATGTCCGACACCACGTCGTCCGATACGAGGCAGGAGCTGCGCTGCTCTTTCTGCGGCCGCCCCGAAAGTGAAGTCAGCAACATGATCACGCAGGAACATGCCTGCATCTGCGATCAGTGCATCAAGGCCTGCGGGGAGCTCATCGCCCGCGACAGGCTGCAGCATGACGATTCGCCGGAGCGTCTGCTCTCGCCGCAGGAGATCAAGGAACGCCTTGACGAGTACGTCATCGGGCAGCATGACGCCAAGAAGATCCTTTCGGTCGCTGTCCACAATCACTACAAGCGGGTATTCTACGCCGATGCTCTGGGCGACGACGTCGAGCTGGAAAAAAGCAATATCCTGCTGGTGGGCCCCTCCGGTAGCGGCAAGACCCTGCTGGCCAAGACGCTGGCCAAGGTGCTGCGCGTGCCCTTCGCCATAGCGGACGCCACGACGCTGACCGAGGCGGGCTATGTGGGCGAGGACGTGGAGAACATCCTCGTGCAGCTCCTGCAGAATGCCGACTATGATCTGGAGGCGGCCAGCAAGGGCATCATCTATATCGACGAGATCGACAAGATCTCCCGCAAGAGCGACGGTCCTTCCATCACTCGCGACGTATCCGGGGAAGGGGTGCAGCAGGCCCTGCTCAAGATCATCGAAGGCACCGAGGCCAACATCCCGCCCAAGGGGGGCCGCAAGCACCCCCAGCAGGAATTCATCCGCATGAACACGAGCAATATCCTGTTCATCGTGGGCGGGGCTTTTGTGGGGCTCGACAAGATCGTGGAGTCGCGCGTGAGCGGCGGGGCCATGGGCTTCGGCGCGCATGTGCGCAGCAGCAAGGGGATGCCGCTTTCGGAACTGCTGGAAAAGATCCATCCGCAGGATCTGGTGAAATTCGGTCTCATCCCCGAATTCGTGGGCCGTATCCCCATCATCACCCATGTGGACGAGCTGGACGAGCCGGATCTGGTACGCATCCTCACCGAGCCCAAAAACGCGCTGGTGCGGCAGTATCAGAAGCTGTTCGAGCTGGACAACGTGCAGCTGCGTTTCACGACCAATGCTCTCAAGGCCATCGCGCACAAGGCTATCGAGCGCAAGACGGGGGCACGCGGTCTGCGCAACGTGATGGAACGCATCATGCTGGACATCATGTTCAAGCTGCCGTCCCTGCCCAACGTCAAGGGCTGCCTCATCAATCAGGCCGTCATCGAGAAAGGCAAGGAACCCGTCCTCCTGTATGCGGATGACGGCGATTTCCCTGCCGACGCGCTGGACGATCAGGCTGTATGACATCTTTTGCGCCGGGGCGTGCGTGAGCATGGCTCCGGCGCGGTGGCTTTTCCGTTGCGATGAACACGCGCGGACGGCGTGGAGCCTTCCGCAGCGTGAGGGATCATGAGGATAATCTATGTCCGCATTCCAGTACGGCGTCGGCCCGGCGCAAACCCTGCCGTTCATGCCCCTGCGGGAAGTGGTGATGTTCCCCCGCTCCATCATGCCGCTCTTCGTGGGGCGGGAGGCTTCCATCAAGGCCATCGAGGAAGCGCAGGCGAAGTACGGCAAATATATCTTTCTGGTCTCGCAGAAGGAAGCGGAGGTGGAGCGCCCCGGCGGCGACGATCTGTATGCCGTGGGAGTCGTCTGCAAGGTGTTGCAGATGTTGCGCCTGCCGGACGGCACCATCAAGGTGCTGTTTGAAGGCATGAATCGGGCCGTCTGGCGCAGCCTTCTGGATTCGGCTTCCTGCCCGCTCGTGCAGGTGGAGGAGCTGCCGGAGACGGAAAGCCGTCCCGAAGAGCGGGAGGCGTTGGTCCGGGCCGTGCATGAGTCGCTGGAAGAGTATGCCAAGGGCAACAAGAAGATCTCTCAGGAAGCCGTACTGGCCATCCTGGCCCAGCGCGATCCCGGTGCGCTGGCGGACGCCGTGTTGCCGCATCTCAAGGTGGACTATCGCCGCAAGCAGGAGGCGCTGGAGCTGACGGACGTCACCGAGCGGCTGGAAAAGGTGTATGAGCTGCTGCAGGGCGAGGTGGCGCTCGTCAGCATGGAAAAACGCATCAAGAACCGCGTCAAGGTGCAGATGGAGCGCAACCAGCGCGAGTACTACCTCAGCGAGCAGATCAAGGCCATCAACAAGGAGATGGGCCGCGACGACGATCCGCAGGCCGAGATGGACGAGCTGGAGCAGAAGCTGCGCGAGCGGAACATGCCTGAGGAGGCGCGGGAAAAAGCCCTCTCCGAAGTCAAGAAGCTGCGTGCCATGCCTCCTTCCGCCGCGGAATATACCGTGGTGCGCAACTATGTGGACTGGATACTGGATCTACCGTGGTGCGACCTCAAGGAAGTCGATATCGACATCGAGAAGGCCCGCGCCATCCTTGACGGCGACCATTTTGGTCTGGAAAAGCCCAAGGAGCGCATCCTCGAATATCTGGCCGTGCAGAAGTTGTCCAACGGCCTGAAAGGCCCCATCCTCTGCCTCGTGGGCCCGCCCGGCGTAGGCAAGACCTCGCTGGCCAAGTCCGTCGCCAAGGCTACCGGGCGCGACTATGTGCGGCTGGCGCTGGGCGGCGTGCGGGACGAGGCAGAGATCCGCGGGCATCGCCGTACCTATGTGGGGGCCTTGCCGGGCAAGATCATCCAGTCCCTCAAGCGGGTCAAGTTCAACAATCCGCTGTTCTGTCTGGACGAGATCGACAAGATGAGTTCCGACTATCGCGGCGATCCGGCCTCGGCGCTGCTGGAGGTGCTGGACCCGGAACAGAACGCCACGTTCATGGATCATTACCTTGATCTGGAATACGACCTGTCCAAGGTCTTTTTCATCACCACGGCCAACTCCCTGCACTCCATCCCGGCCCCTCTGCTGGACCGTATGGAGATCATCGAGCTGAACAGCTATCTGGAGACGGAAAAGCGCCATATCGCCCGCAATTTCCTGCTGCCGCGACAGATCGAGGAACACGGCCTCAAGGAGCACAATATCCGTCTTTCCGAGAACGCGCTGCTGGAGATCATCCGCTCGTATACCCGCGAGGCGGGCGTGCGCAATCTGGAGCGTGAGATAGGCGCTCTTTGCCGCAAGACGGCCATCCGACTGGTGGAAGAGGGCGACCTGAACAAGTGCGTGACCATCTCCCGCCAGAGTCTGCCCGCCATGCTGGGCGTCAAGCGTTACCGTCACGAAGAGCGGGAAAGCGAGCCGCAGGTGGGGGTGTGCGCCGGTCTGGCCTACAATCAGCGCGGCGGGGAGATCCTGCTGGTGGAGACCAGCCTCATGAGCGGTTCCGGGCAGGTGGTGACCACCGGACAGCTTGGCGATGTCATGAAGGAGTCGGCGCGCGCCGCCCTGAGCTATGTGCGTTCGCGGGCCGAGGTCTTCGGGCTGGATCCGCGTTTCCATCGCAAGGTGGACATCCATGTGCATGTGCCGGCAGGGGCCACGCCCAAGGACGGGCCGTCGGCCGGCATCACGCTGGCGACCTCCATCACTTCGGCCTTGCTCGGCATCGCCGTGCGTAACGACGTGGCCATGACCGGAGAGATCTCCCTGCGCGGTCGCGTGCTGCCCATCGGCGGCCTGCGGGAAAAGTTGCTGGCCGCGCGGCGCAGCGGCATCCGCTGCGTCATCATGCCTCGCGACAATGAAAAGGATCTCAAGGAAGTGCCGGACGAGGTGCTCAAGGACCTGGAGATCATCTTTGTGGAGCATGTGGACGAGGTGCTGCCTCATGCGCTGGACGCGCCGCGCGAGGCCATCTTTTCCGGCGAGGGCACGGCGCAGCCGCTCTATCTGTCGCTGCGCGCCGGTGCCATGAAGCACGAAAGCGGCGACAAGCACCAGCCCGCGCAGTAAGGCATAAGCCTTCGTTGCGTTTTTTTCGGGGAGGGGAACCTTTTGTGGACAAAAGGTTCCCCTCCCCGATCCCCACCCTTCCAAAAAACCTTACTTGTCCAGACGCAGAGCCTCGCAGCATGGGAAGGCGTCGCCTGACCGCAAGCCAGCCAGACTCTCTAGGTGTTGTGTTCCGATAGGTTGTTCACCCTTTCCTCATTCGGTAAGTTGGAAGTTAGCAGACAAACCAACAA
>NZ_CALVHE010000013.1 GCF_944327235.1 uncultured Desulfovibrio sp.
GTTCTCTATCGGGAGAGCGATGCACAAGGAGCGGCGGCCCTGCGTGAGCAGGCCCTGAACGGCGATATGGATGCCCTTTTTGCACTGGCCGCGCTGAGCCGGCTGGCCGAAGCGGAAAAGCGCCCTCCTATCTTCGGTGCGCCCGCCGCTTTCTGGGAGGACTGGGCCGTGCGTATGCTGGGCGACAAGGAAGCCTGGTTCCGCATCGGCGCGGCCCTGTTTGAATGCGGCAGGACGAATGGCCTCCCCAAAACGACGCTGCAGCAGATGGCGACGGATGCTCTGCGCAAAGCGGCCAAGCTCGGGCATCCTGAAGCCATGTTTGCTCTGGCGTTTCTTTCACGCCCCTATCCGGACACGTCGTTTCAGATGCCGAAGGATCCCGGCTTCCCGATCTACCCATCCACAGCAACAGGTGAACCAGAAGATGATTCCGAGTTTTGGTATTGGGTGTGTGCGGGAGCCTTCTATGGCTCTGCACGAGCCAATTTTGCAGCCGGAATCCTGCATCTCAATCATGAAACCAAGGTCTATAACAGCCAAAAGGGCTTTGAAATGCTCTCAAAAAGTCTGCGTCTTGGGCTTGTACCTGCCGCAAAGGCACTGAAAAAAATTTGCACTTCCAATGAAAAAGTCAGTGTTCCACAATATGTCAGCTGCAAATCCAGCATATACTACGGAGACATTCAGGCAAAAATGCTCGATGACATAGCGGCTTTAATGTATAATAATGATTTGGCTACTCTCATGATGGAAGGCAAAAACAAATGTTTCCCAGAAGCCTGCCTGACCCGGAAAGAATACAAGGAAGCCATCCGCGAGGCGGAACAGGAATTTGAGCGCATCAAGGCCGACATGCTCGCCAGGAAGGAAGCCCACGACGCCCTGTACGCCAAGGCCAAACCGATGTTTGCGGAAATGCGCGACGCCTTTGCCGCGCAGGCAAAGGAAAAGACCGCTCCTGCCGAAAAGAAGACGGCAAACTGAGGCCATACATTCCGCCAGTCCCCACCGGCAGGCAGCCTTTACAGAGCGGGCGTACGCGGAAGCGTGCCCCGCTTTTGCTTTTTCCCGCTGATATCGCTTTTCCCACCGCGTTCGCCGTCTCTCTCCTCTTCTCGCAACCTCTCTCCGCGCCCGCTTTCTCTCCCATGATGTACGCGCTTCCGGGCCGTTTGGCGGCGGGCATCTCCCTGCCGGTCAAAACGGCTCTTGCCTTTTTTATCGTTTGACCTATCGCCCCTTGTCATTTTATAGATTTTCATATATTATAATTTAAATCAAAACGAACTGTATGCTTGTGGGGAGCGTATGCGCTGGTTTGAGGAGTGGAGAAAGGACTTGCCGGATGGGACTCGCTGCGGCAGCGAGGACCTCGTTTTCGATCCGGAATTTGAAGCCCTGCAAAACGAGGTCGGCAAGAACGACTCCCTCCAGCCGGATGCCTCCACGGACTGGGGCCTCGTCCTTGAGATGGCGACCGCCCTCCTCTCCGGGAGGACCAAGGATCTCCGGGTGTTCTGCTACGGCAGCCGCGCCGTCTATGAACAAAACGGGCTTTCCGGTCTGGCGGCCGCGCTGGAGATCGCCGTCCACTACCTGCAGACCTGCTGGGACGAGCTGTATCCTCCGGCGACTCGCGCCGCGCGACGGGCCGCACCCTTTCTGTGGCTGGCGTCAAAGCTTGAGATCCTGATGCCCGCCAAGGCCTTCCCCGTGGAAAAGCAGGAAGCGTACGACGCTTTCAGGCAAGCCTTGCAGGCCCTGCAGGACGAACTGGACGCCCACATGGGGGAGAATGCGCCCTCATTCCGCAACATCCTGCGCGCCATCCCCGTCAAGCGGGAAGCGCCGCCCGCCAAGCCCGCCGCCCCGGTCGTGCCCGCGCCCGCGCCCACGCTGCCCTCCGAGAGCGCCCGCGTCGTGAGCAATCTGGACGGGGACGGCCGCGTGCCCGACTCCATCCTGCCGCAGCTCCTCCGGGCCACCATCGAGCAGACCCAGCAGCTCGGTATGCACTACCTCAGTCTGGATATCCGGGACTGGCGCGTCTACCTGCTCCACCGGACGGCGCTGTGGACGACGGTCGTCCAGCTGCCGCCCGCCAATGGGGAGAAGGTCACACAGCTGCGCATGGTGCTGCCGCAGGACAAGGCCCTTGCCTACAGTTCGGCGGTGAACAGCAAACAATACGAGAGCGTCCTGCCGCAGCTGGAACGCACCATGAGCAAGGCCCCCTTCTGGTTCGACGGACACCACCTCGTGGTGCAGTGTCTCGAGGCGCTGGGCATCCATGACGCGCGGGACATCGTCTGCCAGATACTGCGCTGTTTCCTGCAACGCTACCCGGAGCTGCTCGGCTACAAGTTCCATGACGGTACGCCCTTCGCCTCTCCCGCCACGGTGCAATGGCTGGAGACCCTGCGCAACAAGATACCTACCGAGGAAGAAAAGAAGGTCTCCACGCAGCCCGCGGATGAAGAGCTGGCGCTGCGGGAGGATAGACTGCTCAGTCAGGCTGTCGCCATCGCGGAAGAACAGAATTTCGAGCGCGGCCTGGCCTCGCTCGGTCCCGGCGTTTCCGGCAAGAACCGGCAGGCCGTCCTGCACGGCATCCTGCTGGCGCGCTACTGCCTGCGCGCGGGCAGGCCCAGAGCGGGCAAGGAGCTGTTGCTCGAACTGTACACCCGTCTGGAGCAGTGGGACATGCTGGACTGGGAGCCGGAGCTCGGCGCGCGCATCCTCGCCCTGCTCATACAGAGCGGCGCGGACAAGGGCAAGGACGCCCTGCGCCGCCGTCTCTACTCTCTCCAGGCGGATACGGCGATCAAACTGTTTGAATAATCGACACGGAGGAATCAATGGCCAAAGAATCGTCTCTTGCTCCCAAGGAGCGGATCAACGTGACATTCCGTCCCGCCACCGGAGGCGCGCAGGAAGAGATAGAGCTGCCGCTCAAGGTCATGGTCGTGGGCGACTTCCTGCAGCGCTACGACAGCAGGCCGCTTATCGACAGAAAGCCCGTAAGCGTCAACAAGAACAATTTCGCGGACGTGATGGCCAAGCAGAACCTGACGGTACAGCTCTCGGTGCGCAACCGGCTGACGGACAGCGAGGATCCGGGCGATCTGCCGGTCAACCTCTCCTTCCAGAGCCTGCGCGACTTTGAGCCGGAAGGCGTCGCCCGCCAGATCCCCGAGATGAACAACCTGCTCAAGCTGCGGGACGCGCTGATCTCGCTCAAGGGGCCGCTCGGCAACGTGCCCGCGTTCCGCGCCGCGCTGGAGGAGGTCCTCCACGACGAGCGCCAGCGCCGCCAGATCATGGAGGAACTGAACATCTCCGACAAGGAACTGACGGATATCCTCACGTCCGCTCCCGGCAAGCCGTCCTCGCGGAAGCCCGCCCCCGACGCGCGGGCCGAGGACGGGGACGCCCCCTCCGACGATAACGACAAGTAGCGGATACCGCCGCCAAGGAGCATAGCGCATGAGTCAACTGCAAGAGCATACGGGGCAGTCCACCGGGTCTTCGCTGCTTGATTCCATCATCAGCCAGACCTCCCTGACCCCGGAGGATGAAGGATACGAGGCCGCACGGCTGGGCATCAGCGCCTTTATCGAGGAGATGCTGAAACCTGTCCACGCGGGGGAAAAGGTCCGCAAGGTCGCCGTGGACCAGATGATCGCGGAGATCGACCGGCGGCTGTCCGCCCAGATGGACGAAGTGCTGCACGACAAGGCGTTCCAGGAGATGGAATCCGCCTGGCGCGGCCTCAAGCTGCTGGTGGACCGCACGGATTTCCGGGAAAACATCACGGTGGAGATGCTCAACATCACCAAGGAAGAGCTCCTGGACGACTTCATCGACTCCCCGGAGATCTCCCAGTCCAGCCTCTACAAGCAGATATACACGGCGGAATACGGCCAGTTCGGCGGGCATCCCGTGGGGGCCATCATCGGCAATTACTACTTCACGCCCACCGCCATGGACATGCGCCTGCTCCAGAGCGTGGCCAGCGTGGCGACCATGGCTCATGCGCCCTTCATCGCGGCCGCCGCGCCCTCCTTCTTCGGCCTGACGGACGGTTCCTTCCAGCGGCTGCCCGTGCTCAAGGACCTGCAGGATATCTTCACCAGCCCCGCCTATACCAAGTGGAACGCCTTCCGCGAGTCGGAGGACTCCCGCTATGTGGGCCTGACCGTGCCCCGCTTCCTGCTCCGCCAGCCCTACGACCCGGAAGAGAACCCGGTCCGGGCCTTCGTCTACAAGGAGACCGTGGACGACAACCACGCCAATTTCCTGTGGGGCAATACGGCCTTTGCCTTCGCTTCCCGCCTCACCGACAGTTTCGCCAAATACCGCTGGTGCGCCAACATCATAGGCCCCCGGTCCGGCGGGGCCGTCGAGGATCTGCCCGTGCATCTCTACGAGAGCCTGGGCGACATCGAGATGAAGATCCCCACCGAGGTCCTTATCTCCGACCGTCGCGAATATGAGCTGGCCGAACAGGGCTTCATCGCCCTGACCATGCGCAAGGGCTCGGACAACGCGGCCTTCTTCTCCGCAAACTCCTGCCAGAAGCCGAAATACTTCGGCATCTCCGAAGAAGGCAGGAACGCCGAGCTCAATTACCGTCTGGGGACCCAGCTGCCGTATCTGTTCATCATCTCCCGGCTGGCGCACTACATCAAGGTCCTGCAGCGAGAGAACATCGGTTCGTGGAAGGAACGTTCGGATCTGGAAAGGGAACTGAACACCTGGATCAGACAGTATGTCGCTGACCAGGAGAACCCCAGCTCGGATACCCGCAGCCGCCGTCCGCTGCGTGATGCGCGGATCGTTGTCTCCGACGTGGAAGGGGATCCGGGCTGGTATCGCGTCTCCCTGAGCGTGCGCCCGCACTTCAAGTACATGGGGGCCTATTTCACCCTTTCCCTCGTGGGCAAGCTGGAGAAGGAATAGCCATGTCGGGGAGCCTGTTTGAAAAGCTGACCCAGGGACGGTCCGCCATGACCATGAGCGAGGATGAATCCATCCGCCATAACCTGTCCCGCGTGCTCGGGACACGGCAGGGCGCCGTCCAGGCTCTGCCCGATTACGGGCTCCCCGACCTCAACGATCTGACCCTGTCGCGCAGCGAGCTGCAAAGTATGCTGAGTTCGGCCATAGAACGGCAGATCATCCTCTACGAGCCGAGGCTCCGCGATCCGCAGGTCGCCAGCCTGCCCATGCGCGAAGATTCGCCCTTCACGCTCCTTTTCTCCATACAGGCGGAAAAGGTGCGGCATGACGGTCGTCTGGACCCCTGGACATGGACCGTGTCCGTGGATGAGGGCAAATACCGGAGCAGGGCATGAGCATCAACCGCTACTACGAAAAGGAGCTGATCGCCCTGCGGGTCCTGGGACGGGAATTTGCGGAGAACAATCCCTCCCTTGCGCCCTTTTTCAATACGCCCGGCAAGGACCCGGACGTGGAGCGCATCCTCGAAGGCGTCGCCTTCCTTACCGGACGCCTGCGGGAAAAGCTGGACGACGAACTGCCGGAGATCACCCACGCCCTGTTCAATCTGCTCTGGCCCAACTATCTGCGCCCGCTGCCCGCCTGCAGCGTCATCCAGTTCACGCCGCCCAAGGGCCTCACCAAGAGCGCCTTCATCCCCAGGGCCTCCATGGTGCAGTCGGAACCTGTGGCGGGCACGCCGTGCACCTTCCAGACCGCCTACGATACGGAGGTCCTGCCGCTGGAACTGGCGGAACTCTCCTTCGCCACCCGGGACGGGGAAGCCGTCATGGTGCTGCGCTTCCGCTGCGAGGAGGCCACCCTCGACCAGATAGCCCCGCGCCACCTCCGTCTCTTCCTGACGGGGGAGACCACCATCGTCCATACGCTCTACTATCTCCTGCTCCGCAAGCTCCGCCGCCTGCGTGTCCATGCCGCCGACGCGGCGCGGAAGGACGTTCGCCTCGCGGAACTGGACTCGGCGGTGCGGCCGGTCGGCTTCGGGCATGACGAATTCGTCTACCCCTATCCGCCGAACTCCTTTGCCGGTTACCGCATCCTCCAGGAATACTTCTGCTTCCCGGAAAAATTCCATTTTCTCGACATCGACCTCGGGGACAGCTTCGACAAGGAACGCCTGAGCCAGGTCGAAGGCTGCCGGGAGTTCTCCCTCCACTGCGTGCTGGAAGAGCTCCCCCCGAACTTCGAGTCCTATTCAAAGGACAACATCCGCCTGTTCTGCACCCCCGTGGTCAATCTCTTCCCCCGCTCCGCCTCGCCGCTGACCTGGGACCACCGCCAGACGGAATACCGCATCATGCCCGACCCCCGGTATCCCTATCACTACGCCGTCCACAGCGTCACCCATGTCGAGAGCTGGGACACGGCGGGCAAGCAGCACAGGGAATACCAGCCCTTTGAGTCCTTCGAGCATAAACGGGGCGGCGGCATGGCGGCCTACTACCGGCTGCGCGTCCAGCCTTCGGCCACGGACGAGAGCGTGGATACCTACATCTCCCTCGTCGCGGAGGACGACGGGGAACTGCCGCAGAGCGCCACCATATCCATGGACCTCATGTGCACCAACCGTATGCTGCCCCTGCAGCTGGGCGTGGGCGACATCTGCCGTTCCACGGATACCGGCGACACCGCCATACCCTTCCGGAACATCATCCCCGTGACGCCTCCTTTCGCTCCGCCTCTGGAAGGCGACACCCTGTGGCGGCTCCTGTCCAACATGTCGCTCAACTATCTGCCGCTCACCAACGTCAACGCGCTGCGCGGCATCGTGGCGACCTACGATTTCCGCGCCCTGCACGACAGTCGGCGGGCGCGCGTACAGGAAAGGATACTGGACGGCATGACCGCCATCCGCCTGAAGGAGACGGACCGCATCCACGAGGGGCTCCCCCTGCGCGGAGCGGTGACGGAACTGACGCTCCGCCAGCGCAGCTTCTCCTGCGAGGGCGACATGTTCCTCTTTGCCTCGGCACTCAACGAATTCCTGGCGCTGTACGCCACGGTGAACAGCTTCCATCAGCTCATCGTGCGCGAGGAAAAAAGCGGAGAACGGTACATATGGCCGCCTCGACTGGGCAAACAGACGCTATGATGACGCCGACGGTCCACCGCTCCGCTCCGTCGCGGAAGCAAAAGACCGCCGTCTACAGCAGGCTCGAAGAGTCTCCGGGCAGCTTCGCCTTCGCGCAGGCCGTCAACATCGTCCGCCGCTATCTGGCCGGGCAGGGCGTGAGCGCGCCGGAAAAGGCCTTGCGCTTCCGCGTCAATCCCAACCTGTCCTTCCCCCCCGGCGACATGGAGAGCCTGACTTTCAGCGGCGAGGGAGAAAGGACGCGGGCGCTGCTGGTGCTCAATCTCATGGGCCTGCATGGCGCCGGCTCGCCGCTGCCGGTCTACTTCACAGAGCATGTGGCCCAGCATCAGGACGACCCCGACGCGCTGCGGGATTTTTTCGATCTCTTCAATCATGAATTCGTGGACATCCTCTACGGGGCATGGCGGAAGTACCGCTACTATCTGCAATATCGGGAAGGCGCGGAGGATGCGCTTTCCCGCCGCTTCCTCGGCTTCATCGGCATGGG
Source organism: uncultured Desulfovibrio sp. (assembly GCF_944327235.1). GTDB lineage: Bacteria > Desulfobacterota > Desulfovibrionia > Desulfovibrionales > Desulfovibrionaceae > Desulfovibrio. The sequence continues at coordinate 7,608 of NZ_CALVHE010000013.1, forward strand.
TTACGAGCAGCTCCGCGAGAACGAGGGGCTGAACTGGTCCCGGCTGCTGGCCTACATGGGGCTCATCGCCTTCAAAAGCGACGCGGCCGGCTCGCTGGAAAGCATCCTGCGGCACTATTTCGCCCATGCGGCGGTGCATGTCGTGCAATGCATACGCCGCATCGTGGACATCCCCGAGGACCAGCTCTGCCGTCTCGGCGTCGCCAACTGCCATCTGGAAAGGGACTGCCTCATCGGTGAGCACGTCCCGGACCAGACGGGCAAATTCCGCATCCTCCTCGCTGACCTGTCATGGCGGCGGTTCAATGCCTTTTTGCCCGACCAGACCATCTTTGTCGAACTGGCCATGCTGGTGAAAATGGTGCTTCGCTCCCGGCTCCAGTTCGACGTCGAACTGCGCCTGCGTCCGGAAGAGATACGCCCGCTCGTCATCGGTGACGCCTCGGAGACCAAGCTCGGCTGGTCCACCTGGCTGGGAGACGGCGGAGAGGGCGTGGTCATCCTGGAACCGGGACATCAGGAGTGCGTATGATGAATATGAACCTTACCGCGTTGATCGCGGCCCTCGACACCACCTGCCGGGACGCTCTGGAAGGCGCCGCCGCCATGTGCGTCAGCCGCGGCGGGCATGAGATCAGCATAGAGGATTATCTGGAAAAACTGCTCGAGACGCGGGAGATGCAGGATCTCGCCGTCCAGTTCTCCCTTTCGCTCGACGATCTGCGCGCCCTGCTCAACAGGCGTCCCCCGGAAAAAGCCGGACGCGCCGCTCCGGTCTTCTCGCCGCTGCTGGTGGAGTTCCTCCAGGAGGCCTATCTGCTGGCCAGTCTGGAACTGGGACGGGAGGAGGTCGGCGTCCTCACCCTCGTGCTGACGCTGCTGTCCAACCCCGCGCGCTACAGTGCCATGCGCTTTTTCCGGGAGCTGGGCAACATCTCCCCCGATGCCCTGAAACGTCTCATGACGGGCGCGGGCGAGACCGCCCGGCAGGACGCGCCCCGCCCCGCACGCGGCGAAAGCTTCCTGCAGAGATACGCCACGGATTTCACGGAGGAGGCGCGGCGGCGGCGCATCGATCCCGTCTTTGCCCGCGGGCCGCAGATCCGGCAGATGATCGACATCCTCACCCGGCGGCGCAAGAACAACCCCATCCTCGTGGGCGATCCCGGCGTGGGCAAGACCGCCGTGGTGGAAGGGCTGGCCCTGAAGATCGTGCAGGGCGACGTGCCGGACGCGCTGGCGGGGACGCGCCTTGTGGGGCTGGACATGGGACGCCTCCAGGCCGGCGCGTCCGTCAAGGGCGAATTCGAGAAGCGCCTCAAGGGCGTCATAGATGAGATCAAGTCCGCGGCCGTCCCCACCATCCTTTTCATCGACGAGGCGCATACCCTCATCGGTTCCGGCAATGCCGCGGGCAGCGGCGACGGGGCCAATCTGCTCAAACCGGCGCTGGCCCGGGGCGAGATGCGCACCATCGCCGCCACCACCTGGAGCGAGTACAAAAAATACTTCGAGAAGGACGCGGCGCTGGCCAGACGCTTCCAGCTCGTCCGTCTCGAACAGCCCTCGCGGGAAGAGACCGTCACCATCCTGCGCGGGCTCGCACCCAGCTATGAAGAGGCCCACCATGTCTATATCCGTGATGACGCCGTGCGCTGCATCGCGGAGCTGTCCACCCGCTACATCAGCGGACGGCAACAGCCGGACAAGGCGGTGGACGTGCTGGACACGGCCTGCGCCCGGGTCAGGGTCAGCCGGGGGGCCAAACCGGCCATACTGAGCGAACTGGAAGACGAGCTGACGAGCCTGCAACGGGAGATGGCCGCTCTGGAACGCGACCACAGCCACGGCGCGAGCCGGGAGAGCGCTGCGGAAAGCGCCGCCCGCCATGCCGCGTTGCAGGGGCGGACGGCGGAACTGCGCGACCGCATCGAGACCATCACCTCCCGCTGGGAACGGGAAAAGCGGCTGGTGGACGCCATCCTGGCCAAACGGCGCGAAGCGGCTCCCGCTGACGAGAGCGCGACGGCTTCCCGGGAGGAGGCGTCCCTCCCCGCGCCCGGGGACGGCCTGTCGCTGGAAGAACTGACCAGCCGCCTGCAGGAGGAACAGGGGGAGGATCCGCTGGTCTTCCACGAAGTAACGCCGCAGCTGGTGGCGGAGATCGTCTCCGAATGGACGGGCATCCCTCTGGGCAGGCTCACGGAAAATACGGCGAACAGGCTCTCCCACCTGAAAGAGCACCTGCACCGACGCATCCGGGGGCAGGACCATGCGCTGGAACGTCTGGAAAAGGCTGTCCTGGCCTCGCGCACCGGCCTGAACAATCCCGACGCGCCTACCGCCATCTTCCTGCTGGTCGGCCCTTCCGGCGTGGGCAAGACGGAGACCGCTCTGGCCATCGCTGACGAGCTCTATGGCGGCGAAGAGATGCTGATCAGCATCAACATGTCGGAATTCCAGGAAAAGCATACCACATCCCGCCTCATCGGCTCCCCGCCCGGCTACGTGGGCTACGGCGAAGGCGGCAGACTTACGGAGGCCGTACGCCGCCAGCCGTATTCCGTCGTCCTCTTTGACGAAGTGGAAAAGGCGCACCCTGATGTCATCAATCTTTTCTATCAGGTGTTCGACAAGGGCGTGCTTGCCGATGGCGAAGGCAGAGAGGTGGATTTCCGCAACACCATGCTCTTCCTCACCTCGAATCTGGGCAGCGACATCGTGGCGGCCCTGTGCGAGGACGAGACCCCGCCGGATCCGGCCACGCTGGAAGAGGCCCTGCGCCCCGCGCTGACGCAGTTTTTCCGGCCCGCCCTGCTCGGACGCATGACCATCGTGCCGTACATGTCGCTGCGGCCGGAGATCATGCGGGACCTCGTGGACATGAAGCTCTCCCGCATCGCCGGACGCCTCCTCGCCCAGCACCGCATACCGCTCCACTGGAGCGAAGAGGTCGTCTCGGCCATCGCGGCGAGCTGCACGGCGGTGGATACCGGCGCCCGCAACATCGACCACATCATCAACGCCTCTCTGCTGCCCAGGATCGCCTCCGTGCTGCTCGGCGGCATGGGGAACGCCGGACAGGCGCGGATCTCCGTCGGCCTCGACCCGGAGCGGGGCGTCTTCACCTGTTCGATGACTGACGCAGAGGGAGGGAGGGCATGACGCCTCCGCTCCTGCTCACGCTGTTCGAGCGTCTTCGGGCCAGAGCGGGGGACTGCGGCGGCATCTCCAGAGGACTGGCGGAGATCCTTTGCGAAACGGACGGCGCACTGGCCGTCGGCGTCTATCTCCGCGACTATGCCGGGGAGACCCTCTTCCTCGCCGGGCAGCACCCCGAACCGTCCTCCTCGCGTGAGGACGCTCCTCGCCTGCCCGCCGAGGACTGGGACGATCCGCTGTGCTACTGTCTGCACCGGGGCATCTCCGCCTCGTTTTCACGCATAGCCGAACTTCCCGAATCGGTGCGGCTCATCTCCGCCTCTTCCGACATCCGGTCGTATGCCGTCCACCCCATCCCCGGCCTCGACACCGGCGGCATGGGCTGCGTGCTCGCCCTTTACCGCGACCAGCCGCCGGGCCGACAGTCCGCCTGTCCGTACCTGTGCCTGTACGCCGGCGCTCTGCTCGAACTGGCGCGCGGCCACAAACAGAACGACTACGCCCTGCAGAGTCTGGAAAAGGAGATCAGACAGCTCAAACAGGACACCAGCCGACGGCAGGAGGCGGCCCTTGCCGGCGACAGCCCGGCCATCCACAGCCTGCGCGCCGCCATCTCCAGGGTGTCCAACTCCAATGCCCCCCTGCTCATCACGGGAGAGACCGGGACGGGGAAGAGCCTGCTGGCCCGCATGGTGCACATGGCGGGGGACCGCGGCGGCGGCCCCTTCCTGGAGATCAATTGCGGCGCGCTGACGGCCAGCCTGCTGGAGAGCGAACTTTTCGGGCACGTCAAGGGCGCGTTCAGCGGCGCCATCTCACATGCCAAGGGCCTGCTGCGCAGCGCGGACGGCGGCACGGTCTTTCTGGACGAGATCGGAGAGATGCCGCCCCAGCTCCAGGTAGCCCTCCTTCAAGTCCTGCAGGAGCACAAGGTGCGTCCCGTGGGCGGCGCCAGGTTCTACCCCGTCAACATGCGCATCATCGCCGCCACCAACCGCGATCTGGACGAGGCCATGCGCACGAAGCAATTCCGCCGGGACCTCTATCACCGGCTGGCCGTCCTCAAGATCCACATGCCTCCCCTCCGGGAGCGACGGGAGGACATCCCCGCGCTCTGTTCGCTTTTCCTCCAGCGCTGCTGCGAAAAGGCGGGCCGTCCTCCGCTGCGGTTCTCGCCCGAGGCGCACCTCCTGCTGCTGGGCTACGCCTATCCCGGCAATATCCGGGAGCTGGAATCCCTCATCGAACGGGCCGTCAACGACTCGCCCCCGGAGTGTACGGAACTTGGCGTCGAGACGCTGGCCTCCATCGCGGGAGGGACGCGCTGCCTCACGCTGGCGCATTTCAGGGAAACGCAGGAGAGATGGTTCATCCAGCAGGCGATGAAACTGTATGACGGAGACATGCAGGCCTGCTCCCATGCGCTCGCCGTCCATCCGCGGACGCTCCGCCGCCGCCTGACCTCCCTGCATATCGACTGATGGGCACGGCTCCAGGGCGCAAAGGAAAATCGTATGGAACTCATGCTTGAGATCATAAGTCGACAAAAATTTTCCCTCGATCAGACACGCGTACAGCATGTCTTCAGCGAGGTGGGAGGCTACATAGGCCGCGGCAAGGAATGCGAGTGGGTCCTCCCGGACAAGACGAAACAGGTCTCGCGCAGACATGCCCTCGTCAGCTTCGAGCATGGCGCATTCGTCATCGAGGACCTGAGCACCAACGGGATATACAATGCCCTGGGCAAGGAACGGCTCGAAAAAGGGAAAAAATACGCCATCGAACACGGGAGCGCCTACCGCATAGGCGAGTACAGCATCCAGGCGCGCCTGCTCCACACGCCGGACTCCTATCTCTCCGGTCAGGAGATGCAGGCGGAGGACATCATCCCCACCGGCGACGTTCTGGCGGACGACCCCCTCCTGGCGCTGGAACAGCAGGACGAGTTCACCGCGCGCAAGCGTCTCGGGCTCTATAACGATCTGCTGGGGGCCGCTCCCGTCAAGCCCTCCTTCCAGTCCGACCATACGGAGGCCCCGCTGAGCGCCATGCCTGACATCGTGCTGGTGCCGGAGGACTGGAACGAGGACCGCGACGAGCCGCCCTCCGCCCCGGCCCCCTCTTCGCCCGCTCCGGCGGAGACCGCTCCCGAGGACGCGGCCGCGACGCCGCCCCCGATCCCCGGCCCGCTCCCGGTCCGGGAGGATCCCCACCGCCCTTCCCCGGAAGTGGAACGCTTCTTCCAGGCGCTGGGCTTCGCCCACGCCCCGGACGCTCCGGCGGAGCGGGAACGGATCATGCTGCAGGCGGCCGAGCTGCTGACGGCCTCGGTGGACGGTATGCTCCAGGCTCTGCGCAACAGGGCCGACAGCAAGAACGAACTGCGCCTGCCCGTCACCACCATGACGCTGGCCAGCAACAATCCGCTGAAGTTCTCGCCTTCCGGCAAGGTGGCGCTGGACTATCTGCTGGCCCCTTCCCATGAGGGCTTCCTGCCTCCCGCCCGCGCCATGCAGGACGGCTTTGAGGATCTGCACAGCCACAGCATGGGGCTGATGGCCGGAGCGCGCGCCATCGCGCAGGCCATCCTGGCCCGCACAGGCCCCGACGCCATCGAAGCCAGACTGGAAGCAACAGGCCCGGTACGTTTCTTTCGTACGCGGCGGCTCTGGCGCGCCTACGCCAGACTGCACGCGGGCCTGCGTGAAGATACCAACAGTTTCGCGGCGTTTTTCCTGGACGCCTTTGCCCGCGCCTACGAGATGCAGGTGCGGACGCTGCATCCGGACGCCATCAACCGCCAAGGAGATCACAAATGACGTTTCGCGCACTTCTGTACCTGCTGGCGCTGTGCCTCGTCCCTCTGCTGGGCGCCTGCTCCTCTCCCCGCATCAGCATGGAGGTCGCCAGCCTGCCCAACGTCAATCCGGACAGTTCGGGCCGCCCGTCCCCCATCATCGTGAAGATGTATGAGATGCGAAGCGATCTGGCCTTCCGTCAGGGGGATTTCCAGACGCTTTTCATGGAGCCCATGAAGGTCCTGGGGGCGGAGCTCGTCGCCATGGACGAACTCCTCTTCGTGCCGGGCGAGGCCCGCGTCGTGGAATATTCCCCCATGCCCGAAACGCGCTATGTCGGCATACTGGCGGGCTTCCGGCAGATGGAACGGGCCAAGTGGCGGACGGTGCTCCCCGTGGACCCCGAAGCCAAGAACCCCATCCGCATCGAGCTCAACGACACCACCCTGACGGTCATCGATCAGGATGCGGAATGGTCGCCCGAAGAACGCATACGCACTTACGAGAAGCCCGGCGAAACGGCGGGCGGCGAAAAGACGCCCGAAGCCGCCCCCGCCCCCGCGCCCACATCCGCTCCCGCGCGATCTCCCGCGCCCGAGGAACAAAAGGCCCCTGAGGACCAGCCGGGACCGGCCGCCTCCGGGTATGTCCTGCCCAGATCCAGACAGATCAACTGACGCAAGGGAGGAGGCGACATGTTGACGGAACGTGTTGTATGGACGGAAGGCCTGCAGCTCTGCCCGGTGCACTTCCAGCAGCAGGACAGGTATGCCGAGTCCCAGATGTCGCAGCGGGGCCTGCTGCTGAGCCGCTACGGCTGGGGCTTCACGGAATTCGCCATCGACGAGCAGTATCTGAACCTGGGGAAGGTCGTCCTCAGCAAGGCGCAGGGGATCCTGCCCGACGGCAGCCTTTTCGAGATCGGGCACGGACAGGAAGGGCTCTCGCTGGATGTGGAGCCGGGGACCATGAACCGTCAGGTCGTGCTGGCGCTCCCCATCGCGCTGGAAGGCTCATCCGAGATCCGCGACGAAAGCAATCAGGGATTGTCCACGCGCTATGTCGCCCACCCTGTCATGGTCCGCTCCAACGTCGCGGCGGATACGCGCGAGCGCACCATACAGTGCGCGAGGCCGGACCTGAAACTGATGTTCGAGGACGACAGCAGCCGCAGCGGACACGTCATCCTGCCCGTGCTCCATATCGTGGAGTGCCGACCGGACAAGTCCATCCTCGTGGACAAGGATTTCACGCCGACATTCATGCATCTGGGGGCATCCTCGCTCCTTTCCGGCTATCTGCGCGAACTCATCGGCCTCATCAGCCACCGGGCCGATCAGCTCGCCCGCCGGATCAGCAGCGCCGGCAGCACAGGCTCCGCGGAGATCGCCGATTTCATGCTGCTCCAGTGCCTGAACAGGGCGGAACCGGTCTTCAAGCACCTCGACAAGACGCCCCATGTCACCCCGGAAGACTTCTACCGCGCCCTCCTCTCGCTGGTGGGCGAGCTCGCTTCCTATGTGGAGGCGGGCAAGCGGCCGGGGGATCTGCCCGACTACAACCACAAGGCCCAGTATTCCTGTTTCACCGATCTCATGGAGCTGGCGCGCTTCGCGCTCAGCATGGTGCTTGAACAGCACGCCATCGAACTGCCGCTGCAGCAGAGGAAGTACGGCATCACCGTCTCGCCCATCCATGACCGCAACCTGCTGGCCTCCGCCAGTTTCATCCTCGTGGCCTCGGCCGACATGGATCAGGAGTCGCTGCGCACCTCGCTCCCGCGCCAGCTGAAGATCGGGACGGTCGAGAATATCCGGAATCTGGTCAATCGGCAGCTGCCGGGGATCAAGATCTCCGCCCTGGCCGTCGCGCCGCGCCAGATCCCCTTCCATGCGGGCAAAAGCTACTTCCATCTGGAATTCACGTCCGAAGAACTCGCGCAGATGGAGCTCTCCGGAGGCTTCGCCTTTTATGTCTCAGGCACGTTCCCGGGACTCCAGCTGCAATTCTGGGCCATCAAGGAGTAACCCATGAAACAGACGGATATCGATCAGACCGTCTTTCTCAATATGGGGGACCCCGATCCCGCTCCCGACCTGCCGCCGTCGTTCCGGCAGGTCGCGGCCTCGAGCGCGGACGAGGTACGGCGTCCTCTCCCCTATGTGGCGCAACAGACATCGGTCAACCTCAGCGCCTCCGGCCTGAATCCCCTCGTCAGCGCCGCGTCCGAACTGCTGATGACCATCGTGCGCATCCGTTCGCGGCGCGCCGGTCTGGAGACGGGGCGCATGGCCTCCTTTTCGCCGTCCGGGCCGGAAGAGGACATCGAACATCTGCGCGCCGGGCTCGAAGCCGAGATACGCGCCTTTGAAGGACGCGCCCTTGCCGCTTCCGACATCGAACAGGCGCAGATCATCGCGGCCCGCTATGTGCTGTGCACGGCGGTGGATGAGGCCGTTTCCACCTCGCTGTCGGAAGAAAGCGGGGAATGGAGCAGGCACGGATTGCTCTCCACCTTCCATAACGAGACATGGGGCGGCGAGAAATTCTTCCAGATCCTGGAGCGCTGTATGCAGCAGCCCGCGCGCAACCTGTATATCCTCGAACTCATGTACCTGCTCCTGAGCCTCGGCTTCGAGGGGAAATACGGCGTCCGGGAACGCGGCCCCATCGCTCTGGAAGCGCTGCGGGACAAGATCTACAAGCAGGTCCGCCTCCTCCGGGGGGAACCGCCGCAGGATCTGGCCCCCAAGGTGGAACCGCCCAAGGGACGCCAGCGCATCCACGCCTATATCCCGGTCTGGCTGGTGCTGGCGGTCTTCCTGTTCGCCATTGCCGTCACCTTCGCGGGCTTCTCCACCATCCTGGAAAAGCAGGCCGCGCCCTTGCTTGACGATATGCACACTATTGCGGGCGATCCCCAGGAGGTACACCCGTGAGATCGTTTTTTCGGACTCTCTGGAAAGCGCTGACCACTCCCTGGGTCATCGCGCTCGCGCTGACCGTGCTCCTCTGCCTGTGCATATGGTTCTTCGGTCCCTATCTGGCCATAGCGGATCACAAGATACTGGAAAGCGTCGTCTCCAGACTGACGGCCACGCTGGTGCTGGTCTTTCTGTGGGGCCTGTCCGTCGCCGTCTTTTACTCCCGCCGCAAGAAGAAGGAGCTTGCCGACCCCGAGAAGGCGGCAGCCGCGGAACAGGCGGAGCAGGCGCGCCTCTCCACGCGGGAGGAACGCGACCGCATCAGGGACACCCTGAAAAACGCCATCCGCATCGTGACGCATTCCAATTTTTACGGCGGCAACCGCTCACGCTACGCGCTGCCCTGGTTCCTGGTCATCGGCCCGGAAAACTGCGGCAAGACCTCGTTCCTGCTGAACTCCGGCCTGCAGTTCCCGCTCAATGAACAGGCGGACCGCCACCTCTATCAGCTGAAGGCCACGACCCGCTGCGAAACGCTGTTCGCCAATCAGGCGGTGTTCATCGACACTCCCGGCAACTACACGGACGGCCGTCGCGGCACACTGCACAACAGCCTCTGGAAACTGCTCCTGAAACGCCTGTTCTGCGTCCGCCCGGCCAGGCCCGCCAACGGGGTCATCATCTGCGTCAGCATACGCGACCTCATGGATGCGGATGCCGCCCGGCGCGAGCACCTTGCCCGAACCGTCCGGGAAAGACTGAGCGAGACCCTGCAGGCGCTGCGGACGCATGTCCCGGTATTCCTCGTCTTTACCAAATGCGACGTCATCCCCGGTTTTGCCCAGTTTTTCGCCCAGCTGCCGCGTGTGGAGCGCGAGCAGATGTTCGGCTGTCCCGCCAGGAACGAACTGAGCATGGACGTGAGCACGCTCCGGGGAGAGACCGCGGAGATGCTCCAGACCCTGAACGCGCAGATCATCTCCAAGATCCATCAGGAACGCGATCTCACGGCGCGCGGGGACATCTTCCGTTTCCCCCAGGAGCTTGCCGCCCTCAGCGCCAATATCGGGGATTTCATCGTGGAGGCTTTCGGCCCCTCCCGCTATCACCGGCCCGTGCTCTTCCGCGGCTTCTTTTTCACCAGCGCGCTGTCGTCGCAGGACGTGCTCAAGTCCGCCGCCAGAGGCGGGGAACTCGCCTTTCAGACGGGGTTCCAGCCTTCGCAGGGCGATTACGCCAAGGGCTTTTTCATCCTCCGTCTCCTGCAGGACTGCGTCATCCCCGAAGCGCGTCTTGCCGGAGCCGACAAGGAGCATCAATGGGCCCCCCGTCTGCGGCGTCATGGCCTGCAGGTAGCGGCCGCGGCGCTCTTCCTGTTCGTGGCGACTTTTCTCGGCATCAGCTTCATCAACAATTACGCGAATATATCTTCTCTTTCCGGCATCCAGGCGAACTTTGCGAAACAACGTGAGGCCGTCCCCCGGCCGGAGAACGCCAAAGCCCTGCTGCCCGAACTGGCGACACTGGAAAAAACGCTCCACGTCTATGACCCCGAGGAGGATTCCCGCATCTCCTACGGGCTTGGCCTGTATCAGGGCACGACCGTGGACCGGGCCGCGCACGCCGCCTACCTCGGTGAACTCAACGACCGCCTGATCCCGCAGGCGCGCCAGACCGCCGCCCGGAAGATCGAAGAGTCTCTGGCCGATGTCGGGGAACTGAAGCCCGCGCTGCGGGCCTACCTCATGCTGTGCGAGCCCAAGCGCCTCAAGCGGGACTTCATGACCGACTGGCTGGGCCGACAGTGGTCGGCGCAGTTCATGGGCGATACGACAACGCAGGCCGCGCTCCTGCACCATATGGACTACGCCATGCGGAACGGCATCCGGCCCGCGCCGCCCGACCAGGCCCTGCTGGACAAGGCCCGTCAGGCCCTGCTGAAGATCCCTCTGGCGGAGCTGGCCTACCAGCAGATGCGGGAGGAAGCCGAGGAGGCCGGTCAGCCGCCCTTCACCTTCCGGGCCAGTCTGGGGGAAAGCATGTCGCCTTTTGAAGGGGACACCTATCCCATCCCCTACCTGTACACCCGCAAAGGCTATGAAACCTACTGCGTGGAACGCTGCCCGGCCATCATCCGCGGTCTGACCGACGACAGCTGGATATTCGGTCCGAACCCCCTCACGCTCAGCGCGCTGGACATGGACCGCATCTACAAGGATGTCAGGGCCATGTATTTCCGCGATTATACCCGCTACTGGACGGAGGCCGTGCAGAAGCTCGGCGTGCCGGATCCACGGACGCTCTCCGCCGCGGCCAAGACGGCGGAGAGGCTGACGTCCGGCATATCCCCCGTGACGCAGGTCCTGCGGGAAGTCCGCGACAACACCAACCTCATCCTTGCCGAGACCGAAGAGGGGCCGGTGGGCGACGCGCTTGCGGCGCAGGCCCAGAAGCAGGTCGCCCGCAAGGCGGGTAAAGTCGCCGGCGCACAGGTCGGGAAAGCGGCCGCCCAGAGCGCCGCCGACAAACTGGCGGCGGCTCAGGCCAAGGCCCGTGCCGAAGCCCAGAAGGACGCCCGCGCGGTACGCCAGTATTTCCTTCCCCTCGTCAGCCTCATCGACGCTGACGGCAACGCCGCGCCCGCGCTCAAGGCCGCGCATGACGCCATGGCCGATACGGGCGCGTATCTGGCGAAGCTGCACAACAGCGACGATCCCGCCCAGCGCGTCTTCACGGCCCTGCTGGAGATCGCGGACGAAAAGGACGAAACGCTGCGCGAACTGGAGAACGCGGCCGGGAAGCTGCCCTCCCCCGTGCGGGGCTGGTACGAGAGCGTCCCCTCCGGGGCGCTGCGGCGTATGCTCTTCCTTGCGGCGGGGCACATCAATCAGGCGTACACGCAACGCGTGGTGCAGGCCTATGAACGCGACCTCAGCCCCTACTATCCCTTCAACAGCCAGACGGAACAGGATGTCAGCCTGGAGGCCTTCAGCGCCTTCTTCCGGACCGGCGGCACGCTCGACAGCTTCTATGCCGCCTATCTGCGGCCGTTCGCCAACGCCAACGGCACGCTCCGCAGCATCATGGGCAGGACGCTGCCGCTCTCGTCCCATGCCCTGACCCAGCTCACGCGGGCCAATCGCATCCAGACCGCGTTCTTTTCTTCCGGTCGGGAACTGGGCATCAACTTCACCATGGAGCCGTACGCGCTCGATGCCGCCATGCGGCAGGTCACCTTCTCCGTGGACGGCGACAAGTTGAGCTACTGGCATGGTCTGGTGCAGGGGGGCAATTTCTCCTGGCCGGGGGACCACAGCCGCGCCACGCTGGAGATGACGGACCTCAACGGCGTCTCCCGACGCCACGAGGCCAGAGGCAATTGGGCCATCTTCCGCATCCTGCAGACAGGGACCATAAAAAAGCAGGAAAACAACACCTGTCTCATAGAGTTGCGGCAAAACGGCAACTGGGCGCAATTCCTGATCCAGTTCAGGAACAGGCTGAACCCCTTCGACCCGTCCGTCTGCTCCTTCATCCTGCCCGCCTCGCTGCAATGAGGCCGCTGAGGAAGGAAAGAGAAGATCATGGGACACACCGGCTCCCCCGGCATACGCGGCATGGCCCGCTTGTCAGGACTCCCCCTCGTCCGGGGGGGCCGTCCCTGCCGACTGCTCTGCTGTTCCCTGTGGCTGGCCGCCCTCGGCGGCTGCATGGCCGCATCCCCACAGGTACGGGACGGCATCCCGTCCTCCCGGGTCGTCACCGTGCAGCGCGAGCACATCCCTCCCTTCGGCGGTCAGACCATCCGGCCGCCGCAACGCATGGCGGATGTCGCCACGCTCTGGAAGCCGCTCACGCCGCGGGAACAGGCCAGACTTGCCGCCTATGACGGGCGCGCCTCCCGGACGGCCTCCGCCGCGCCTTCCGTGGCCGCATGGCTCCCGCCTTCGGGCGAAGAGGTCATGCGGGAGAGCCTCTACCGGCTCACGGTCAGTCAGAAAACGGTGACGCGCCGGGTGCTGGACCGGGCGGCCGACCTGCTGCCCATGATCGCTTCGGTGCTGGAAGAGCACGCCCTGCCGCCCGAGCTGGCGGCCCTGCCTCTGGTGGAAAGCGCGTTCGAGCCGCTCGCCGTTTCTCACGCGGGGGCCGCCGGTCTCTGGCAGCTCATGCCGGTCACCGCACGCCGTTTCGGCCTCATCGTCGATGCTTCGCGCGATGAGCGTTTCGATCCCCGCAAGGCCACGGAAGCCGCCGCCCGCTATCTGCGCTGGCTCAACGGCTGCTTTAAGGACTGGCCTCTGGCCCTTGCCGCCTACAATTGCGGCGAAGGCGCCATGAAGACCTTCCTGCGCCGCTACGGCGCCACGACTCTGGAGGGATTGTACGCCGCCGGACGGGATGGCGTCCCTCGGGAGACACTGCGATTCGTCCCGCAATTCGTGGCGGCCGCCACGGTCATGACCGCCAACGGGCAGCTCGCGCCGCCTCGGGAAACGACGCGGGCGACGACGCTGCCCGCTCCGGCCCCTGTTCGGAAAAAACGCGCGTCCGCTTCCGGCCGCGCTCCCACATCTCCCCCAGAAGGGGCGGGAACCGTGCCCGCCATGCGGAGGATATCCCGATGAACACTCCACCCGTGCCCGAAGGATGCCCCCCCTGCTCCGTCATCCTCAATTCCTGGGGATGGTCGCGGCAGGGCGAAGGCCGACGGGAAAACGAGGACGCCTTCCTCAACTGGCCGGAACGGCGCTGCTGGGCCGTGGCCGACGGCGTGGGCAGCAGCGCGCATGGCGGCGAGGCCAGCCGCCTGCTCATGACAAGGCTCATGGATCTTCCCGAACCCGCGTCGCTGGAGGCCCATGTCCGCAATGTCCGCTCCTGCCTTGAAGAGACGAACGGCCTGCTGACTTCCCGTTCCCTGTGGCCGGGCAGCGCGGCCAGCACCATCGTCGTCCTGTTGATGCACGACGCGCAGGCCGCCTGTCTCTGGTCCGGCGACAGCCGCTGCTATCTGCAGCGCAACGGCAGACTGTACCAGTGCACGAGGGATCACACGCTCCGTCAGGAAAAGATCGACACCGGCGAGCTGACCGCGCCCGAAGCCTACCGCATGATACGCGGCAACATCATCACGCAGGCCATCGGCGCTGCCGCCGCCCGCGTGGACGAGATACGCTTTGCCCTCCGGCCCGGGGACCGGCTCCTGCTGTGCTCGGACGGACTGACCAACATCCTGGGCGAGGCCAAACTGAACAGCCTGCTGCGTGACGGGGACAACGCCCACGCCTGTGCCGAGCGCATACGGGAAAGCCTGGACGGGTACCCTCAGCCGGACGACGCGACGCTCATCGCCGTCTGCCTCTCGCCGGGGAAATGACATGGCCACCCGAAAGAAGCGCTCCGCCACGGAACAACGGGACAGCACGGCGCGGCCCTGCCCCGTTGAAGCCGCCCGCACACCGGGGACGGGCGCGCCCGTACGCTTCGTGCCGGAACGGCAGCTCGGGAGCGGCGGCCTGTGCGAAGTCTATTCCGCCAAAGACCTGCTCAGGCTCGAACACGATGACGGCCTGCCGCAGGTGGCGCTCAAGCGTCTGCTCCCGCGCTACGAACAGAATCCCGTGGCCCGTCGTCTCCTTGCCAGAGAATTCTTCATCGCCCGCCACATCTCCCATCCGGGCGTGGTGCGCGTCTTCGATCTGCATGAGGAACGGGGCAGGCTGTGCCTCAGCATGGAGATGCTGACGGGGCGGACGCTTTACTCCCTGCTGGAACGACATCCGGCCGGGATGGGGCCCTCCGCGCTCCCTCTCGCGCGCCGCCTGCTGGGCACGCTGGCCATGCTGCACGGACTGGGCATCGCGCACGGGGACATCAAACCCGCCAATCTCAGTCTGGAGAATGAAGACCGGCTCGTCCTGTTCGACTTCAACACGGCGGAAGTCTCCGACAGGCCGGGACAAGTCTCCTCCCGCATCAGCCAGAGCCTGCGCACCAATCTGGGACTGTCGGCCTGCAGCCTCCTCCACGCCTCGCCGGAACGGCTCGAAGGGCATCCACCCTCCTTTGCCGACGACGTTTTCGCGGCCTGCTGCACCATAGCCGAACTGCTCGAAGGGAGGCACCCCTTTGCCCGCCGTACGGCGCTGGAAGCCCGCGACGCCCGTATGCCGCCGCCCCGCCTGTCCATGGGCAAAACGCCTGAGGGGAAGATGCTGCTGCGCGGCCTTTCCTTCGATCCCGCCCTGCGTCCCACCGCGCGCGAACTGGAAGAGGCTTTCCGGCCCTCCGGCTTCGCCGTCCGGTGCTTTTCCGCCCTCTACACCAGCTTGATCGCAAAGGAGTCATGACCATGCCCCTGCCCAAAGCTTTGCTCTGCCCCCTGGGAGACTACGACGCGCTTTCGGAAGAGAACCAGCTCCGTCAGGCGGGTTTTGCCACCGCCGTCCTGCACTGGAAAGATCTCGTCAATCAGAACAACGACTGGATGCAGCTTTCCGGCGTGCTCGACGATCCCGCGGTGCACGCCTGGGTCATCGCCGGATCTCCCGCCGAGTTCACCGATGAGGTCCTTTGCCGACTGACCCTGCTCGCCCTCTCCCTGCGCCGTCAGGGGCAACCGGGGACAGCCTTCGTCCTGAACGGGGATGGCCCCGCTCCCGCCCTGCCGCCGGTCTTGTCTCATGCGGGCGTCTGGCGCTCCGGGGAGCCTTTCGCGGCACGTCTCATGGCCGCCCGCTTCCGTCCGGCGGCCAGTCTACGCCTTCCTTTCCACGTCCGGACGCTGCTCAGCCCTCTGGTCGGGCTCTGGCTGGAGATCGCTCCCGCCGAAGGCCGCATGGCGGGTTTCACCGTCGGCGTGCTGGATGCCGACATGAATGCTTTCGGCGTCGGTCCGGCGGGGAGCCTGCCGACCACGAGCCGACTGGCCTACCCGCTCCTGGGGATCAGGGGGACGCTGGACGACCATGCCTTTTGCGCCTGTGCGGCCCAAAACGAGCTCTCGGAGACCGAAGCCTGCTTCTGCAAGGTGGAAGGCCTTCCTCAGGGAGTCTTTCTGGGGGATTATCTCACAGAGGCCGGGACGGAGGAAGTCGTTCCGCTCATGTTCCTTGGTCGATAGCGCATTTTCCGTTTGAGACGCTTCGCGCTCCAAACCATACGAGCTGGCGTTTCGCGGAAAAAACGCGGTATCCCCGCTCGATCCGGGCCGGGCGGCGCTGTGCCTGCCGCCTCACGCTTCGCCCTTTTCAGAGACAAAACGCTCTCCATTGAAACAACTTGGAGGATCTGTGCCAGCAGGCTCTGACGGGCGGCGCGCCTTGTCCCTCCGTATGCTCACGCCCACGAAAAAAGGACGCTTGCGCGTCCTTTTTTACGATAGACAGGAGCTTCTCTCCCGGGAGCATTCCAATTTTTGGAATGCTTCACGTCTCAAACCATACGGCCTGTCGTTTCGCGGGAAAAACTCGGTATCCCCGCTCGATCCGGGCCGGGCGGCGCTGTGCCCGCCGCCTCACGCTTTGCCCTTTTCAGAGGCAAAACGCTCTAACGGTCGATGCGGACATCCAGCCGCTTGCGATCCTTGGAAAGGATATGCCGGATCTTGCCCTGACCGGTAAGGTCGATGACTACCCGCGTCCGACCGTCCAGCTTGCCGAGGCGGACATTGGTGACCGCCGGATTCTTCGGCACGCCCGGCGCCTTGACCGTCCATTCTCCCATAAGATCCACGGCGACGCGGGGAGGATTGTCCAGCGGGAGGTACTTGTACTCGATGGGGCTGGACCCCTCGATGCGGACCGTTGCGCCGGTCTCGCGGGCAAAGACCACGAAACGGGTGACGGTACGGGCCTTGGCCACCGGGGCGGGCTTTTCGGCCTTCTTCTCTTCCTTCTTTTCTTCCTTTTTTTCCTGAACGGCACGCTCCGCATCAGCGGCAGGCTGCCGCTCCTCGGTCGCGGCGGGCGCGGCCGGGGCCTCGCTTGCCGCGCCGCTGCCCAGCGCGGGCTGCGGGGGCACATCCAGAGCGGGACGGGCCGCCCCTTCAGCGGCGGGGATATCCGGCGGCGTGTCCTGCGGCGCCGCAGCCTCCGTATCATTGAAAGCAAAACCGCGCTCCAGCGCCTCGCTGGAAGGCGTCGGCGCGGGGGCGGCTGCCGGCGGCTGACCTCCCGCGGCGGCCGTCTCAGAGGACGCCGGCGCGGTCACTTCGGAAGGCACGGGCGGGGTAAGGGAGCTGCCGGTGTTCGGCGGCAGTTCACCGGGCGCGGACGGTGCGGGCTCCAGGGTCGAAGGTGCCGTTTCGGGTTCGCTCCTGGACGATTTCCATTCGTTCAGCATAATCAGCGCCATCCCCAGGATGCAGACGGCGATCAGTATGCCGATAAAGGCTTTATTCATGGCCGTGGCTCCTCTTGCCTATTGGCTGCTCTTTGTGGGACGCCGCTGCTGATTGCGGATATAGCGCAGCATACGCGCATAGACAGGCTCGCTCGCATCCAGCAACATGGCCCGCTGCAAATGCTTGATGGCGGCTTCATCCTCACCGAGGGCGTGGAGGATACGCGCCATGTTGAAATGGGCATGGTCGTCATCCGGGGCAAGATCCAGCACGCGGCGGCTGAAGGCCAGCGCGGCCGAAGGATAGGAGAGCTGCCGCAGCTGCGCCCCGAAATCACGGAACATGTGCTTGTGCTGCGGCTGGATGCCTTCGCGCACGGAAGCGAGCTGCTCAAGCGCGGTGAAGGCGGTCTGCCGCTCCTTGGGCCGTTTGAGCCGGGCCAGCGTCTTGCGGAAGGTCTCGCGCATACCGGTCTCCACCAGACGCGCCTTGCGCTGCTGCTCAACGGAGGAAGCCTCCCCGAAAACATCCCCCGGCTCCGCCTGAGGCGGCGGGACGAAACGCCCCACGACCTTGGACATGTCCAGCGAGCGCACCGGCATGGCCAGTATGGCGGGTTCCGCCGTGAACCGCTGGCTGAAGATGTCCGCCGTCATGCGTTCAGGATCGGCCACCGGCTGGAAGGCGTTGTTGAGCCGCTGCACGACAAAGCTGCCGGTCTCGGCTTCCCAGACGAAATACAGGGTCTTGCGCTGTCCGGAGGACTGCGCCGCCGCAACGGAATAGACGCCGATGAACTTGGGATTTCTCATGCCCCGACTCTACATTATTTGGGCCGAATGGCAAGATTCCTCTCCATGCCTTTACGCGGCGGGCGCTTTGGGCTAGCATCCCGCACATGCACGAAATGGCCATAGCTCAGAACATCCTCGACATCGTCCGGGAAGAGATGGCGGCACGGCAGTGCACGCGCCTTGCCCGCATCGGCCTGGAATGCGGGGCGCTGTCCGGCGTGGAGCCGGAGTCCCTGCGCCTCAGTCTGGAAGCCCTGCTCGCCGGAGGCCCGTGGGCGGATGCCTCCCTTGAGCTGCACATCATCCCCCTGCGGCTGCGCTGTTTCAGCTGCGGCACCGAATTCGGCGGCGAATACGGACAGGATGCCCTCTGGCAGCCCTGCCCGCAGTGCGGGGAGCAGTTCGGCCACACGGTGGAGCAGGGCAAGGAACTGCGCATTTCCCATTTGGAAGCCTCATAGGCCACACAGGAGGACCCATGCAGATACCCGTTGTTCGCAACGTCCTTGAAGCCAACGAAAAACTTGCCGATCAGGTGCGCGCCCGGCTGGATGCCGGCAAGATCTTGGCGCTCAACCTCATCTCCTCGCCCGGCGCGGGCAAGACCACCCTGCTGGAGCGCACCCTTGCCGACCTGTCCGGCGAGTTCCGCATGGCGGTCATCGAGGGCGACCTGCAGACGGATAACGACGCCCGCCGCGTGGCCGCCACGGGCGCGCAGGCGGTGCAGATCAATACGGAAGGCGGCTGCCACCTCAACAGCAGCATGATCCTCCAGGCTCTGGACAATCTCTCTCTGGACGGGCTGGATATCCTTTTCATCGAAAACGTGGGCAACCTTGTCTGCCCGGTGGAATTCGACTGCGGCGAGGACGCCAAGATCGCCCTGCTCAGCGTGGCCGAGGGCGACGACAAGCCGGAGAAATATCCCCTGCTGTTCAACCTTGCCCGCGCCATGCTGCTCAACAAGATGGATCTGCTGCCCCATGTGGATTTCGACGTCCGGCGTGCCCGCGACTTCGCCACCCGCCTGAACCGGGAGCTGGCCATCTTTGAAGTCTCCTGCCGCAACGGGCAGGGGCTCGAAGGCTGGTACGACTGGCTGCGTGCCATGCGTCAGGCCAAGCTCGAGGGGCGGCTGCCCCGTCCTGAGCGCTGATCTCGGATCGCGCCCTTTCTTTCACCTGTCTGTACGGCGGCGACTGCCGCCGGGAGGAACCTGCATGAACTATCTGGGCAAACTGGCTGCCGCCCTGCTCCTTGCCGGAGGTCTGTCCGGCGGAGCGGTGCAGGCCGCGCCCTCCAGCCTGTCCCTGACGGACGACCCGGCGGACGACGCCCGCCCGCAGCTTGTGGAGCGCCACAGGCCGCAACGTCCCCATTGGGACAACCGTTATCACGGCGATCGCCGGAGGCCGCGTCCCCCCCACCACTACGCGCCTCCGCCGCCCCCACCGCCTCCCTATCCGGGAGCGCCCTACGGCTACGGGCCGTCCCCCTATGCGCCCAATTACCCCTTTGGCTATGATCCGCGGCGTCCGCAGCCCAACTATCCCTTCGGCTATGATCCGCGCCCCCGGCCGCGCTTTGACGGCTATGACGGGTATGAGCGCCCGCCCAGACGGAACTGGAAGCCGTACCGGCGTCAGCCTCTGCCGCCGCCACCGCCCCCTCCGCCGCCGGCCTGGCCGGGATTCAACGGCTGGATATAGCCCCCTTCCGTGATGAACGCCGCCCTCCCGGGCGGCGTTTACCGTTTCCCTCATCTTCTCCCGCAGAGCCGTCGCATATGGCCGCCCGGCATGACTGGCGGACTTCCGCCGGTACCGCTGCCATGCCCGGACACCCAGCCAGGAGCGTTTTCCGTTTGGAAAGCTTTGCGTTTCAAACCATACGACCTGCCGTTTCGCGGGGAAAACGCGTTTTTCCGCGCAGTTAGAGCGGATTCGCCTTGAAATCGTGTCCAATTTCCATGCTGACGCTGCCCTCACACTACGGAAAAAGCGTGGTTTTTCCGTGTGTTCGGTTGCGGTAGTCGCTCTCGCGACTACCAGAGCAATCCACATTTTCAATGTGGAATTGCTATAGGGTCGGGCGGCGCTGTGTGGTCGCCTCGCGCCATGCCTTTTTCCATGGCAAAACGTTCTGCCGGATGCAGTCCTTTCCGGCCTGAAATGCGGAACGGCCGCCGGCATGACGCCGACGGCCGCTGAAAAACCTGAGATCGTCCTGTCCGTGGCCCGTCAGGACTTGCCGCCCTTTTTCGGGGCGCTGCCGCGAGGCTCTCCGCCCTCGTCGGCCCGATAGGCGGCGATATCCACCAGCAGGGTGCGCGAGGCAGGATACAGGCTCACCGTAAAGAGCTGTACGTCCTCTTCCGGCGCATCGGCTTCGCGCAGAGCCACCACCTGCGAACGCGGCGCCAGCATGATGGAGGCCTCTCCCGTCCCGGCGGCAAATATCAGATCGATGCCCTGTTCGAGGATGCGGTGGCGCTGTTCTTCTTCGATGGCGGCCATTTCCGTAAAATCCACGTCCATGCCCGGGAATTCCGCCTGCCAGAGGCAATATCCCTGCGTATAAAGGGTCTGGAGCAGCGCGCGCAAGTGTTCGCGAGACAGCTCCTGCCGCAATTCCAGATGTTCCAGCGTGGCCGTGTCGGGATCGCCGGGGCCGGGCGTCAGCCGGGCCGCCCAGACGCGATCGGCAAAGCCGAGGCTGGTCAGTACGGCGCCATTTTCATCGTGGGGCGCATCCTTTTCCAGGATGGCGCAGGCGTCCTGCATCTTCATGCCGGTACGGAAGCGAGTCAGCGCGCAGACAGGACGGCTGCCCGGTTCGGGCAGCAGGTTCCAGACTTTCCCCTGGCGGTGCTCCGTCTTGCCGTCCCGGTGGAGCAGGAGCAGACAACTTTCCTTGTGTTCGGCGCAGGCAGCCATGCCCTTGAGATCATCCAGAGCGATGCCCGTGAAGGTCCAGAGCGCAAAGCCCATATCGAGGCGGACATCCTGCTTGCCGCCCGGATTCTCCAGCGCATCTTCGCCGGACGGCGGCAGGTCCAGCCGGGCGAAACTTTCCTGCCGGGCCGTGCTGAAACGTACGCTCAACAGCTCCTGAGCGGTAAGGTTCCATATGCTCAGGGTCGGCGGTTCCGCCTCTTCCTCGGCGGGGGACGGAGACGCAAGGCCGCGCTGCGGCAGCAGCAGACAAAGAGCCAGAAGGAGCAGGAAAGCACGGTGCTGCATGGTCACATCCTGAAACTGGTGCTTATGTGGGACCGGGTCATCACAAAAGACGCCGCGCCAGCGCGTCCGGCCGCAGGCTACGAGCGACAGACGGCGGCACGGGCCATGCGGGCACTTTTACCAGCCCGGCCCGCCGGAGGCAAGCCGTTGCCGGACGCTGAGGGCCGGTTCGGGCGCGCCGTTTTCCGGGCAGCCGCTCACGCGGCCCCCGCATCCACTTTCCGACGGCGCAGCGCTGTCAGCAGACGCCCCACCGCTTCCGGCCCGTCCGGGTCCGGCGGCGCGTCCGTGCGCAGCAGATCGAGCAACTTGCCGACCAGCGCCACGGCGTCCTCCACTTCTTCCACCCAGCAGGTCATGGCCCCGTGCAGCATGAGGCCCGGCGCTTCCAGCGGCCCGCGGATGCCCAGCAAGGGCACTCCCGCTCCGGCGGCAAGGCCCACTTCCACGCCGGCATCCTGACCGGAAGAACCGTAGTAGATCACCATGTCCGCCGTGAGACAGGCCTGACGACAAAAATCGAATACCTGTCCGCCCGCCTGGTCGGTATCCATCCAGGCACGGCGCTGGGCGGGCGTCAGGCCCGGCGGCGGCGTGGCCTTCTCCGTCCAGTCGAGGATGCGGCAGCCCAGCGCCCGCAGGGCATTGCCCAGCAGACGCACGCCGTGTTTGTGGCGAAAGGAGCCGGCGATATAGATATCCATCCGCGTGTACGATCCGTTGCTTGCGCGCGGCCGGGATGCCGCTAAAACTCTATGCCCCGCTGGGCCTTGACGCCGCTCTGGGCCTGATGCTTGATCTCGCCCATCTCCGTCACCAGATCGGCCATGTCCATGAGCCATTGGGGCGCATCGCGGCCGGACAGCACCAGATGGCAGCCCGCCGTCCGCGCCTCGCTCAGGAGCGTCTCCACTTCCGCCCGTTCGAGCAGACCGGCGCGCAGGGCATAGAGGCTTTCGTCCAGCAGCAGCATGTCCAGATGCGGCAGCTGTCCCCTGGCCCACCCCAGAAGCGTCAGAGCGGCGGCACGGTGCTCTTCCCGCTCTTCCTCCCGACGGAAGAAGCCGCGGCCGCCCGCCCGGAAGTTTTCGCCAAGCAGGCGCTCCAGCATGATCTGCTCTCCGGCGCGCACGTCCTTTTTCATGAACTGGCCGAAGCCGACGCGCAGCCCCTGCCCCAGCGCCCTCAGGGCCTGCCCCACGCAGGCGCTGGTCTTGCCCTTGCCGTTTCCCGTATAGATGAGGATCATCAGCGCCATATCCCCGGCAAGACATATCCGCAGGCCGGACATATCCCGGCGGAGGGCCCCTTGAGCCGCACATGCCAGCCCTGACGCTCGATGCAGACGGCATTGCATTGCGGGCAATAGGTATTGCCGCCCTCGGCGCTGAGGACATTGCCGATGTAGACGAAGTGCAGTCCCTCGCCGCGAGCCAGCGCCCAGCAGTCTTCCAGCTGTCCCACCGGGGTCTCGGGGTGATCGGTCATGTGATAGGCCTTGCGGAAGGCCGTCAGATGCCACGGCGTGTCCGGCCCCAGTTCGTCCCGGATGAAGCGGGCCGCCGCGCGCAATTCGTCCGAACTGTCGTTGACGCCGGGGATGACCAGGGTCGTCACCTCCACCCACCAGCCGAAGGCCTTCATGCGCTTGAGGTTGTCGAGCACCGGTTGCAGACGCCCGCCGCAATACTTGCGGTAAAAGCT
Source organism: uncultured Desulfovibrio sp. (assembly GCF_944327235.1). Taxonomy (GTDB): domain Bacteria; phylum Desulfobacterota; class Desulfovibrionia; order Desulfovibrionales; family Desulfovibrionaceae; genus Desulfovibrio. The sequence goes on from NZ_CALVHE010000013.1 coordinate 30,582, forward strand.
CTCGCTGAAGCCCTTGAGGTCCACATTGGCCGCATGGATGCGCCGCTGGAGGGACACGAGGCAGTCCTCGCTCATGAAGCCATTGGTGACGAGGATGGTGCGCAGCCCCTGCTTGCGGGCCAGTCCGGCCGTGGGGAACACCAGTTCAAAGAATACCGTCGGTTCATTGTAGGTGAAGGCCATGCTTTCCGCGAAGTTGCGACGCGCCAGATCCACCAGGATGTCGGCGTCCACCTGACGGCCCGTCACCTTGCCGTCCTCGGCGGGACCGCGCGATATCTCGTGATTCTGGCAGAACAGGCAGGAAAAATTGCAGCCCGCGCTGCCGATGGAAAAGGTGCGCGTCCCGGGCAGGAAGTGATAGAGCGGCTTCTTCTCCACCGGATCGAGCGCCGTGCCCGTGATGACTTTTTCCACCATGCTGACCAGCGTGCCGCGCAGGTTGGCCCGCACGCCGCACCGCCCGCGCTGTCCCGACGGGATGCGGCAGCGGTGCGCGCACAACGAACAATCCACCGTGCCGTCGGCACGGCTCTCCCCAAAAGCGGCGGGCATGTCAGCGCCTCCTGGAATACGGCATACGGCCTTGCGGCACGGCGCCGGGACGCGGCCTCGTGACGCCGTTGCGCATACCCTGATTGAGGGGCATGACGCCGGGCGGATAGGGACCGGGGTCGCCCTGATAACCGGGATACCAGTGCCAGCCGTCCGTGGGCGGCGGAAAGATGCCGCCCGGATTCGGATTGGGATATTGTCCCGTGTTCTGTCCCGTATTTTGTCCGGGGACGCTCGGATAACTCGGAGTGATCGGCAAAGCCGGGATGCTCGGCTTCTGGCTCGGATAGCCGGGATAGCCGGGCTTCTGGCTCGGATACGTCGGCCTCTGACCGGGATACCCCGGATAGACCGGTCGCTGGCCGGGATCCATGCCGGATGTGGGCGGCCAGGGACGGGACGGCGCGCCGGGCCAGCCCGTCTGTCCGCTGGGGTAACGGTCGGGATAGCCGGGATAGCCGGGATAGCCGGGACGATACGGCGGACGGAAACCGGGCCGGTCGGGCGGATACCCGGGCTGATAGCCCGGATACCCCGGATAGCCCGGCTGATAGCCGGGATAACCGGACTGGCCGCCGGAGGAGCCCGAATTGGGATAGACCTGCGGGGCAAGATATATGGGGGCCTGCTGCCAGGCATTGGGGTCGGCATTCTGGCGCGGCGCGGTGACGTTCATTTCGATATCGCCGGTCTTTTCATCCCGTTCGATGGAGAGCTGTCCGCCGTTGGGCGCCGCCGAAGGCGCTTGCGTGGTGCCCCACTGCTCGTCAGGGCGCATGGCCCCTTCCTGAGGAGACGAGGCCGCAAGGGCTGCCCGGAGATCTCCCCCGAAGCCCAGTATGCACAGTGCCAGCCCGGCTGCCAGCCCAAGCCTGCCGGTCGTCCTGATCCAGGCCATCCCGCCTGTCGTCAGCGTACGGGATGGCGTCGCCTGCCCGGAAATGAAACGTTGTTTTTTCATGTTTTTAGTATAGCAGCGCCGTCAGCGGGGGTCTACGAAAAAATGCCGGGGAAAGCCGCTTGGGATTTATGAAAAAATATGCTATCAACGAGCGTCGCAAGGAGGCACTTTATGACCACGGAACGCTCCAAAGCCTACAGGGAAGCCGGCGTCGACATCGAAGCGGGCAACAATCTCGTGAGCCGCATCAAGCATCTTGTTTCCAGCACCCACACCAAGGGCGTCATTTCCGATATCGGCGGCTTCGGCGGCCTGTTCCGCCCCGAACTCAGCGGCATGAGCGATCCCGTCCTGGTCTCGGGCACGGACGGCGTGGGCACCAAGCTCAAGCTGGCCTTTGCTTTCAACAAACACGATACCGTGGGCATCGACCTCGTTGCCATGAGCGTCAACGACATCCTGGTGCAGGGCGCGCTGCCGCTCTTTTTCCTCGACTACTTCGCCACCGGGCGACTGGATGTGGAAACGGCCCATACGGTCATCAGCGGCATCGCTGAGGGCTGCCGTCAGGCGGGCTGCGCCCTCCTCGGCGGGGAAACGGCCGAAATGCCCGGCATGTACGGCGACGGAGAATACGACCTTGCCGGCTTCTGCGTGGGCATCGTGGACAATGCCAAGCTGGTGGACGGATCGAGCATCCGCGTGGGCGACCACATCGTGGGCATCTCCTCTTCCGGCCTCCACTCCAACGGCTTCTCACTGGCGCGCAAGGTGCTGGAACAGAGCGGCCTCAAGGCGGACGATCCCTTCCCCGGGGCCGACGGCGCGCTGGTACGCGACGTGCTCATGACGCCCACCGTCATCTATGTGGACACGGTACGGCAGCTGCTGCGGGACATCGACGTGCGCGGCATGGCCCACATCACGGGCGGCGGATTCTACGACAATATCCCCCGCGTGCTGCCCACGCAGGTGGAGGCCCGCATCACCTTCGGTTCCTGGGACATGCCCCCGGTCTTCACCTGGCTGCACGAGGCGGGCGGTCTGTCCTGGCCGGAGATCCTCCAGATCTTCAATGCCGGTATCGGCTACGTGCTCATCCTGCCGCCAGATCAGGTCGAGGAGACCATCAGCCGCATCCGGGCAGGCAAGCAGGGCCTCAAGGCCTGGGACATCGGCACCATCGCCATGCGCAACGGCGGCGGGGAACAGGTCGTCATGCAGTTCCCGGACTAGGGCTTGTCAACACAAATTTTACAAGCAATTTCGACAGATAAGAAAAAAAACAAACCGCTCTCGCCCCATTTTTCTTTGAGCGGGGAGCCTCGTGCCCCCGGTTCTTCCCTCAGTAAAAGCGCGCTGAGGAAGGGATGGAGGGCTTGGAGGGAGGCAAAACGCGAGGTGGCGGCACAGCTCCGCCCGGCCATGACCAAGCGGGAAAAGCACATTTTTCCCGACAGGCCGTATGGTTTGACGCGCGAAGCGATTCAAACTGAAAATATTCTTAGAGCAATTCCACATTGAAAATCTGGATTGCTCTGGTAGTCGCGAGAGCGGCTACCCGCAACCGAACACACGGGAAAACCACGCTTTTTCCGTAGTGTGAGGGCAGCGTCAGCATGGGAATTGGACACGATTTCAATGCTGATCCGCTTTAGGGATACGACACCACGCTACGATACGGGAGCCTTCCGGCGGGAGGCTCCTTTTTTTGTCCACGAGGATCGACGACATGCCGCCCCCTTTTCGCTCGACCTTCGGGCGGGAGTCTGGCATCCTGAAGCCGGTCCCCGCCCTGTCTGCCAGAGCGCGGGCACGGCTTCGGCCGTGGAATATCCCTCACGACCGGGACGCCTCCGCCCGCCGCGGAGCTGTCCCTTACCGGTTGGCGCCCAGAGCGCCGGGAGTCCTCCCATGCAACCCCTGCTCGATATCCTGCGCTCCATGCTGGAGCAGCACAAGGCCGATTACGAGATCCTGTCGCACAACCGCCCCCTGATCTCCAAGGATGACGCCGCCCGCGTCTTTGATCTGGTCAAGGCCGCGCCGGTATTCATCCTGGAAGCGGACGGCGAACTGGTCGCCCTGCTGGCCAGCGCCGCCCGGGGACGCATAGACCTCAAGGCCCTGCGTCAGGATGTGGGCTATGCCTCACTGCGTCCCGCCCCGGAGGAGGACCTGCTGATCCGCACGGGCTGCGCGCCGGGCCGCGTGCCGCTGGTGGGCCACGGCCTGCCGGTCATCTTCGACGAGGTGCTGCTGCGCCACGACTATGTGTACGGAAAGACGGGCGACGTGCTGCATACCCTCAAGATCAGGCCGCTGGATCTGATGCGCCTGTGCAATGTGGTCAAGGTCTGGCCCGATCCGCAGGGAGCCCCCGCCGGTCGCATGGCTGAAGCCACCTTCGGCGGCAAAGCCTGATTTAGGGCGTTTTGCCGTTGAAAAAGGCAGAGCGCGGGACGCGGCTCTGCCTTTCTCCGAGAAAACCCCTCGGTTGCGAGGACAGGGCTCAGGACATGAGCGGCGGCAGCGGCGTGGCCTGCACCTGACTGTAGCTGCTGATGCGGTTGCGCCCACAGCGCTTGGAGGCGTACAGGGCGATGTCCGCGCAGCTGTAGAGCTTGCGGAACACCCCGCCGTCCGGCGGCGCGGCGCATATGCCTATGCTGGCCGTGACGCCGTAGCCATGCAGCAGCGTATCGTCGCGGATGGCAGCCAAGAGCTGCTCCATATACGGGAGCCCTTCGTCCGACGTGGCGTGGCCCGGCAGGAACACAAGGAACTCATCCCCGCCGAGCCGGGCGCAGAGGGCGTTTTCCGGCAAGGCGGACCGCAGGATATCACCGACCTGAGCGATGACGCTGTCTCCGGCGGGGTGCCCGTATTCGTCGTTGACATGCTTGAAATTGTCGAGATCGAATACCGCCAGCATCCCCTTGCCGTTGGCGGCAAGCTCCGCATCCATCCGGCTTTCAAAGGCGGTACGGTTCAGCAGACCGGTAAGTCTGTCCGTACGGGCTTCCCGCGCCAGATCGTCCATGCGCCGGGCAAAGATCCCCCGCATGGAAACGACGGTGAACGCCATGCTCAGGATGAAGAAGATCCCCAGCCGGACAAAGAGGTTGCGCATGGCCTCCGCGCCACCGGAGAAGTCCAGCGGCAAGTCCTTGCCGGAGATGGCCGTGGCTACGCGCCAGCCGTTGAAAGGGAGATTGCCCACGCACAGGTAGACCTTGCGCCCTGCGGAATCGGTGACCGGAGCCACCCAGGCGTTTTCCGCCAAAAGCGAGGGATGTTCCGAGGGCATGTACTGCCGGTAGAGTTCCAGGAAATAGCTCGTGACATCAGGCCCGCCCGGAGGCGCGCCGATGAGCTTGCCGGCCTCATTGAGCAGGATGACCCCCTCAGTGGACAGGGAACTCGTCAGCTGGAAAAAGGCCGTGAAATGAGCACGGCGGTAGATGGCCCCCACACAGCCGATGATCCGGTTCTCCTGCATGATGGGCGCGGCAAGCACGATATAGGATTCGCCGCTCGCATCTTCGAGCAGATGCGACACGATGGCCCGTCCGTTCATGACGTGCCGAAAATAGGGATGCGCCAGCACATCAAGAGGCAGAGCGGCTTGTCCCCAGGCCCGTCCGTTGACGTCGGCCACAAAAAAATTGTCGGCCATGATGCGGCCTTCGCAGAAGCGCAGGCTATCCCGGCCAAGCTCCTGCCCGTCCCCCTGAGCGATGTCCTGCGCGATCATGTGCATCCCCAGCAAGCGGTACTGGAAATGCGAGGCGACTTCATGCGCCTGGTCCAGCACACCACGCTTGAGGAAGAGACTGATGTTGTGCACCATGGTCTCTTCCCTCTCCTGGATGAACGAGAAGATGGTCCAGCCGATGCCGCACATCAGCAAGAGGATGTAGGCCATGACCGTCAACATGGCACGTCGGGGCTGACCGAACAGATGGCTCAGCATATGTCTTCCTCCTCGCAGTTGCCGAAAAGGCAAACCGTCCCTGCCTTCAGTGGATATGTCGCCAGCTTACGCCGCCGGGCGTCAGCAAAGCGTTCGAACACTGCGGCTCGCAGGACGACCTTCGTTCCCTCTCACGCCTTACCGGCAGACAGACTGTGAAAAGAAGTCAAACCGCGACCGAAAACATTACGCGCCATCACGAAGACGCCAAGCCGTCGCTGCCGGGACGCCGCCGCTCCCTTCGCTTTTTCCGGCCGCCATACAGCCTGTGACGCCTGACGTTTCGCGGAGAAACGCTGTTTTTCCGCCTTTTTTGGGCCGGGAGGCGCTGTAGCGCCGCCTCGTGTATCGCCTTTTCCATGACAAAACGCTCCAGAGCGGATTCGCATTGAAATTGAGTCCACTTTCCATGCAGACGCTGCCCTCACACTGCGGAAAAAGCGTGGTTTTTCCGTGTGTTCGGTTGCAGGTAGTCGCTCTTGCGACTACCAGAGCAATCCACATTTTCAATGTGGAATTGCTCTAAAAAAAACGACGGCTGCCCCGTCGGAGCAGCCGTCAAGAGAGGATGGAGGAAAAGCCCGCGTCAGGCCATGTCCTCGGTCAGGATCATGTTGCGGGCGGCCGCGGTCTCGTCCAGCCGCCGCACGGGCAGGGACTGCGGCGCGGCGGCCAGTTTTTCGGGATGCTCCCTGCCTTCGGCCACGATCTCCCGCAGGGCGTCCACGTATTCGTCCAGCGTTTCCTTGCTTTCGGTCTCCGTGGGTTCAGCCATGAGGCATTCCTTGACGATGAGCGGGAAATAGATGGTCGGGGCATGGATGCCGCGATCCAGCAGGCCCTTGGCGATGTCCAGCGCCCGCAGGCCCTCCGGAGCGGATGCCACGAATTCGTGGGCGCAGATGCGGTCAAAGGGGATGTCCAGCACATCTTCCAGCCGCTTGCGCAGATAGTTGGCGTTGAGCACCGCGTATTCGGAAGCGCGGGTCAGCCCGTTGCCGCCCAGACGCATCATGTAGGCCAGCGCCTTGGCCAGTACGGCAAAGCTGCCGTAGAACGGCCCGATATAGCCGATGGACTGGGGCAGGTCGAAATTGACGCGGTAGCTGTCGTCCTCGCGGCGTTCCACACGCGGCGCGGGCAGATAGGGCACGAGGCGTTCGCTCACGCCCACCGGTCCCGCGCCGGGACCGCCGCCGCCGTGCGGCGTGGAAAGGGTCTTGTGGACGTTGAGGTGCACCACGTCAAAGCCCACATCGCCCACGCGCATCTTGCCCATGATGGCGTTCATGTTCGCGCCGTCATAATAGAGCAGCGCGTCCACCTTGCGCAGTTCCTCGACGATCTCTGCCAGATGGGTCTCCATGAGTCCCAGCGTGTTGGGGCAGGTCATCATGAGGCCCGCCACATCGTCGGGATGGTCCGCGATGGCGCGGGCCAGCGCCTGCGGGTCCACCATGCCGTCCCGGGACTCGATGTTCACGATCTCGAAACCCGCCAGCACGGCCGAAGCGGGATTGGTGCCGTGCGCCGAATCGGGGATGAGCATCTTGGTGCGCTTGCGGCCCCTGGCCTTGTGATAGGCCGCGATGAGCTTGACGCCCGTGAACTCGCCGTTGGCCCCGGCCATGGGCTGCAGGGTGAAGGCTTTCATGCCGGTCAGTTCGCAGAGCCAGCGTTCGGCATCGTAGAGCACCTGCAGGGCCCCCTGCGCGCAGGCCGCGCCGCGGCCGAGCTGGGCCAGCATCGGATGCAGACGCGTGAAGCCGGGCAATCCGGCCACCTGTTCCGTGAACTTGGGGTTATACTTCATGGTGCAGGAGCCGAGCGGATAGAAATTGGCGTCCACACTGTAATTGCGGCGCGAAAGCGCGGTGAAGTGGCGCACCACATCGAGCTCGGAGCACTCCGGCAAACGGGGAGGCTGCTTGCGCAGCAGCTCGGCGGGCAGCATATCCGCCGCGCGGGGAGCGTTCTCCGCCGGTTCCAGCACAAGGTTTTCCGCATGTCGGCCGCTTACGGATTTGGCAAAGATGGTTTTCACAGCAGGCCTCCGATGGTTTCGGCAAGGAAGCCGATCTGCTGGCGGGTGTTGTTTTCCGTGCAGGCCAGCAGCAGGACGTCGTCCATGAAGTTGTAGTAGCGGCTCACGGGGAAGCCGGGCACGCAATTATAGGAAATAAGCGTGTTGACGACCTTTTCCGCCGGGATGGGCAGACGCAGGGCCACCTCGTTGCCGTAGGGCGCCGTATTGAGCAGGGTCACGCCGCGCAGAGCGGTGAGGCGTTCCACGGCGTAGCGGGTGAGCGCCATGTTGTGCTCGGCCACCTGCGCCAGCCCCCGCGGGCCCATGAGGGAAAGATAGATGAGCGAACGCAGGGCGCACAGGGCCTGATTGGAGCAGATGTTGGACGTGGCCTTGGCGCGGCGGATGTGCTGCTCGCGGGCCTGCAGGGTCAGCACATAGCCGGTCTTGCCGTCCACATCCTGCGTACGACCGGCGATGCGGCCGGGGAACTGGCGGATATGCTCCTTGCGGCAGGCCATGATGCCCAGATAGGGGCCGCCGAAGCCCAGCGGCTGGCCGAGGCTCTGCCCTTCGGCCACGGCGATGTCCGCCCCCATCTCGCCCGGCGTCTTGAGCACGGACTGCATGACGGGATAGACGGAGATGATGCCCAGCGCCTTCTTGCTGCGGGCATGGGCGAAAAGCTCGCTGAAATCGTCCACCACGCCGAAGAAGTTGGGGTTCTGCACCACCACGGCCGCGCACTGGTCGGTGATGGCGGCCATGAGGGCCTGCTTGTCGCTCGTGCCGTTGCGCTGCGGCACCACGCGCACGTCCACGTCCAGATCGGAGGTATAGGTGCCGAGCTGCACGCGCCAGATGGGATTGACGCATTCATCCACCACGATGAGCTTGCGGCGGCTCACCCGCACAGCCGTCATGCAGGCTTCAAAAAGGGCCGACCCGCCGTCGTAGACCGAGGCGTTGGCGCAGTCCATGTCCAGCAGGCGGCAGACGGCCGTCTGGTATTCAAAGATGGCCTGGAGCGTGCCCTGCGAGCATTCGGCCTGATAGGGGGTGTAGGCGGTATAGAATTCGCTGCGGCCGCTCAGGGCGTCCACGGCGGCGGGGATCTTGTGCGCGTAGAAGCCCGCCCCCAGGAAGGACACCATCTCCGTCCGGTTCCTGGCGGCAAGGTTCTCAAAGTAGCCGCAGACGGCGGCCTCGCTCAGCCCTTTGGGCAGGTTGAAGTGCGCGGGACGCATCTGCTGCGGGATGTCCGCAAACAGGTCGTCCAGCGTGCGCACACCGATGACGGACAGCATCTCCGCCGTCTCGCCCGGGGTGTGGGGGATGAAAGGCATGGTGGACCTCCTGAAAACGCGGCAGGCCGCCCGTCCTGCGACAGGCGGCCCGGCCTCGGCTAGTGCTGTTCGTTCTTGCAGTGTTCTTCGTAGGCGGCCGCATCCATGAGCCCTTCCGGCTTGCCGGAAAGTTTCACCTTGATGAGCCAGCCGTCCCCGAAGGCGTCGGCATTGATCTTTTCCGGCGCATCGGCCAGCGCCTCATTGACGGCGATCACCTCGCCGTTGACCGGCGAGATGAGATCGCTGGCGGCCTTCACCGACTCCACGGAACCGAAGTCGCTGTCGGCGCTCACGCTGTCCCCCACGGCGGGCAGATCCACATAGGTGATGTCACCGAGGCTTTCCTGAGCGAAATGGGTGATGCCCACCACGGCTTCCTCGCCCTGGATCTTCACCCATTCATGGCTGGCGCTGTACAGCAGATCGGCAGGATTGGACATGATTTCCTCCATGCAAAATTGGTTCACGGGCGCTGACGCGCCCAGATTGTGACGATCGACGCCGCAAGGCATGTCTGCCCCGGCGCGCGGCGCGCGGCCGCCTCGCGTTTTACCTTTTTCAGCGGCAAAACGCTCTATTTCAACTTCATGCGGGCCGTGCCGTCCTTGTAGAACGGCAGTTCCGTCACGCGGGCGGGCAGCTCCGCGCGCGCGGCCTTCACCACATAGGCGTCCGCATCGGCATGTGCGGCATCGGCCCAGGCAAAGGCGATGACGCAGCCCAGCGACGGCGCGAAGGACCCGCTCGTCACCCGGCCCACGGGCGTGCCGTCCGGCAGGGCCAGCACGTCGCCGCCACGGGCGGCGCGGCGGCCGTCGATGACCAGCGCCAGCAGCTTTTCACGGATGGTCTGCGCACCGGCCTTGCCCACATAGTCGGCTTCGCTCGTGAGCATACGACCCATGCCCGCTTCGGCGGGATTGTGGTCTTCGTCCAGCTCGTGCCCATACAACGGCAGGCCGGACTCCAGCCGCAGGGTGTCGCGCGCGCCCAGCCCGGCGGGCTTGACCCGCGCATCCGCCAGCAGGGCCTCCCAGAAGGCGACCACCTTGTCCGCGGGCAGGTAGAGCTCAAAGCCCAGTTCGCCGGTGTAGCCGGTACGGCTCACCAGCAGGGGCGCGCCCTGCCACTGGGTACGCACGAACCCGAAATATCCGAGGTCATGGAGATCCTCTCCCAGCACGCTTTCCAGCACAACCAGGGATTCCGGCCCCTGCAGGTCTATCTTGCCCGTCTCGTCGGAAACGTCCTTCAGGCTCACCGACTGGGGCAGCCGCCCGCGCAGGGCGGCGAAGTCGGTCGCGATACAGGCGGCATTGACCACGATCATGAAGGAATCCGCCCCAAAGCGATAGACGATGCAGTCGTCCATGACGCCGCCGCGTTCGTTGAGGATGAAGCCGTAGCGGCATTTGCCTTCCTTGAGGGTGGCAAGGTTGTGGCTGACCGCGCGGGAAAGCGCGGCATCGGCCCCTTCGCCCTCGATAAGGAATTCTCCCATGTGGCAGATGTCGAACAGTCCGGCGTGATGGCGGGTATGCTCGTGCTCCACCAGGATCCCTTCATACTGGATGGGCATGAGCCAGCCCGCGAACGGGGCCATCTTGGCGCCGCGGGCCTGATGCCAGGCGGTGAGCGGCGTTGTGCGGCATTCTTCGGCCATGAAAAACCTCCTCGGGCCACGGCCTGCCCCGCATGGCGCGGCGGGCGGCGGCAAGATCAGGCGCCCGGACGGGCGCCGCTGATGGCATATTTTCCAGATACGCTATCCGAAAACATCCCCTGCCACAAGCCCGTCGGCCCGTTTGGGTAATGCATCTTTCGTCACCCGTGCGTGAAGAAGTTTTGCATGACCTCAGGATCGCAGCCGCTGAAACACGCTTCCCAGTCCACGTCCCGCACGGCCTGCCGCAGGGCCTGCGGCTCATCCCGCACGCCCGTGAGACGATCTTCCAGCTCCCGCACGTCCGCCGCCGCAAAAAAATCGCCGTGGATGCGGCAGCTCTCGATGACGCCCTTCCGCACGTCCAGCAGCACGTCCACAAGGCCCCACGGGAAACGCTGCCGCCGTCTTTCGCTGAAGGCCGGGGAGCGGCCGAAATTCCATTCCCAGGTCCGGTATTTTTCTTCCGCCAGCCGTTCCGCCTCCCGCAGCGCGTCCTCCGGCACGTCCCGCGGGACGCTCTCCGGCGCGCAGCAGGCGGCCAGCGCCGCCCGCAGGTCATCCATCGTGCTGCCGGGCTGCCAGCACTCGCTGATATTGGTCACCCGCGCCCAGACCGAGGCGACCCCCTTGGAGCGGTATTTTTCCGGGTCCACGCTGAGCGCCGCCAGCATGTCCTCGAAATCCAGATCCACCAGCAGCGTCCCGTGGTGCAGCACCCGGCCCGCGCGCAGGGACTGGGCGCTGCCGGAGATCTTGCGGCCCCCGGTCTCAAGGTCGTTGCGTCCCGTCAGCCGAGCCGCCACGCCGAGCCGCGCCAACGCCGCGCACACTGGTTCCAGATAGCGGGCAAAGTCCACCCTGCTCCGCTCCGGCGCGTATTCCATGAAGGAAAAATTCAGATTGCCCAGATCATGGTACACCGCCCCGCCGCCCGTATTGCGCCGCACCACGGGCAGTTTGCGCTCCGCCAGCCAGGCCGTGTCCACCTCTTCCCAGGTATTCTGATGCCGCCCCACGATGACCGAGGGGGCGTTCTGCCAGAGCAGGAAACAGCCCGGGAAGTCCGGCCCCAACCGACGGTACAGCACTTCCTCCAAAGCCAGATTCAGGGCCGGATCCGTCTGCCTGATGGAATAACATTGCATGGACATGGCTGCTCTCTCCTTCCCGGTACGCGGCGCATCATATTTTTTGAGGGGAGAGGCCCCCCCTCATGCGGGAGGGGTTCCTCTTCCCCCCAACCAATCAACGAATGATGTCAACAGGCCCTAATTGTTGTGTTCCGATAGGTTGTTCACCCTTTCCTCATTCGGTAAGTTGGAAGTTACCAGACAAACCAACAAACGAGCGAGGAAAAGGGGGAACAGCCATAAGAATGCCAAACTTACGCCCAGAGGTCGAGAGGAAATGGTTCGGCGGATGGACAGTATGCCCGCCG
>NZ_CALVHE010000014.1 GCF_944327235.1 uncultured Desulfovibrio sp.
GTGCCGCGTCATCCCGTCTGTGACCCTGACAAAAGTTTTCGGAAGGGAGAGGGGGAGCGCGAGGGGGAGAGGGAGACCCTTTTCCAAAAGGGGCTCCCTCTCCCCCTCGCAAAAAACTTCCCTCCCCACAATCAACGAGGTGCCCGAATGAGCCTTTGGCGCAAGATCCGGGAGCGGGGGCTGACGCCCGCCAATATCATCAGTTACGCGAGCCTGCGGATCATGCAGGATGGCGGCAGGCTGCTGGGGACGTTGCGGCTGCGCTGCAAGGCGCGCTTTCTTGGGGTACGCACGGGGGCGGGCGTGAGCGCGCACGGCCCGGTGGGGCTCATGCGCTGGCCGGGCAGCAGTATCGAGATCGGCGCGGGGTGCAGCTTCATTTCCTCGTGGCGGCGGGCCACGGCGGCCACGGTGCTGGCGCCGTGCCGTTTGCGGACGTTCGGGCCCGGCGCGCGGATCGTGCTGGGGGAGGGCTGCCAGCTCACCGGGGCGGCGCTGACGGCGCGTTCCACCAGCATCAGATTGGGGCGGCAGGTCATGCTGGCGCCCAACTGTATCGTGGTGGATTCGGATTTTCATGCCCCGTGGCCGCCGGAGCGGCGTTGCGTCGATCCGGGGCTGGAGCATGACGCGCCGGTGGAGATCGGGGATCATGCCTGGCTGGGCATGGGCTGCATGGTGCTGAAGGGCGTCACCATCGGGCACGGGGCCATCATCGGCGCGGGCAGTGTGGTGACGCGGGATGTGCCGCCCTTGTGTGTGGCGGCGGGCGCGCCCGCGCGTGTGGTGCGGCGTCTGACGGCCTGCGAGGCGGCAGGGTTGTGCGTGCCGCCGGAGGAGGGCCTGAGCGAGTCCGTGGATGTGGGACGCGCAGCCAACAGCCTGAGCGCGGACGACGCGACGATGGAGACGGGCGAAACGAGCGGGCCGTCCGGAGAGTAGTCCGTGCCGGTGGATGAATATATAGAAAAACTGCTGGCATCACCGCGTTTTGCCGGACAGATACGGACGCATCGCCTGCTGCCGGGACGGGAAGCGCGATTTGCGGACTCGCGCCTGCCGTGGTCGGCGGCCATGCGGCGCTTGCTGGAAGCGCGGGGGCTGGAGCGGCTGTATGCGCATCAGGCGCTGGCCACGGACTATGTGCGTTCCGGGCGATCGGTGGTGGTGGCCACGCCCACGGCCAGCGGCAAGAGCCTTGTCTATCATCTGCCCGTGCTGGAGCGCTACCTGCAGGACCCGGACGCGCGGGCCCTGTATCTTTTTCCCCTCAAGGCGCTGGCGCAGGATCAGCTGGCGGGCTTCAACAGCCTGTGCGCCCTGTGGCCGGAGATCAGCCGTCCACGGGCGGCCCTGTACGACGGGGACACCTCGGAGCATTTTCGGCGCAAGATCCGGCGTGATCCGCCACAGGTGCTGATCAGCAATCCCGAGATGCTGCATCTGGCCATCCTGCCGCATCATGAACAGTGGGCCGCGTTTCTTGCGGGGCTGTCCCATGTGGTGGTGGACGAGGCGCATACCTACCGTGGGGTCTTTGGGGCGCACATGGCGCAGGTGTTCCGGCGGCTCAACCGGCTTGCCGGACGCTACGGCGCGCGACCGACCTATATCTTCTGCACGGCCACGGTGGGCAATCCCGGCGAGTTGGCGGCGGCGCTCTGCGGGGCGGACGAGACGTCCGGTCTGCCCGCGCCCGTGGTGGTGGACGAATCCGGCGCGCCGCAGGGGCCGCGCCATGTGGTCTTTCTCGATCCTGAACAAAGTCCGTCCACGGCGGCCATCGACCTGCTCAAGGCCGCGCTGGCCCGTGATCTGCGTACCATCGTCTATTGCCGTTCCCGGCGCATGACCGAACTCATCAGCCTCTGGGCGGGGAGCCTGCACGGGGCCTATGCCGGAAAGATCGCGGCCTATCGGGCGGGCTATCTGCCCGAAGAGCGCCGGGACATCGAGGCGCGTATGGCCTCGGGTGAACTGCTGGCCGTGGTGAGCACCAGCGCGCTGGAATTGGGCATCGACATCGGCGGGCTGGATGTCTGCATCCTCGTGGGCTATCCCGGCACGGTCATGGCGACGTTACAGCGCGGCGGCCGCGTGGGCCGGGCGCAGCAGGAGTCCGCGGTGCTGCTGGTGGCCGGGGAGGACGCGCTCGATCAATACTTTATGCGCCACCCCGACGATTTTTTCAGCCGTCCGCCGGAAAGGGCGGTGGTCAATCCTGACAACGAGGTGATCCTGTCCCGGCATCTGGAATGCGCGGCGGCGGAGATGCCCCTGCGGGACGGGGAGGTCTGGCTGCGGCAGGCGGCGGCGCGGGAGGCCGTGCGACAGCTCGAGCGGGCGGGCACGCTCCTGCGCAGCGCGGAGGGGGATCAATGGCTGGCGGCCCGCAAGCGGCCGCAGCGTCTGGTGGACCTGCGCGGCGCGGGGCAGTCCTGCGTCATCGAGGACACGGAAGGGCGGATCATCGGCTCGGTGGACGGCTGGCGCGCCTGGCGGGAGACGCATCCCGGCGCTGTCTATCTGCATCAGGGCAAAAGTTATGTGGTGCAGGAGCTGGACACGGAACGCGGCCGGGTGCTGGTGCGGCCGGAAAAGGTGGGCTGGTTCACGCGGGTGCGGGGACAGAAGAGTACGGACATCCTGGAAGAGGTGGAACGCCGTCCGCTGGGCCGGGGCATGGTCTGCCGGGGCCGCCTGCGGATCATGGACCAAGTCACGGGCTACGAGAAGCGCAGCACCTCCGGCAACCGCCTGCTGACCATCGTGCCGCTGGACGCGCCGCCGCATGTCTTCGAGACGGAAGGGCTGTGGTACGTCTTTCCCGACAGCACGCGCCTGCGGCTGGAAGAGGCTTTCGTGCATTTCATGGGGGCCATCCATGCGCTGGAACATGCGGCCATTGGCCTGCTGCCCCTGCTGGTCATGGCGGATCGCAACGATTTCGGCGGCATCTCCATCCCGCTGCATCCGCAGACCGGCCTGCCGGGCGTGTTCATCTATGACGGTCTGCCCGGCGGCGCGGGCCTGACGCGGCAGGCCTTCCCGCAGGCCGGGGAGCTGCTGCGTCTGAGTCGGGAGGCCATAGCGTCCTGCCCTTGTGAGGACGGTTGCCCCTCCTGCGTGCATTCGCCCAAGTGCGGCTCGGGCAACCGGCCCATCATCAAGACCGGGGCCGTGGCGCTGGTGGATGACGTGCTGGCTCCGGGCGGCGAGGCCGAAGGCGAGGCGCTGGCGCGGGAATGGCGCTGTTCGCCCGCACCGGCGCGCGGACTGACAGGCGCGGCCGGGGAGAGCGGTACGGACGGGATGCGGCCGGTGGAGCGCGGGGAAACCGTCTTGTCGGACGGGCAGACGGCCCTGCCGGACACGGAGGTGGTCCCGGATGCGCCGGAAAGGGCGGTTGCGGCGGCCCCGGACGCCGCGGGGGAACTCTCCGAGGAGGGCGTGCCGCCCTTCGTGGTGCTGGACGTGGAGACCCGGCGCAGCGCCGCCGAGGTGGGCGGCTGGCACCGGGCCGGGGACATGGGCGTGAGTGTGGCCGTGCTCTACGACAGCCGGGACAGGCAATTCCATACCTACCGGCAGGAAGAGCTGGCCGCCTGCTTCGAACGCCTGCGGAGCGCGCCGCTGGTCGTGGGCTTCAATTCCTTCCGTTTCGATTACGCCGTGCTCCAGCCTTTTGCCGGATTTTCTCTGAAGGAGCTGCCCGGCCTCGATCTGTTGCAATGCCTGCAGGAACGCCTGCACTACCGGGTCTCTCTGGATAACGTGGCGCAGGCCACTCTTGATGAGGGCAAGAGCGCCGACGGCCTGCAGGCCCTGCGCTGGTGGAAGGAGGGCCGCGTGGAGGAGATCGCCGCCTACTGCCGCAAGGATGTGGACGTCACCCGCCGGGTCTATCTTTTCGGATGGAAAAACGGTTACGTGCTCTTCCGCAACAAGGCCGGACAGCGGGTGCGCGTGCCGGTAGATCTCCGGCGCTGAAGCGCGGGCGACGCCTGTGAGGACTTGTCGCTCCTGTTCGCTGTTTGGGGGGAAGGGGAACCGCCCGCTCTGCTGTCGATGCCTGTAAGGCTCCTGCGTCGCCTAGGGCGTATCAACATAAATTTTGCAAATAATTCAAGTAAATAAAAATAAACTGTCTCTACACGCTCCGCTTGTCTTTGGGGCGGGGAGGCTCGTGGCCCTGACTCTTCCTCGGTAAAAGCGCGCTGGGGAAGGGATGGGGGGCTTGGGGGGAAGGGGAACCCCGCCCGCGCCGGCGGCGACCGAAAGGCGGCCGCAGGCCGTGTCCGTTAGGCGACGCAGGAGCCTTACGGACATCGACAGCAACGCGAGGGGTTCCCCTTCCCCCCAAACAAGCATGTACGCGTGCCGGTGGCTCCTACAGCCCGGCCTCTTGTACAAGGCGCAGGCACATGTCGGCCTTGTTGAGCGTATAGAGGTGGATACCGGGCGCGCCTTCATCGAGCAGGCGGCGGATTTGACGTACGGCGAAGCGCAGGCCCGCCTCGCGTACGGCCTCCACGCCGCCTTCCTTGTTGGCTTCTTCCAGTTCCAGATAGAATTTGCCGGGGATATTGGCCCCGCAGAGGCGCAGCACGCGGCGCAGGGAGTCGAAGCTCTGGATGGGCAAAATACCGGGGATGACCGGCGTGGTGAAGCCCTGTGCCCGCAGGCCGCGCACCAGTTCCACATATTCGCGGACATCGAAAAAGAGCTGCGTCACCACGAAGTCCGCGCCAGCGGCGATCTTTTCGGCCAGATGGTGCCTGTCCGCGGCGAAGGTGGAGGACTCGGGATGCGGGCAGGGGTACCCGGCCACGGCCACGCCCATGTCCGGCATCTGCCGCCGGATGAAGCGCACGAGATCGAGCGCATGGCGGAAACGGCCGCTCTCCCAGTCCCAGTGCGGCTGGTCAGCGGGAGCGTCGCCGCGCAGGGCCAGCACGTCCTGCACGCCATTGGCCCGCAGATCGTCCAGGAAGCCGAGGATGCGCTCCTGTTCAGCGCCCACACAGGTCAGATGCGCCATGACATGGAAGCCGCGCCGGACGAGTTCCGCCGTGACGGACAGGGAGTTCTGCTGCTTGCCGCCGCCCGCGCCGTAGGTCACCGAGGCAAAGAGCGGATCGACCGCCTTGAGGCGGGCCGCCGTTTCGTAGAAGGCAGGCAGTTGCGCCGGGTCGGACGGCGGGAAGAATTCAAAGGAAATGAAGGGTTCACGGCGTTCACGCAACAGACTGCCGATGGTCGTCATGGATGTGCTCCTTTCAACGGTGAGTGACGGGATGGCACATCTTGTATCAATATAACTTGATATGTCAATATGGCAGCCCCGGAGGCATGTGAATCCCCTCACGCCCGCACGGAGAGAAGCCCCCATCTGTCGCCGGATGCTCGCGACGACGCGGCGCGTCCGCCCGCATGGCTGCCTGCGCTGACCCCGACAGACGAACTGCGCGGCCTTGCTTGCAAGGGAGGGATATTTCCGCTACGCTAACCGCTTGTGAAGGGATTTTTTTATCCGTTTTTGCTGTTCGCCGTTTCCCGTGTCGCGAAGGTCGCGCACCGCGCCGGGACGAGAGCGGAGGACGCGGGCAGCCAACGTCCGGGGCGCGTATGACCATACCCATCACAGTTGCCGACTTTCCGGTACTTTTTCTGCCGGGACTGTTCTTTCTTCTTTTCGGAACCTGGCTGGCCGTGCGACAGCGCGAGAACCTGAAACGCCTGGTCTGCTGGGGCGCGCTCGTCGATGCGGGCGTGATCTGCCTTGCGCTGGGCTGCGGCGGGATGACCGCGCGACTGGTGGTGTTCCTGTATGTGACGTTTCAGGCGGCAAGCCGCCTGCTGGCGCTGGCCGCGCTGGCCGATCTGTCCCACGGCGCCAAGCCGACCCTGTCGGCCCTGCGCGGGGCGGGACGGATACGTCCGGCGTCCGGGGCGCTGTTTGCTCTGGGCCTCATGGCCAGCGTGGGCGGTTCGCCCTTCTTCGTCCCCGAAGCGCGCCTGTTCCTTGCCAATGCCTTCCTCGACGCGGGACTGCCCGGCTATACGGGCTTCGGCCTCTGCCTGCTGACCTCGGCCTGTACGCTGGCCCTGCTGGCTCTGCACCTCCATACCGTCCGCATCACCCTGCTGGAAGCGCCGTATGCGCATACAGCCCCCCTTGCGCCGCGCAAGGTCGGTCTGATCGCCGTCCTGCTGGCCTTGGTGGTCTGTGCGCTGGGGCTGGCCCGCAATGAACTGATAAGCCTTTTCGCCCGCTTCATGGAGCTGGGCGAGGTGCGCCATACCCTGCCGCATATCTCCTTCTGGCTGTTCTACGCCGGGGCTATCCTCGGCGGCGCGGGCAGCCTGCGGCGCAGCCGCCTTGCGCCCTGGGCCGTGGTGCTGACCTCGGTGCTGGCGCTCATCAGCGTTTTCCTCTTCCCGCTGCATTCGCCTTTCAAGGGCCTGCCGCTGATCTTCCTTGCGCTGATCTGTCTGGTAGCCGTGGTTGTCAGTCTTTACTCCGTGGACTACATGGCTCACGACGAGCATCCGGCCCGGTACTGGTTTTTCCTGCCGCTGACCTTTGCGGCACTGGCGGGCATCGTGAGTTCTCCCAATGCCGATGCCTTTTACGGCTACTGGGAGCTGATGACCTTCGCATCCTATTTCCTCGTGGTGCACGAGGGTCGGCGCGCGTCCTATGACGCCGGTTTCAAGTACTACCTCATGTGCGCGGGCGGCGCGCTCCTGCTCCTGCCTGGTCTGACGCTCGTCTGCGGCGGCGCCATGGCCCTTCCGGCAGCCCTGCTGGCCAAGGTGCCGGACGAACTCCTGAAGATGGGCATGGTCTGCTGTCTGGCCGGATTCGCCGTCAAGGCCGGTCTGGTCCCGCTGCATTCCTGGTTGCCGGATGCGCACCCGGCGGCGCCCTCGTCCGTGTCCGCGCCGCTGTCGGGCATCATCACCAAGATGGGTATCTACGGCCTGATCCTGCTCGGGATGCTGGCTTCCGCCAGACCGCAGGAAGGGCTGTACGGCCTGAGCTGGTACGGCACGGCCCTTGTCTTCATGGGGGGCTTCACCCTTGTTTACGGCGAGATCATGGCCCTGCGTCAGCAGGACATCAAGCGTATGCTGGCCTTCTCCACTCTGGGCCAGCTGGGCGAGATCGCCCTTGTGCTGGGCGTGGGGACCCTGCCCGCCCTTTACGCGACGCTGGCCCATGTGAGTATGCACGCCATCATGAAGGACCTGCTCTTCCTCGGAGCGGGGGCGCTCATCCTGCGCGCCGGTTCGCGGCAACTGGCGGATCTGCGCGGCCTCGGCCGCTCCATGCCGTGGACCGTGTCCTGCATGTGCGTGGGCCTCATCACCATCATGGGCCTGCCGCCTTTCGGGGGCTTCCTCAGCAAATATCTCATGATCAAGGCCATGACGCAGGCCGGTTACGTCTGGCTGGCCGCGCTCATCCTTGCCGGTTCGCTGGTGGGGGCGGTCTACTATATCCGCATCCTCAAGACGCTGGTTTTCGAGGAACGTCCGGCGCACCTGCCTTCGGTGACGGAAGCTCCCCTGTGCATACGTCTGGCGCTGCTCATCCTGACCGTGCTCTGTCTTGTGCCGGGGCTGGCCCCCTGGCTGGTGGACTGGCTGGCCGGTTCGATCGTTTACGGCAAGTTCATCCCCCTGCCGCTGGGGAATGTGACCGAGGCCGGCGCCGATGCCATGCTCATGGGGCTCCTGCCCCTGATGATGCTCGACATCCCCGCCTTCCTCATGTCGGGGAACATCTGGCCCCTCTATGTGGCGGTGCCGGTCTTCGGCGCGTTGCTGCCCGCCTTTTTCCGGCGTGATGCGCGCAAGGCCGGGCTGGCCGCGCTGGCGGTGCTCCTGCTGACCGCCGCCCTCGTGTCGGCACAGGGGCGGGAGCTGGACGCGCTGTCCTTCGGCTTTGCCCTGCTGGTGCCGTGCGTGGGCGCGCTCAACGTCATCTATGCCCTGGGCTACATGAGCCATAGCCACAGTCAGTGGCGCTTCTACTGCTCCTTCACGGCCATGTGCGGCGGCCTGGTAGGCATGGCCGCCGCGCCGACCCTCTTCAGCTTCTTCCTGTTCTGGGAGATCATGAGCGCCTGGACGCTCTACCTTGTCCTGGCCCATGAAGGCGATGCCCTCTCTCTGCGCGAGGCTTTCAAGTATTTCTGCTTCAACGTCTGCGGCGCGGGCTTCATCTTTGTGGGCGTCTGTTGCCTGACCGGCGACCTGCCCATGACGGGCAGCCCGGAAGCGATGGCGGCGCTGGTCCATCATCTGGAATCTCTGGGAGGAAAGAACGGTCTGCCCTTTGCCCTGGGCTTCTGCCTGCTGGGCGTGGGCTTCCTCATGAAGGCCGCGCAGCTTCCTTTCCGCATCGACTGGCAGATGCACCCGGCCGTGGCCCCCACGCCGGTGTCGGGCTTCATCTCCTCGGTGCTGCTGAAAAGTTCCGTCTTCGGGCTGGTCAAGCTCTTCCTCCTGCTGGGCGGCGCCGCGCTGACCGTGGAAGATCTGGTGTCCGAGGAGATCATCGACATGGCGAGCCTCGCCGCCATGTGGATCGGCGGCATCACCATCGTTTACGCGGCCCTGCAGGCCCTGCGGGCCAATCAGGTCAAGCTGGTCTTCATCTATTCCACGGTCAGCCAGATCGGCTACATGGTGCTGGCCGTGGCGGCGGGCGGCTCGCTGGGCTATGCGGGCGGCCTGCTGCATGTGGTCAACCATGTATTCTTCAAGGACCTGCTCTTCCTTGTCTGCGGGGCGGTCATGTTCGCCAGCCACTGCGAAACGCTGGAGGACCTCGGCGGTCTGGGGCGCAAGATGCCCTTCACCCTCGCCATGTTCGCCATTGCGGGCCTGTCGGTGGTGGGCGTGCCGCCGACCAGCGGTTTCAGCTCCAAGTGGCTGATCTACCATGCGCTCATGGAGGCTGATCAACCCCTGCTGGCGTTGCTCTCGCTGGTGGGCAGCGTCATCACCCTGGCCTATGTGGCCAAGTTCCTCCATGCCGCCTTCCTCGGACAGCCCGCGCCGCATCTGGAGCGCATCAGCGAGGTGCCGTACATCATGCGCGCGCCCATGGGCCTGCTGGCTCTCGGCTGTCTGGTCACCGGCATCTTCCCCGGACTGGCGCTCTGGCCCATCAACAAGGTGCTGGTCGAATACGGCCTCGAGGCGCTGAGCATTTCCCCGGCGGGCGTCAGCGAAGGTCCTGGAGCCTGGAACGCCACGGGCATGGCCGTCATGATGGCGCTGGCCGTGGGCGGCGGGCTGCTCTTCGTGAAGCGCTTCGTGCGTCTGCGTGAAGTGGATATCCATACCTGCGGTCTGCCGCCGGAGGCGGCCACCAGCCGCATGAAGCCCGCGAGCATCTACGGCGGCCTTGTCCGTCTGCTGGGGCATCTCCCCGGCGCGCCCGATCCCGCGCAAGGCGAGCGCGGCAGCAAGGAGCATGAAGCATGAGCGAGACCCTGTACGCCATCCTGCACATGACCCTCTTTCCCGGCGGGCTCTTTGCGCTGACGCTGGGGCTCTTCTACAAAGCCCTTGACCGTCGCGTGGAGGCGCGTCTCCAGCGCCGCGTGGGGCCGCCGCTCATCCAGCCGTGGCTGGACATCGCCAAGCTCTGCACCAAGGAGACCCTCATCCCCCGCACGGCCTGCAAGAGCGTCTTTCTGGCCGCGCCGGTGGTGGGCTTTGCGGGCATGGCCGTCTGTGCGGCCTTCATCCCCGTGCCCGGCGTCTTCGGCGGTCTGTACAATATGGGCGACCTGCTGGTGCTCTTTTACCTGCTGCCCATACCGGCCATAGCCATGATGCTGGGCGGTTCTGCCTCCAGTTCGCCGTTCGGCGCGGTGGGCTTTTCGCGCGAGATGCTCCTCATGCTGGCCTACGAGATGCCGCTGCTCATGATTTTGCTGGCCGTGGCCATGCTGATCGGCTCCCAGAGCGGGGGCACGGCGGAATTCTCCCTGCTGAAAATCATCGACTGGCAGCTGGCGGAAGGTTCTCTGGGTTTCCATCCGGCCATGATCCCGGCTCTGGTCGCCTACCTGATGTTTCTGCCCGGCACCATGGGCGTCGTGCCCTTCGACATCCCCGAAGCCGAAACGGAGATCATCGAGGGGCCCCTGCTGGAATACGGCGGGCCGCTGCTGGCCCTTTACCAGATGGGGAGCGCGCTCAAGACCTTCGTGGTGCTGGGGCTTGGCGTGGCGCTCTTCTTCCCGGGGCTCATCTCCGACTACTGGCCCGTCAATCTGCTCTGGTTCCTGGCCAAGTGCGTGGGGCTCATGCTGGTGTCGCTGACGCTGGTCAAGTCGGCTACCGGGCGTTTCCGCATCGATCAGGCCTTTCGTTTTTATGTGACCGTGCCCACGGCGCTGGCTCTGTGCAGCCTGCTGCTCGTCTGGGCCCTGTAAGGAGGCGGCCATGAGCCTTGATACCCTGCTCAAGAAACTGTCGGTGCGCTCGCCCTGGCTTTTCCGCATCAATGCCGGCTCCTGCAATGGCTGTGACGTGGAGCTGGCCACCACGGCCTGCATCCCCCGCTACGACGTGGAGCGCTTCGGCTGCCGGTATTGCGGCAGCCCCCGCCATGCGGACATCGTGCTCATCACCGGCCCTCTGACCACTCGTGTGCGGGACCGCGTGCTGACGGTCTGGAACGAGATACCCGAACCCAAGGTCACGGTGGCCGTGGGGATCTGCCCCATTTCCGGCGGCGTCTTCCGGGAGGGCTATTCCATCGAGGGGCCCATCTCCCGGCATATCCCGGTGGACGTCAACGTGCCCGGCTGCCCGCCGCGCCCGCAGGCTATCCTGGAAGGCGTGGTGCTGGCCAAGCAGATCTGGCTCAAGAAGCTGGGGCTGGAGGTCTAGGATGACGGCTGGGCGGAGCACGACGCCGCGTCGCGGGCCGACAGGAACATCCGGGGCGGTGGAGACCTCCCCGCGGCGTCTGTGGGCCTGGCTGGGCGGCGTGCTGCGTCGTCTCAACGAGCAGCTGACATCCCTGAATGCCCGTATGGAAGGGGAAAGCTCCTGCCGCCGTTGCGGGGTCTGTCACCATGTCTGCGGCATGTTGACGACATCCCGGCGCGGGGGCGTCCTCCCCAAGGAGTGAATATGGCAGGCTTTCTGAAGATTCTTTTCCGCAATCTCCTTGAGGGGCCGAGCACGGATCCCTTCCCGCTGGGAGAGACCTTTTCGCCGGAGCGCATCCGCGGAACGGTGCGCATCGATCCCGAGCTTTGCATGGGCTGCGGCATGTGCCGCTATTCCTGCACGGCCGGGGCCATCCATATCCGGCACAATGAGGACGGATCCGGCTATACCATCACCGTCTGGCAGGATTCCTGCTGCCTGTGCGCCTCCTGCCGCCATTACTGTCCCACCGGGGCCATCACCATCGACGACGACTGGCATCATGCCCATGTGGAGGCGGACAAGTACACCATGCTGGAGCAGCGGACCATCACCTATGAGCCCTGCTCCCATTGCGGCACGCTCATCCGGCCCATCCCGCTGCCGCTGGCCCGCAAGCTTTACGCGCACAACACGAGCCTTGATCCCGACGTCATCCGGCATCTCTGCCCCAAATGCCGTCAGATCGAGGACGCCAAGCGCAACGCCTGCCATCTGTCCGCGCACGGGGAAGGACAGGCGCAGGATGACAGCGTGGCCCCGTCGGCCGCACCCGTGAAGAAATAAGCTGCCCTTTCGGGCAAAGGATAGTCATGCAGGAAATCATCAAGGGCCGTCCGGGGCTCATCGACGCGCTGACCGGCGACTGCGGCTCTCCCGCCGCCGTCCATCACAGCACGGACGCCTACGGCAACGCCTATCACTGGTTCAAGCTGCCCCAGCCGCGCCGTCTGCCGCAGGCCGCCGCCCGGCTGAAGGAGGCCGGCGCACGTCTGTGCATGATCTCGGCCTATAACCGTCACCAGCTCAGCGAGCAACAGCAGGAGATCTGCTATCACTTCGAGCTGGAAGGCGTGATCTACAATCTGACCGTCAACCTGGGCAACGAATGGCAGACCGTGCCGTCCATCACGCCCCTGTTCGCCAATGCCGACTGGCACGAGCGGGAGATGATGGAGCTTTACGCCATCCGTGTGGAAGGGCATCCCAATCCGCGTCGTCTCTTCCTTGACGAGGAGCTGGACGCCGGCGTGCTCAATGAGGCCGTGCCGTTGTCGGTCATGATGAACGGGGCCTGTACCACCGACCTCTGGGAACGCATCCTCAAGGACAGGGGGAACATGGCATGAGCACGCCCACGACCTTTCAAATGCCGCTCGGCCCGGTGCATGTGGCGCTGGAGGAACCCGTCTACTTCCATCTGACCGTGGACGGCGAGACCATCCGGAAGGTGGAGCTCACCTCCGGGCATGTGCATCGTGGCATGGAAGCTTTGGCCAGCCAGCGCAACCTCATCCAGAATACCACGCTGACCGAGCGCGTCTGCTCGCTTTGCTCCAACAGCCACTCCTTCACCTACTGCATGGCCGTGGAGAACGTGCTGGGCATCGTCATCCCGCCTCGCGCCCGCTATCTGCGCGTCATGGCCGAGGAGATCAAGCGGGTGGCCTCGCATCTTTTCAATACGGCCATCCAGGCGCATATCATCGGCTACAAATCCCTGTTCATGCACGTCATGGAAGTGCGGGAGATGATGCAGGACGTCAAGGAGACCGTCTACGGCAACCGCATGAACCTGGCGTCCAACTGCATCGGCGGCGTCAAATGCGACGTGGAGGCCCGGCACTTCGATTATATCCTGTCCATGCTGGACAAGGTGGAGCCCGCCGTGGACGAGATACGGGACATCTACGACAACGACCCCATGCTGCTGGGCCGGACGCGCGGCCTTGGTTTGCTGCCGCTGGAGGACGCCGTGCGGCTGGGCGTGGTCGGCCCCGTGGCCCGCGGGTCGGGCATCACGCACGATGTGCGCAAGGACTCGCCCTATGCGGCCTATCCCGAATTGGAATTCGACGTCATCCATCGGGACGGCTGCTGCGTCAACAGCCGGACGCTGGTACGGCTGGATGAGATCTTCCAGTCCTGCCGCATCATCCGGCAGTGCTGCGAGAAATGTCCGGACGGGCCAGTGACCGCGCCCATGAACCAGATCCATCCGGCGGAAGCCTGTGCCCGCAGCGAAGCGCCGCGCGGCGAGGTCTTCTATTACATCCGTACCAACGACACGGATATGCCGGCCCGGCTCAAGTGGCGCGTGCCGTCCTACATGAATTGGGAAGCCCTCGGCGTCATGATGCGGGATTGCACGGTGGCCGATGTGGCGCTGATCACCAACAGCATCGACCCCTGCGTGTCCTGCACGGAGCGTTGAGCGACGAGACATGCACGAGGCGGCGCTCGTCCAGGGGCTGCTCCGTACGGCCGTCAGGGCCGTGGAGGAGCACAACGCCCGACCCGGTGCCCGGAGGGCGGCGCGTATCAGCCGTCTGGACTGTCGGCTGGGTTTGCTGTCCTGCGTGGAGCCGGAGACCCTGCGGGCCTGCTTCGAGCTCTTTGCCGAAGGCAGTCCGGCGCAGGGGGCGGAGCTCGTGCTGGAAACGGCCCCGCTGGATTGCCGTTGCGATGCCTGCGGCGCGACCTTTGCCCTGACCCGGCGGCATTTCGTCTGCCCGGCCTGCGGCGGCGAGCGGCTGCACTTCAGCGGGGGACACGGGCTGACCCTCATGGGCCTTGATGTGGAAGCGGAGTAAAAGCATGATTGAGCATATTCAAGTTGTTCCCGACAAGTGCCGCGCCTGCCGCCGCTGCGAAGTGGCCTGCATCGCGGCCCATCACGGCATGAGCTTCAAGGAGGCCATGAAACACCGCGACGTGCTCGTTTCGCGCGTGCAGGTGGTCAAGGCCGAAGGCTTCCGCACGACGGTGCGCTGCCATCAGTGCGAGCCTGCGCCCTGCTGCGCCATCTGTCCCACCGGGGCACTCCAGCAGGACGAGGACGGGCGCATCAACATGCGCGTGCAGCTCTGCGTGGCCTGCAAGCTCTGTATTGCCGTCTGCCCCTACGGCACCATCACGCTGGACACCATCGGTATGCCGGACATGGCCGCCGACAACGCGGAGACCATGGCCCAGCGCTCTCGACGCGAGGTGGCCGTGCGTTGCGACATGTGCAAGGCCTGGCGCGAGGAGAACGGCAAACGCATCACCGCCTGCATGGAAGCCTGTCCTGTGCGGGCCCTGTCCATGGTGCTGCCGGACGGTACCGTGGTGGAAGCGCCCCTGCCCGAAAAGAAGCCCGCCGCCGTGGAAAAGCCCGTCAATCCGCTGGAACCCGCGACCCCGCTGGCGCAGGACACCGCCCAGCCCCCGGCGCAGGACAACAAGTCCTGACCTTGAGATAATGTGAGGAAAAAACATCCCCCGCCGTGATCACGCCGGGGGATGTTTCGTTTTGAGGGAGCACTATCCATTGTTTGCTTTTTTGGGGGGAAGGGGCCGTATGTGCTCCCCCACGAAAAAATAGTGATCATGCGAGAGGGAGAGGGAAACCGTTTTGAAAAACGGTTATCCCTCTCCCCCTCTCCTTTCCCAAAATTTTTACAGGGTACATGTCGGGCGGTGCGGCCCGGCAAGGCGTCGCGTGGCTGTTTTGTCCCCCGTCGGGATGATAAAGAGGCCGGACAGCGCAAACCGTCCGGCTTTTTGTACAGATTTTGGCTGCGGTGGGGTAGGGGGGACGGCTTGGATGCCGTGACACCGGAGCAGGGAGGCAGTAAAGCGCGTTTGGGGAGGGGTTGGGGGGTGTGGGGGGAAGGGGGACCCCTTTGCGCGCCAGCGAAAGGGGTCCCCCTTCCCCCCACAAACTGACAATAGCCCCTAAAACGCTTCCCGGTGCATCCGGCCGCGCACGAACCAGACGCTTTCGGAGATGCCGAAGGCGCGGGCGTAGTTGGCGAGCTGCGGGAAGGCGTAGGCCACTTCCTCGATGCCGTGGGCGTCGGAGGCAAAGCTCACCGGCACGGACAGTTCGGCGGCAAGCCGCATGAAGGTGGGGCAGGGGTAGATCTCGCGGCAGGGCTTGCGCAGTCCGGCCGAGGAGATCTCCATGCTCATGCCCGCGTCCCGCAGTTCAGCAAGGGCGGTGCGCACCAGCGCCTGACTGTCGGCCTTGGACAGCCAGACGTGGAATTTCTGCACGCTGAACAGCTTGATGATGTCGGGGTGAGCCGCGATGTCGAACAGACCGGACGCGATCATGTTCCGCCAGGCGGCGAAATAGGCGCGGTAATGCTGCTCGCAGGCGTCTTGCGAGATGTCCCAGTCTTCCAGCTTGTCGTCGAAGCCCCAGGTGCCGAGATAGTGCACGCTGCCGAGGCGGTAATCAAAATCGTGCGCCGCCGCGGCGGCCCGCACGAAGGCCTCTTCCGCGTCCAGCCAGTCGAATTCCATGCCGAAGAGCACCTGACAGCGGGACGGGTCCGCGGCGGCCTGTGCCTTGAGGGTCGCCACTTCGCGCACATAATCGTCCATGTGCGCTTCGAGCTGCTCGCGGTATTCGTGGCTGTAGGTGTAGCCCAGCGGGCGCGGCGAGTGCTCGCTGAAGCCGTAGAGACGCAGACCGGCGGCCTCGGCGGCGGCGTACATCTCCGCCGGGGTATTGCGGCCGTGGGAATACAGGGTGTGGGTATGCAGATCCCGCAAGATCATGGCCTGTCCTTGTGGTTCCGGCTGATGCCGGGAGAGGGTGAGAAGGCCTTGTCGCCCGGCTGGCGGAACGGCGCAGCCAGTTGCGCGCAGGGCAAAAAAGCGGGAGCGGGAGGCGCTCCGGTCTGTGCCGGACGCCTCCCGTCTCCACGTGATGACGTTTGTCTGCTACATGCCGCCGAGACGGCGCACGATCTCCTGACCGGCCCTGCGGCCAGCGCCCATGGCCAGGATGACCGTGGCAGCGCCGGTGACGATGTCGCCGCCGGCAAAGACGTTGGGCAGGGAGGTCTCCCCGGTCTCCTCGTTGACCTTGATATAGCCGCGCTCGGTCTTGTCCAGTCCTTCGGTGGCTTCCAGCAGGATGGGATTGGAGCGGGTACCCAGGGCCACGATGGCCAGATCGGTGGGCAGGTCATATTCCGAACCCGGCACCGGCACGGGGCGACGACGACCGGAGGCGTCCGGTTCGCCCAGTTCCATCTTCTGCAGGGTCACGGAAACAAGGTGCATCTCGTCGTCCCCGTTGAAGCGGACGGGCGCCGAGAGCATGGCGAACTTCACGCCTTCCTCCTCGGCATGTTCCACTTCCTCATGACGGGCGGGCATTTCCGCGCGGGTGCGACGATAGACGATATGGACGCTTTCCGCGCCCATGCGCAGGGCGGTGCGGGCGGCGTCCATGGCCACGTTGCCCGCGCCGAAGACCGTGACGTTCTTGCCGTGGAAGGCCGGAGTGTCGTGGTTGGGGAAGTCGTAGGCGCGGCCGAGGTTCACGCGGGTCAGGTATTCGTTGGCCGAAAAGACCCCGACCAGATTCTCACCGGGCACGCCGAGGAATACCGGCAGACCGGCACCCACGCCGATGAACACGGCGTCGTATTCCTTGGCCAGTTCGGTGACGCTGACGGTGCGGCCGCCCACGTGGTTGAGGTGGAAGTCCACGCCGGTCTGGCGCAGGCCGTTCACTTCGGTGGCCACCACGTTCTTGGGCAGACGGAAGGCCGGGATACCGTAGATGAGCACGCCGCCCGGCTCATGCAGGGCCTCGAACACGTCCACCTTGATGCCCGCGGCGGCACAGACGCCCGCGCAGGTCAGCGAGGCCGGACCGGAGCCGATGCAGGCCATCTTCTTGCCGCCCATCGGCACGGCGCAGGAATTGGTGCCCGTGACCTGCTCACAGGCCGAGGACGCGATATGGTTGTCGGCCACGAAGCGCTCCAGACGGCCGATGGCCACCGGCTGTCCCTTGGCCTTGAGCACGCAGTTGCCTTCGCACTGATTTTCTTGAGGGCAGACGCGGCCGCAGACGGCGGGCAGACTGTTGGTGGTCTTGATGATGCGGTAGGCCGCGTCGAAATTGCCGCGCGCCACTTCACCGATGAAGTCGCGGATGGGCACCTCCACCGGGCAGCCCTTGACGCAGCGGGGATTCTTGCACTGCAGGCAGCGGGCGGCCTCCTGCAAGGCCATTTCCTTGGTATAGCCGAGGGCCACCTCGTCAAAGTTGCGGGCGCGCACGTCGGCGGGCTGACAGGGCATGTCCGTACGCGGGGCGACGGTCTTTTTTTCTTTAGTTTCCATGCTGGCTCCTGTACTGATCGAGGGAGATCTTCTCCTGTTCGCGGAAAGCGCCGAGGCGGCGGCGCAGTTCGGCAAAGTCCACCTGATGCCCGTCGAATTCGGGGCCGTCCACACAGGCGAACTTGGTCTTGCCGCCCACGGTCACACGACAGGCGCCGCACATGCCGATGCCGTCCACCATGATGGGGTTGAGGCTGACGGTAGTGCGCACGCCGAAGGAGCGGGTGGTCTCGGCCACGGCGGCCATCATGGGCACGGGGCCCACGGCCACCACTTCGAAGACGTCCTTGTCCGTTTCCAGACGCTCGCGCAAAAGATCGGTCACAAGGCCCTTGTGCCCGTAGCTGCCGTCATCGGTGGAGATGAGCAGCTCGTGGGCAAAGCTGGAGAGTTCCTTTTCAAAGAGCAGCAGATCCTTGGTGCGGGCGCCGATGACGCCCACGACGCGATTGCCGGCCCGCCAGTGCCCCTTGGCGATATGGTGCATGGCGGCGATGCCCGTGCCGCCGCCCACACAGACGACGGTACCCTTTTTCTCGATATGGGTGGGCTTGCCGAGCGGCCCGCACACATCAAGGATGCTGTCCCCGGCCTTGAGGTCCTCCAGCAGGGCCGTGCTCTTGCCCATGACCAGATAGACGATGACGATGGTCCCCTTTTCGGGGTCGGTATCAGCAATGGTGAGCGGGATGCGCTCGCCGTCAGGGTTCATGCGCAGCATGACGAAATGCCCGGGACGGGCGTTGCGTGCGATCTGCGGCGCATGGAGGACCAGTTTGCTGGTCCTGCCCGGAATGAGGCTTTCCTTTTCCAGAATGGGTGTCGGCATGGGGCCACTCCTGCAGAAAAAAGTGAATGTGGGGCAAATGATAGCCAAGGTTGCAGCCGGGCGCAACAAACATTGTCCCGTCGTGTGCCGGTCTGCGGCGGCAGGCGGCGTTTTGACGCAAAAAAAGGCCCTGCCGGAGCAGGGCCTTGCGGGACGGGGAAAGGGGATGGCGGCTAGCGGCCCACGATCTCCAGGGTGGCCTGGGCGATCTGCAGTTCCTCGTTGGTGGGGATGACCAGCACCTTGACGCGGCTGTCGGGGGTGGAGATGGTGCGGGCGCCGGGACGGCGGGTGGCGTTTTCGGCGGTATTGAGGCAGATGCCGAATTCTTCCAGCCCCTTGCAGACGGCTTCGCGCACGATGTCGTCATTTTCACCGATACCGGCGGTGAAGACGATGGAATCCACCTTGCCTTCCAGCAGGAAGAAGTAGCTGCCCAGGGTCTTCTTGATGCTGCGCACGAGCATGTTCAGGGCCAGTTCGGCGCGCTTGTTGCCGTTGTCCACTTCCTTGTGCACGTCGCGCATGTCGGTGAAGCCGCACAGGCCCAGCAGGCCGGACTTCTTGTTCATGAGCGTGTCCATCTCGGCCGGGTTGAGCTTCTTCTTCTCCATGACGAAGGGCACGATGGCCGGGTCGATGGAGCCGCAGCGGGTGCCCATGATCAGACCTTCCAGAGGCGTGAGGCCCATGCTGGTGTCGAGGCACTTGCCGTCGCGCACGCAGCTCATGGAAGAGCCGTTGCCGAGGTGCATGGTGATGGAGCGCAGATCCTTCAGCGGCTTGCCCAGATATTCGGCGGTCTTCTTGGCGATGTACTTGTGGGAGGTGCCGTGGAAGCCGTAGCGGCGGATGTGCAGTTCTTCGTAGAGTTCGTAGGGCAGGCCGTACATGTAGGCTTCCTGCTCCATGCCCATGCCGAATTCGGTGTCGAACACGGCCACGTTGGGCACGCCGGGGAAGAGCTTCTCACAGACTTCGATGCCCATGAGGTTGGCCGGATTGTGCAGGGGGCCAAGCAGGAAGCAGTCACGGATGATCTTCTTGACGTGATCGTCCACCTTCACCGGGTCGGTGATGGATTCGCCGCCGTGCAGCACGCGGTGACCGATGGCGTGGATCTCGCTCTTGTCCTTGATGACGCCCTTTTCCGTATCGGTCAGCAGGGTGATGACCAGTTCCATGGCTTCCACATGGGTGGGGAAGGGCGCTTCCTTGACGATCTTTTCTTCCTGGTCGGTATCAGGAGCGATCTTGTGGGACAGACGGCCCATGTCCTGTCCGATGCGTTCGGCCACGCCGGAGCACAGGACGGTCTCGGTCTCCATTTCCAGCAGCTGGTATTTGCAGGAAGAGGAACCGGCATTGATCACGAGAACTTTCATGGCAAGACTTCCTTATGGTTGATGCCGCCCGGACGAGGTAGGGAAAACGTCCGGGCGGCGTTGGTGTGCGGGGATCAGATCTACTTGTGCTTTTCGGCGGCGGCCTGCACGGCGGTGATGGCCACGGTGTTCACGATGTCCGGCACGGTGCAGCCGCGGGAGAGGTCGTTGACCGGCTTGTTGAGGCCCTGGAGCACCGGGCCGATGGCCACGGCTTCGGCGGCGCGCTGCACGGCCTTGTAGGTATTGTTGCCCGTGTTGAGGTCAGGGAAGATGAAGACCGTGGCGCGGCCGGCCACCTTGCTGTCGGGCAGCTTGGTCTTGGCCACCGTGGGATCGATGGCCGCGTCGTACTGGATGGGGCCTTCCAGCAGGAGGTCGGGGGCCATCTCCTTGGCGATGGCCGTGGCTTCCTTCACCTTGTCCACGTCCACGCCCTTGCCGGAGGTGCCGGTGGAGTAGGACAGCATGGCCACGCGCGGCTCGATGCCGAACACCCGCGCCGTGTGCGCCGAGGCGATGGCGATCTCGGCCAGCTGCTGGGCCGTGGGGTTGGGGTTGACCGCGCAGTCCCCGAAGGCCAGCACGCGGTCCTTGAGGCACATGAGGAAGACCGAGGACACCACCGAGAAGCCGGGCTTGGTCTTGATGAACTCGAAGGCCGGACGGATGGTGTGGGCGGTGGTGTTCACCGCGCCGGAGACCATGCCGTCGGCGTCGTCCTTCTTGACCATCATGGTGGCGAAGTAGGTGGCGTCGTTCATGATGTCGCGGGCGGTCTCGGGCGTGATGCCCTTGGCCTTGCGCAGCTCGTAATAGGTATTGGCGTAATCGTCGAACCGCGACGAGGTGACGGGGTTCTCGATGGTGGCGCCGGAGATGTCCAGATTGAGGTCACGGGCCTTCTGGTGGATGACGTCCGGGTTGCCCAGCAGGATGATGTCCGCCACATCGCGGCGCAGCAGCACGTCCGTGGCCTGGAGGATACGCTCTTCCTCGCCTTCGGCCAGCACGATGCGCATCTTTCTGGTCTTGGCGCGCTCGATGAGGTTGAATTCGAACATCATGGGCGTCATGCGCGAGCTGTTGGAACTGAACTGCAGGCGCTTGCTGATCTCCTTGGAGTTCACATGGTGAGTGAACAGGCCGAGGACGGTGTTGATCTTGCGGGTGTCCGTGGGCTCGATGTAGCCGGACACTTCGTGCAGGGCCATGACGCTCTGATAGGTGAGCGTATTGGTCATGAGGATGGGCAGCGGCGAATTGGTCCAGCCCTCGATGAGCTCGCAGACCTCGATGGGCGGCTTCATGCCGCCGGTCAGGAGCACGCCGGCGATGTCCGGCTTGGAGGAGGACATACGGGTGCCGATGGCGGCCAGCAGGATGTCCGTACGGTCGCCGGGCGTGATGATGAGCTGGTCCTTCTCCACATACTTGAGGAAATTGTCGATGTGCATGGCCGCGATGAGGTAGGAACCGACCATGGTATCGAGGCGGTTCTCCCCGTAGAGCACTTCCGCGCCGAGGCTCTTTTTCACGTCGTACATGGTGGCCTTGGCGATGGTGGCGTCATCGGGGATGGCGTAGACCAGGGCGCGGTGCGCCTCGGTGCTCAGCGCGTCGCGGATCTCGTCCAGTTCCATCTGCGAGAGATGGCCGCGGTTGATGATGGTGGCGATGACCTCCAGCGAGTTCTCGTTCATGGTGGCCATGACGTTCTGGAGGCTCTGGCGCAGGTCGTCGGCCGGATGGTCGCCGTTGACCACCAGCATGACCGGGCAGCCGAGATTGGAGGCGATCTCCGCGTTGAGCTCGAATTCGTAGACCGCGTCCTTGCCGAGGAAGTCCGTACCTTCCACAAAGACGAATTCGTGCTCGGCCTGCAGTTTCTTGAACTGCTTCATGATGGTCTCGATGACCAGATCATGATCGCCGCGGTTGATGACCTTGCGGGCCTCCTCGTGGGTATAGACGAAGGTCTCCGCATAGTCCTGCCGCAGTTTGAACTGCTCCATCATGAGATGGATGTCCGGGTCGCGGTCGGTCATCTGGGGGGTGTTGATGATGGGCCGGAAAATGGCCACGTCGCGCATACTGAGATTGAGCATGTGCATGATGCCCAGAGCCGCGGCGGTCTTGCCGGACAGGGGGCCTGTGGCGGTGAGATACAGGGCGTTCATGTTTCCTCCGAAGGCGGCAGCGGGGCTGCCATACTCAAAGCCCGGGCTGCGCAAGGAAGGGGTACGGCGCAGCCCGCCGTACCCCTGTGGTGTGCGTGAGGCGTTAGCTGTTGCTGCCGGGCAGCGGCAGTTCAGCCATTTGCTTGTACATGGCGAAGCGTTCCATGTAGGACTTGTCGAGCTGTTCCTTCAGCTGCTGGGCCACGTCGGGGGCCTTCTTGTCCAGGGCCGCGAAGCGGGTCTCCCCGGCCAGGAATTCCTGCAGGCCGCCGTTGGGCTCCTTGGTGTAGTCGAGCTGGAAGGGGTTCTTGCCTTCCGCCGCCAGAGCGGGGTTGTAGCGATAGAGCGGCCAGTAGCCGGTCTGCACGGCCAGCTTGGCTTCTTCCATGCTCTTGCCCATGCCCTTGCGCAGGCCCTGATTGATGCAGGGCGCGTAGGCGATGATGAGCGAGGGGCCCTTGTAGGCTTCGGCCTCGCGGAAGGCCTTGACCACCTGCGCCTTGTCCGCGCCCATGGAGATGGACGCCACATAGACGTAGCCGTAGGTCATGGCCATGCGGCCCAGATCCTTCTTGCCCATGCGCTTGCCGGAGGCGGCGAACTGGGCGATGGCGCCCAGCGGCGTGGACTTGGAGGCCTGACCGCCGGTGTTGGAATACACTTCGGTGTCGAAGACCAGCACGTTGATGTCGTCGCCGGAGGCCAGCACGTGGTCCAGGCCGCCGTAGCCGATGTCATAGGCCCAGCCGTCGCCGCCGAAGACCCAGACGCTCTTCTTGGTGAAGAGGTCGCCCATGTGCCACATCTCGTGGGCCAGCGGGCTGCCGAAGTCTTCCAGGTTGGCCAGCACGCGCTCGCCGTATTCGCGCGAACCTTCGGCGTCGTCCTTGTGGGCCAGCCAGCCTTCCATGGCGTCCTTGAGTTCGGGCGAGATGCTCTCGTCCTTGAGGGCCTCCTGCACGAGCATGGCCAGGCGGTTGCGGCGCTGCACATAGGCCAGGCCGATGCCGCAGCCGTATTCGGCGGCGTCCTCGAAGAGGCTGTTGCCCCAGGCCGGGCCGAAGCCGTCCTTGTTGGTGGTGTACGGCGTGGTGGGCGAGGAGGCGCCCCAGATGGACGAGCAGCCCGTGGCGTTGGCGATGAGCATACGCTCACCGAAGAGCTGGGTCAGCACCTTGGCGTAGGGCGTTTCGCCGCAACCGGCGCAGGCGCCGGAGAACTCATGCAGGGGCTGCTGGAGCTGCGAACCCTTGACGCTGTCGCGCGGCATGAGGTCGTCCTTGAGGGCGATATGGTCCTCGGCAAAGGCGAGATTGGCCTTCTGGGCCTCGATCTGGGTCTCCAGCGGCTTCATAACGAGCGCCTTTTCCTTGGCCGGGCAGACGTCGGCGCAGGAGCCGCAGCCGAGGCAGTCCTCGGCGTAGACCTGCATACGCATCTTGAAGCCCTTGAGTTCCTTGCCCTGAGCGTCCTTCACCTCAAAGGTCGCGGGCGCGCCTTCCAGCTCGTCGTCGGAGGCGACGACCGGACGGATGGCGGCGTGCGGGCAGACGAAGGAGCACTGGAAGCACTGGATGCAGTTGTTCACCTGCCATTCGGGCACGAGGATGGCCGCGCCGCGCTTTTCGCAGGCGGCGGTGCCCAGCGGCATGAGGCCGGCCGGCTCCATGGCGGAGACGGGCAGCTTGTCGCCGCGCTGGCCGAGGATGGGACGCACCACGTTGCGCAGATACTCGTCGTCGCCGCAGTGGCAGACTTCCGCGCCTTCGGTGGCGTTGGCCCATTCGGCGGGGTATTTGATCTCTTCAAGGGCGTCCATGCCCTTTTCCACGGCGGCGATGTTCATGTTGACGACCTTGTCGCCCTTCATGCCGTAGGCCTTCTTGATGGATTCCTTGAGCAGCTCCACGGCGTGCTCGAAGGGGATCACGTTGGCCAGCTTGAAGAAAGCCGTCTGCATGATCATGTTGATGCGGCCGCCGAGGCCCACTTCCGCGGCCACCTTGACGGCGTCCACGTTGTAGAACTTGAGCTTCTTGCGGGCGATGGTGCGCTTCATGGCGGCGGGCAGGTGCTTTTCCATGTCGGCCAGCGACCAGTTGGAGTTCAGCACGAAGGTGCCGCCTTCCTTGGCGCCTTCCAGCACGTCGTACTGGGTGACGTAGGAGGACTTGTGGCAAGCGATGTAGTCCGCCTGCGTGATGAGGTAGGAGGACTGGATGGGCGCCTTGCCGAAGCGCAGGTGGGACACGGTGAGGCCGCCGGACTTCTTGGAGTCGTAAGCGAAGTAAGCCTGGGCGTACATGTCCGTGTTGTCACCGATGATCTTCACGGCCTGCTTGTTGGCGCCCACGGTGCCGTCGGAGCCGAGGCCGAAGAACTTGCACTGCACGGTGCCGGCGGGCACGGTGTCGATCTCCTCGTCCACGTCAAGGGAGAGGTTGGTCACGTCGTCGCGGATGCCCACGGTGAAGTGGTTCTTGGGCCCCACGGCCAGCATGTTGTCGAACACGGCCTTGGCCATGCCGGGGGTGAAGTCCTTGGAGCCGAGACCGTAGCGGCCGGCGATGAGGGTCGGGGCCTCGCCCTTTTCCATGAAGGCGGTGCACACGTCCTGATAGAGCGGATCACCGAGGGAGCCGGGCTCCTTGGTGCGGTCGAGCACGGTGATGGTGCTCGCGGTGGCCGGGATGGCCTGCATGAGGTGAGCGGCGGAGAAGGGCCGGAACAGGCGCACTTTCACCAGACCCACGCGCTGGCCGCGCTGGTTCAGGTAGTTCACCGTCTCTTCGATGACTTCACAGGAGGAACCCATGCTGATGATCACGCGGTCGGCTTCGGGGTCGCCCACGTAGTCGAAGAGCTTGTATTTACGGCCGGTGATGGAGGCCACCTTCTGCATGTTCTCCAGCACGATGGACGGCACCATGTCGTAATACAGGTTGCTGGCCTCGCGGTTCTGGAAATAGATGTCCGGGTTCTGGGCGGTGCCGCGGATGTGCGGGTGTTCGGGGTTCATGGCGTTGTTGCGGAACTCCTCCACCTTGTCCCAGCTCACCAGACCGCGGATGTCCTCATAGTCGATGAGTTCGATCTTCTGCACTTCATGAGACGTGCGGAAGCCGTCGAAGAAGTGGCAGAAGGGCAGGCTCGCGTCGATGGCGGACAGATGGGCCACCAGCGCGAGGTCCATGCATTCCTGCACCGAGGAGGAGCAGAGGAAGACAAAGCCCGTCTGCCGGGCGCTCATGACGTCCTGATGATCGCCGAAGATGGACAGGGCGTGCGAGGCCAGGGCGCGGGCCGACACATGGAAGACGCCGGGCAGCAGTTCGCCGGCGATCTTGTACATGTTGGGAATCATGAGCAGGAGGCCCTGCGAGGCCGTGAAGGTGCTGGTCAGCGCCCCGCCGGAAAGCATACCGTGCACGGCGCCGGCCGCGCCGGCCTCGGACTGCATTTCCCGCACGAGCACTTTCTGGCCCATGAGATTGAGAGCGCCGCGGGCGGCCATCTCGTCCACCACTTCGCCCATGACGGACGAGGGCGTGATGGGGTAGATGGCGGCCGTGTCGGACAGGGCGTAGGCAATGTGCGCTGTGGCGTTATTGCCGTCCATGGTTTTCATCTTCGCCATTATGATCCTCCTTGCGCCCGAAGGCGCTCTGTTTGGCAAAAGCGGGCCAGAGGCATGGCGTCCCGCTCCCCGGCAGGATGCGGCGGAACGGGAGAAAATGCGCTGCTGGCATGGTCAGGGGTGCCGCCTCCCGTGGCGCATGGCGGCGGGAGGCGCGGTGTCGAGGATGTATCCTCGGCATGTCCAGAGCCTAGCAAGAAATTGATTGATTGAACAGTCTATTTTGACGCATTTTCTGAAAACTTTCTGTGCCGTCACAGAAAGGAAAGAAAATCAACGTATTGCCCTTTCGGCGGATCGCCTTCCCCGGGCAGAGGCGGCGACTGGCCGGTCAGGACGGAACGACTTTTCTCTCCTGCAACACTCTAGCCTGTCTTGGGCAGGGGCGCAAGCATCGCGGGACATTCTCCCGGTCCGGCACGGCAGTTTGACGGGGACTGCTGGAGGAAGCCCCTGCGCTCCGGCAAAGAACGGCATGGGGAGGCGTGCCCTTCCGCGAAAAACAAGGGGGGACGCTACGCGTCCCCCCTGATATCGTGAGCCTCTTTTCGAGCATTTTCCGTTTGGACCGCTTCGCGTCCCAAACCATATGGCCTGTCGTTCCACAGAAAACGCGCCTTTCCCGCTTGCTTCGGGCCGGGCGGCGCTGTGCCGCCGCCTCGCGTCCTGTCTTTTCGATGGCGAAACGCGCCAGCGCCTGTTGATGTCAGGCGCTCGCGCTACGTTCCCTGTTTAGTCGAGCCCGATCTTCTTGCCGATCTTCTTGCCGACCTTCTTGGCTTTTTCGAGGAAGCTCTCCTCTCCGAGGGATTCAAATTCCCGCAGCAGCTCTTCCTGCCGTTCGGAAAGCTTGGTGGGCGTCAGCACCTTGACCACCACCAGCAGATCCCCCCGCTGACTGCGGCCGGGGTAGGGCATACCTTCGCCCTTGAGGCGCAGCGGCGTGCCGCTCTGGATGCCCTTGGGGATCTCCAGCGGCAGGGGACCGTTGAGGCCCGGCACTTCGACGCGGTGGCCCAGCGCGGCCTGCACGAAGCTGATGGAGCATTCGTAGATGAGGTCCTGGCCCTGGCGGTCATAGTGCTTGCTCGGCTCGACATGGAGCACCACATAAAGGTCGCCGGGCGGGCCGCCGTGCACGCCGGCCTCTCCTTCGTCGCGTACACGCAGACGCGTGCCCGTGTCCACCCCGGCCGGGATGCGTACCACGATCTCGCGCACGTTCTCCACCACGCCGTCCCCCTTGCAGCGGGGGCAGGGCGTGGCGATGACCTGACCGGTACCATGACAGGCCGGGCAGGGCATGGCCAGCTGGAAGAAACCCTGTGTCCGGCGGACCTGTCCCGTGCCGTTGCACTGGCGGCAGGTCTCCGGCTTGGTGCCGGGAGCCGCGCCGCTGCCCTTGCATTCGGGACACTCTTCGTGACGGGGCAGCTTGAGCGGGATCTCCGCGCCGGTGGCCGCCTGCTCGAAGCTGATCTCCAGGTTGTAGCGCAGGTCGGCGCCGGCCATGGGCCGGGGGCCGCTGCGGCCCGTCCCGCCGCCAAAGCCGAACAGGTCCCCGAAGATGTCGCTGAAGTGGGCAAAAATATCGTCCGTGCTGCCGAAGCCGCCCGCGCCTCCCTGCAGACCGGCATGACCGAAGCGGTCATAGCGGGCGCGCTTGTCGGCATCGCGCAGCACGTCATAGGCTTCCGCGGCTTCCTTGAACTTGCGTTCGGCCTCGGCATCCCCCGGGTTGCGGTCCGGGTGATACTGCATGGCGAGCTTGCGGTAGGCCTTTTTTATCTCGTCTTCCGAAGCGTCGCGGGACACTCCCAGCACTTCGTAATAATCGCGTTGCGCCATGACTAGCCTTCGCTGTTGGGGGCCTCTTGACCTTCAGGCAGCGGCGTATACAGGCTCATGTCCTCGGGCATGACCTTGCCGGCGGCGATCTCGCGCAGGGCGGTCACCACTTCCTTGTTGCGGCTGTCCACCAGCGCCTCGTAGCCTTCGCGGTACTGGCGCACGCGCTTGATGGCCATCTGCACCAGCAGAAAGCGGTTGTCCACGCGTTCCTGACAATCTTCCACAGTAATACGGGCCATGCGTCCTCCTTCTGGGTTGGCGCGGGGCTGTCGCGGGACGGCTCCGACAGGGCCTCACCCGCCTTGCCGGGCGTTATCCGTCCGGGGCAGGGACGAAAAGAGCCGTGCCCGGGAACGGACGCGGCGGCAAGGCTCAAATTTGTTGTAACGCACAATCTTATGTGTCTGTCTTCCTTCTGTCAAGGGAAGATGGCCCCCCGCGCATGACGTCGCCGGAGGTCGGCGTCCGTTCCCGAAGGCATCCCGCGCCGTTCCTCTTGACGCGGGGCGGGCCTTCGTGCGACATGCCGCCCTGCGGGAACCGCCCGCAGGCAAGGGGAACCATGCGCGAAAAACGATCCTATGCCCAGGAGGTCTGCGTCAAGGGCGCGGGCAAGGCCATGCAGCAGGCGGGTATGCTCTGGCCGGGCTGCCGGGTGGGAGTGGCCGTCTCCGGCGGCGTGGACAGCTTTGTGCTGCTGAAGAGCCTGCATATCCGGCAGGGCATCGTCCCCTTCCGTTTCGAGCTCATGGCCATCCATCTCAATCCGGGCTTCGATCCGCAAAGCCACGCGGCCCTGCTGCCGTGGCTCGCGCGGCACGGCATCGCCTCGCATCTGGAAGTGACGGACTACGGCCCGCACGCCCATTCGGAAGAGAACCAGCGGCGTTCCCCCTGTTTCCGCTGCGCCTGGCTGCGGCGCAAACGGCTGTTCGAGCTTTGTTCCCGCTATCGCCTGACCCATCTGGCATTGGGCCACAATGCCGACGATCTCGTGGAGACGTTCTTCCTCAATCTCTGCCGCAACGGCCGCGTGGACGGCATGAGCATGAATGAACCCTTTTTCGGCGGCAAGCTGCGGCTCATCCGTCCGCTGCTGCTCGTGGAAAAGAAATATATCCGCAAGGCCGCCCAGCAATGGGAACTGCCCATCTGGGCCAACGTCTGCCCTTCGGCGGGGCATTCGGCCCGCAGCGACATGAGCGCCACGCTGGAACATCTCTACGCCGTGGCCAGGGATTCGCGCCGGTGCATCGGCAACGCCCTCACCCGCTGGCAGCTGGACAAGCACCGCGACAGCGCCCTGACCAGTGAGGCGGCGCAGGCCGCGTCCGCTCCCGGCGACAGGGCCCGCGGCGGACGCGTGCGTTGACAGCGGCCCGCATGGCGGCTTAGAAGTAGAAGGTATGCTCCTCGGCAAATACCATATCGTCATCTTTCGCGAAGGACGCAGCGGCAGCCGTAATGTGCGGCTGCGGGGCTGGTTCGGCTTCGTCTCCTGCATCATCGTGCTGGCGCTGGTGGCCTGCAATGTGTGGTTGTGGCGGGAATGGCTGCAGAACCGGCACCTTGAGGAGTCCCTCGCCAATACCGAACGGCGTCTGGAGGACCAGCGCCGCCAGCTTTCGCTGCTCGGCGGCAAGCTGGGCGAGGTGACGCAGGACCTGCAGCGGGTGCGCAACTTCGACAGCAAGCTGCGCATCATGATGAACATGGAGCAGGACCCCGCCGAAGTGGGGGACGATCAGGCGGGCAGCTTTGCCCATTCCTACCTGCCCATGCACCGGCAGGAACTGGCGGCCCGCAAGATGCAGGATTTCCTGGACTCCCTTTCCGACGCCGTGCGGCTGGAAGAGGTGCGCCAGCAGGACTTGCTCCATGCCCTGCGCGACAACCGTGACGCCATCTCCACCATGCCGACCATCTGGCCGGTGGTGGGTTTCGTGACCTCCGGCTTCGGCGCGCGCTCCGCTCCCTTCGGCGGCGGCAGACGCCAGTTCCACAAGGGCCTCGACATCTCCAACCGGATCGGGACGCCCATCACGGCCACGGCCCAGGGGACCGTCCTCAAGGCCGGGCATGACGGGGCTTACGGCCTCAGTGTGGAGATCAACCACGGCGGCGGCATCGTCACCAAGTACGCGCACATGCAGCGTTTCGTGGTCCAGCCCGGGCAGTACGTCAAGCGTGGCGAGGTCATCGGCTACATCGGCATGACCGGCCGCACCACCGGCCCGCATCTGCATTACGAGGTCATCCTCAACGGCGTGCCGGTCAATCCCATGCGCTATATCCTCGAATAGGGGGGCCGCGTTGCGTGCCCCGGCGCTGTGCGCTATACTGGTTCCGGCTCGTACTCTCGCGGGCCGGAACCTTATTTTGGGAGGTGCAGTATGGCTGCCAAGGCGGGGGACTTTTCCCTGATCCTCAAACTGCTGGCCGGCATCGTCATCGGCGCGCTCGTCGGCACGTACATCGGCAACAATGCCGACAGCTCGCTCAACCACGTCATGGACGTGGTCGTGTCGCTGCGGCACATCTTCGGACAGA
The DNA here is from genome assembly GCF_944327235.1 of uncultured Desulfovibrio sp. Lineage (GTDB taxonomy): Bacteria > Desulfobacterota > Desulfovibrionia > Desulfovibrionales > Desulfovibrionaceae > Desulfovibrio. Next base: position 29,755 of record NZ_CALVHE010000014.1, read on the forward strand.
TCATCTTCTTCCTCGTGCCGCTGGTCATCGTCGGCTTCATCACGCCCGCCATCGTGCGTCTGGGGCAGAACGCCAGCAAGATCCTCTTCACCGCCGTGGCGCTGGCCTATGCCTCGTCCCTGGGGGCGGCGCTCTTCTCCACCATCTCCGGTTACGCCATCATCCCCCATCTTTCCGTGGCCAAGGAGACGGAGACCCTCCGCAAGCTGCCGGAAATGGTCTTTCGGCTGGACATCCCGCCGTTGTTCAGCGTCATGAGCGCGCTGGTGCTGGCGCTGCTGTTCGGCGTGGCCATCGCCTGGACCAAGTCCGAGACCCTGAGTCGCCTCTTCAGCGAACTGGAACGCGTCATGAGCGCGCTGGTGGTGCGCATCATGATACCCATCCTCCCCTTCTTCGTGGGGCTCTCCTTCCTCGGTCTGGCCTATGAAGGCTCCCTGAGCCTGCATCTGCCGGTCTTTGTCTCCATGGTGCTCATCGTCATCGTGGGGCATTTCATCTGGCTGGCCCTGCTGTACGGCATCGGCGGCATCCTCTCCGGGCGTAATCCCTTTGAGGTCTGCCGCCACTACACGCCCGCCTACCTCACCGCCGTGGGCACCATGTCCAGCGCGGCCACCCTGCCCGTGGCCCTGGAATGCGCCCGCAAGTCCCGCGTGCTGAGCCGCAACATGGTGGAATTCATGGTGCCGCTGGGCGCGACCGTCCACCTCTGCGGTTCCGTGCTCACGGAGACCTTCTTCTGCATGACCCTGCATCTCATGCTCTACGGCAGCCTGCCCAGCGTGGGCGTGATGCTGCTCTTCTGCGTGCTGCTGGGCATCTTTGCCGTGGGCGCGCCCGGCGTGCCCGGCGGCACGGTGGTGGCCTCGCTGGGCATCGTGACCGGCGTACTGGGCTTTGATCAGAACGGCGTGGCCCTGCTCATCGCCATCTTCGCCCTGCAGGACAGCTTCGGCACCGCCTGCAACGTCACCGGCGACGGCGCGCTGACCCTCATGCTGGAAGGTCTGTTCAATCGTAACGGCGAGCTTGGCCCGCTGCAAAACGGCGCATCGGAGCAGGCATGAGTCTGACCCCCCAAGACCGTAAGGCCATCATCGGCCTGCTGCACAAGGAAGTGGTGCCCGCGCTGGGCTGCACGGAGCCCATTGCCGTGGCGCTCTGCGCGGCCCGCGCCGCCGAGGCCCTCGGTTGCCGTCCCCAGTCGCTGGATGTGGCGGTGAGCGCCAATCTGCTCAAGAACGGCATGGGCGTCATGGTGCCCGGCACCGGGGAGATGGGCCTTGCCGTGGCCGCCGCGGCCGGTGCGCTGGGCGGCAAAAGCGCCCTTGGGCTGGAATGTCTGCGCGATCTGGACGCCGCTACCGCTGCCGCCGCCCGCGACATGGCCGCCAGTGAGGCCGTGGTCCTCCACCTGCCGGACAACGAGGATTTGCTCTACTGTCTCGTGACCGCCTCGGCCGATGGTCGCACCGCCGCCGCCGAGCTGCGCGACAGCCACGACAATATCACCCGCGTCTGGCAGGATGGCGTGCTCGTCAGCGATACGGCCGCAACGCCCGCCCGGCAGGAGGACGGGACGACCGTCTGGCCCCTGAGCATGGCCCGTATCGACGAGTTCGCCCGTACCGCGCCGCTCGAGGAGATCAGCTTCATCCTGGATGCCGCCCGCATGAATCGTCAGGTGGCCGAGGAAGGACTGCGCAAACAGTACGGCCTCGGCGTGGGCAAGATGGTGGATGCCCAGATCCGGCGGCATGTGCTGGCCGACGATCTGCCCACCTTTGCCGTCAAGCTCACCGCCGCCGCGGCCGATGCCCGCATGGCCGGCGTCATGATGCCGGTCATGAGCAATTCCGGCAGCGGCAACCAGGGCATCACCTGCACCATGCCGGTGGTGGCCTGCGCCATCCGGCAGGGCTGCGACGACGAACACCTGACGCGCGCCCTCATCGTCAGCCATCTGACCTCCATCCATATCAAGCACCATCTGGGCCGCCTCTCCGCGCACTGCGGGGCCATGGTGGCCGCTACCGCCGCCGCCTGCGGCATGGCCCTGCTCATGGGCGGCGGGCTGCCGGACATGGAACGCACCATCCGCAACATGGTCGGCAACGTGGCCGGCATGATCTGCGACGGCGCCAAAAGCAGCTGCGCCCTCAAGGTCGCCACCGCCGTCAGCGCCGGTATCCAGGCCGTGCTGCTGGCCCTCGACGGCACTGTCGTCCCCGGCAATGAAGGTATCGTCGACGACGATATAGAATCCTGCATCGCCAACCTCGGCCGCCTCGGCTCCATCGGCATGAAGGAAGCCGACAAGGTCATCCTCGATATCATGCTGCACAAGGCATGATATGATGTCCTGTGTTTTGTTTTTCGGGGAGGGGGACCTTTTGTGAACAAAAGGTCCCCCTCCCCGAACCCCTCCCCTCCAAAAAACGTTATTTGTCCAGACACAAGCCTCCGTGGCATCGGAAGGCGTCTCCTGACCGCAAGTCAGCCGACCCCTTAGAGCAATTTCGGTTTGAAATGCGTTGCGTTTCAAACCATACGGCCTGACGTTTCGCGGAAAAAGAGCGGTTTTTCCGCTCACTTAGGGCTGGGCGGCGCGGTGCCGCCGCCTCGCGTTTCACCTTTTTCAAAGGTGAACCGCTCTAACAAAGAGCAGGCCGGACAGTTTTCGCTGTCCGGCCTTTGTTTTTTTGTGTCGCCGGGGGACGTGACAGCCGCGCGTCACCTTGGCGGGGCAAGTCGCCCGTCATGGACCTCGGCAAAAGTTTGGGGAAGGGAGAGGGGGAGCGTGAGGGGGAGAGGGGAACCGTTTTTCAAAACGGTTCCCCTCTCCCCCTCACAAACAGAAACAAGACCTCAGCCGCAGCCGCTTACAGCCCGGCGGGGGTGCCGATGGCGGGGAGGACGGCTTCGAGGGCGGCGCCGGTGCGGAGCAGGGCGGCCTCGGAGAAGGGGAGTCCCATGAGCTGCATCCCGACGGGCAGGCCGGATTCCGCGCCGAGGCCCACGGGCAGGGAGAGGCCCGGCAGACCGGCGAGGTTGAGGGAGAGCGTATAGGCGTCCATGAGGTACATCTGCAGCGGGTCGTCGTTCTTGTGCCCGATCTTCCAGGCGGTCACGGGGGAGACGGGGCAGAAGAGGGCGTCGCACTGGCCGAGGGCGGCGTGGTATTCGTCGCGGATGAGGCGGCGGACCTGCGCGGCCTTGCGGTAGTAGGCGTCATAGTAGCCGGAGGAGAGCACATAGGTGCCCAGCATGATGCGGCGCTTGACTTCCTGCCCGAAGCCTTCGCTGCGGGAGCGGAAGTAGAGCTCCTCCAGATTTTCCACATCCTCGGCGCGACGGCCGTAGCGCACGCCGTCGAAGCGGGCGAGGTTGGAGGAGGCTTCGGCCATGGCGATGATGTAATATGTGGCTATGGCCGCATGAGTGTGGGGCAGGCTCACGTCCACGATGTCGGCTCCTGCGGCGCGGGCGGCCTCGATAGCCTTGTTGCAGGCTTCGCGGACTTCAGGGGCAAGGCCGTCGCCGTAGAATTCGCGGGGCAGGCCGAGGTGGACGCCGTCGAGGCTGGCGGCTCGCCGTCCGGTACGGGCGGCGTCCACATAATCGTCGAGAGGCGCGGGCGCGCAGGTGGTGTCTCGTTCATCGTATCCGGCGATGACGGACAGGACGCGGGCGCAGTCTTCCACGCTGCGGGCCAGAGGGCCTACCTGATCCAGCGAGGAGCCGTAGGCGATGAGTCCGTAACGGGAGACGCGGCCGTAGGTGGGCTTGAGGCCCACGCAGCCGCAGAGAGCGGCGGGCTGACGGATGGAACCACCGGTATCCGAGCCGAGGGAGGCGAAGCACTGGCAGGCGGCCACGGAGGCGGCGGAACCGCCGCTTGAGCCGCCGGGCACGCATTGGGGATCCCAGGGGTTACGGCTGGCCTTGTAGGCGGAATTTTCGGTGCCGGAACCCATGGCGAACTCGTCCAGATTGTTCTTGCCGAGGATGACGGCCCCGGCTTCCTTGAGGCGCTCCACCACAAAGGCGTCATAGATGGGGGTGAAGCCTTCCAGAATACGGGAGCCGGCGGTGGTGGGCATCCCTTCGGTGGAGAGGGCGTCCTTGACGGTGACGGGTATGCCCCAGAGGGGCTTGCTCGTATCCGGGCCCTGGGCATCCAGTGCGCGGGCGTGGGCCAGAGCTTTTTCGGCATCGACATGGAGCAGGGCGTCCACTACGGGCTCCGTGGCGGCGATGCGGTCAAGGCAGGCCTGCGTGGCCTGTTCGGCGGTCATGCGTCGGGTGTACAGGGCGTCCAGAGCGTCGCCCAGACTGAGAGTGCAGAAATCGGTCATGGGGGTCTCCGTCGGACTAGACGATACGCGGCACGACAAAATATTCCCCGTCGCCATGCGGGGCATTGGCAAGGACGGCTTCACGGCTGCGGAGGTGGCGGGCCTCATCCTCGCGGAGGGAGCCTTCATGTTGTACCGGACTGTAAAGCGGCTCGATGCCGGTGGTGTCCACTCCGGCGAGCACGTCCATGTAGGCCAGGATGTCACCGAACTGGCGGGCAAAGAGGGCCTGTTCCTCCGGGGAGACGTGCAGCCGCGAGAGCGTAGCCATGTGGGCCACGTCAGCCTGCGAGATGTTTTTTTCGGACATGTGGTTTCCTTTGAGCTTGAAAAGGTCGGACGCGGCGGGGCCGCGTCCGACTGTGGGGACTGATGCTATTTGCCCGATCCGGGCAGGCGCAGCTTGTAGGAGGGGATCGGCGTGGTGCCGATGGCCGGTTGCTGCGCCGGTTGTCCGGCAACCGGTTGTGTTGCGGGCTGGACGCCGGGTTGTGCGGCGGCCGGCTGCGCGATGGGCTGGCCGGAGGCGTCCAGAGGGATGGGCTGGCCGGGTCGTACACCGGGCTGTACGCCGGGCACAAGGGGATTGCCCTGTGCGTCCACGCTGGGCAGACCCTGCTGCCGCAGGGCGGCGCGCTGCAGGATGGCCTGACGGGTGGCCTTGTAGTCTTCCGCCGAGAGCGGCTTCATGCCGTCAGCCGCGGGCTGGAAGAGGTAAAGCTTCTGGTGGGCGATGCCGTTGCCGTCCCAGGAGATGGGCGCCATGCCCCAGATCATGCGCACGCGGGCGCAGGCGGCATTGATGACTTCGCTGGGAGCGCGGTCGGGGCTGGGGGAGAGTTTGTCGAAGCCAAGCTGCACGGCAAAGCGCACGAAGTCATAGCCCAGCGCGGTCCAGAAGTCATGACCGGCGCCCTGCAGGGCCTTGGGGGCGCGGGCCTGGTTCCAGGCGCCGGGGAAGACGGCAAGGGCGAACTTTTCCACATCAGGCAGACGCTTGCCGGAGAGGCCCTGTTCCCAGAGCGTCGTGCCCATGAGTATGAGCCTGTCCTCGCCGTTATAGGTGAGGGCGGTCGTCAGCATACCCATGTTGCGCCAGGAATCCGGCAGGAAAAGCGCCTCGAAACTTGTCTGGGGAATGGGAACGGCATTGCTGCCGTCCTGGTTCTGGGTCGGCTTGATGAGGGGGGCCACGGCGCTTGCCCAGGAATTGGGGTTGCCGGCATCATAGGAAGCTTTTTGCAGGCTGAGGCCGCGCTTGGCAAGGGCTTGTTCCATGAGGCCGGTCATGCGCAGCCCGTAGACGTCGCCGGGGTAAAAGGCGCCGAAGGTGGAGACGCCCATGGTATCGGTAGCAAAGGAGAGCAGCGCGTCGATCTGGTCCTGCGGGCTGGGGAAGAAACGCCAGGCCAGCTTGCCTTCCTCGCCGTCGTCCAGTTGGGGCATGAAGGTGAAGAAGGCATGACGCCGCAGGATGCCGGACTTTCGGGCCTTTGCGTAGACGGAACTCTGGAGCGGCCCGCCGATCACGAAGAAGCTTTCAGGTCGGGAGTCGATCGCGGCGTTGAGGCGGAGCTCCCAGGATGGATCGCTTGAATCTATCGTCAGGAGCTGGACCTCGGTGCCATTGGACTTCATTTCTTGGGCGGCGGTCGTCGCGCCGCGCCGTATTTTTTGGGCTATGGGCGCAAAGGGACCGTCCGCAGGCAGGAGCAGCACGACGAGGGAGCCCTTTTTGGCAGTAGGTTTGGAAGTCTCCTTGCCACTGGTGGTCGGGAGGGAGCATCCGCCCAGAACGAGGCAGAGGAACGCAAGCAGACAGATGATGGAGAAAGAGCGCGGCAAAGTCATGGATACTGATCCCAGCGTTAAAAAAGAAAGGACAGGAACAAGCTCGCTATGGGGCTGTCCCGCAACCAAAAAGCGGGCGGGCATCCGCCGGGGATGCCGCGCGCGGGCGTTTCAGTCTTGCTTCATGGCCGGTGGACCGGTCTGTTCGGGCGCGAGTCGGGATGCGAGGTCGGTGGAGGCCCGGGCTTGTGTTCGGGACGAAGCTGAGGCTTGTTCTCCGGACGATGCGCAGGTCGGTCGTCGGGACGAAGCGCTGGCTTGTTGTCCGGGCGATGCTCAGGTCTGTAGTCCGGCGGGGGGCGGTGGCCCGGAGGCGGCGGCCGATGCCGTGAGTCATAGTCGTGGTAGGAGCCGTTGGTGCAGCCGTTTGCCAGCAGGAACGTCGACATGAGCAGCGAAAAAAGCAGTATTCGTTTCATGTTCCCTCCCCGGAGAAAAATGTCCAGTCGTTTCAGTTCAGAATAATACAGGGCGTAGCATGAGGCAAGCCTTGTCGCACAAGCGTACGGCGCGGACGAGATGGGCGTTGCGGGGAGATGCGGCGAGGGAAGGTGCCTCGCAAACAAAAAAAGGCGGGCCGAAGCCCGCCTTTGGCACAGACGCTGACGCTCATGCGTCGGGAGGTTTACTTTTTCACTTCCGTGTAGTCGGCATCCACCACGTCGTCGCCGCCATTGGCGGAACCGCCGGCATTGCCGCCGCAGGAACCGCCGGCGCACCCGCCGTCGGCGCCGGGCTGCGCGCCGCCCTGCTGCTGGTAGAGCTGCTCGGCCAGCTTGTGCGAGGCCTTGGCCAGCTCTTCGGTGGCCGCCTTGATGGCCGCGGCGTCATCGCCTTCCATCAGCTTGCGCAGATTGGCGATCTTGCCTTCCAGGTCGGCCTTGAGTCCGGCATCGGCCTTGTCGCCCAGGTCGTTCAGGCTCTTTTCCGTGCCGTAGATAAGGCTGTCGGCATGGTTGCGGGCCTCGATGACTTCCTGCTTCTTCTTGTCCTCGCTGGCGTGGGCCTCGGCTTCACGCACCAGACGCTGGATGTCTTCTTCCGAGAGACCGGAGGAGGACTGGATCTTGATGGACTGTTCCTTGCCGGTGCCCATATCCTTGGCCGACACGTTGACGATGCCGTTGGCGTCGATATCGAAGCTGACCTCGATCTGCGGCACGCCGCGCGGCGCCGGCGGGATGCCCGTCAGGTCGAAGCGGGCCAGGGTCATGTTGTCGGCAGCCATGGGACGCTCGCCCTGCAGCACATGGATGGACACCGAAGGCTGATTGTCCGCCGCCGTGGTGAACACGTTGCTCTTGCGGGTCGGGATGGTGGTGTTGCGGTCGATGAGCTTGGTGAACACGCCGCCCATGGTCTCGATGCCGAGGGAGAGCGGGGTCACGTCAAGCAGCAGCACGTCCTTCACGTCGCCGGTAAGGATACCGCCCTGGATGGCGGCGCCCATGGCCACCACTTCGTCCGGGTTCACGGAACGGTTGGGGTCCTTGCCGAAGAACTCGCCCACTACCTTCTGCACCAGCGGCATACGGGTCATGCCGCCCACGAGGATGACCTCGTCGATCTGGTTGGCGGACAGACCGGCGTCGGCCAGCGCCTTCTTGCAGGGCTCGATGGTGCGGTCCACAAGGTCGCTGACCATGGCTTCCAGCTTGGCGCGGGAGAGCTTGACCAGCAGATGTTTGGGGCCGTTCTGGTCGGCCGTGATGAAGGGCAGGTTCACTTCCGCTTCCATGGAAGTGGAGAGTTCTTTCTTGGCCTTTTCGGCGGACTCCTTCAGACGCTGCAGGGCCATGCTGTCCTTGGAGAGGTCGATGCCGTTTTCCTTCTTGAACTCTTCCACCAGGAAATTGATGATGCGCTGGTCGAAGTCTTCGCCGCCGAGGAAGGTATCGCCGTTGGTGGCGCGCACTTCCACGACGTTGTCGCCCACTTCCAGGATGGAGATATCGAAGGTGCCGCCGCCGAGGTCGAACACCGCGATCTTTTCATTGGCTTTCTTGTCGAAGCCATAGGCAAGGGAGGCGGCGGTCGGCTCGTTGATGATGCGTTTCACTTCCAGACCGGCGATGCGACCGGCGTCCTTGGTGGCCTGACGCTGGGCGTCATTGAAGTAGGCGGGCACCGTGATGACGGCTTCGCTCACCTTCTCACCGAGGTAGGCTTCCGCATCGGCCTTGAGCTTGGCCAGGATCATGGCCGAGATCTCAGGGGCCGTGTAGGTGCGGCCATCCACTTCCACACCGGCGTCGTCATTGGCGGCTTTGGTGATGGTGTAGGGGGAGTGTTCCTTCCAGCGGTCCACTTCGGGGGAAGCGTACTTGCGGCCCATGAGGCGCTTGATGGCAAAAATGGTCCGTTTGGGGTTGGTCACGGACTGACGCTTGGCGATCTCGCCCACCAGCCGCTCCTTGTCGGTGAAGGCGACGACAGAGGGCGTGGTGCGACCGCCTTCCGGATTGGTGATGCACTTGGGATCCTTACCTTCCATGACGTAGACGCAGGAATTGGTGGTCCCAAGGTCGATGCCGATAATCTTGGACATATCTGAATCCTCCCAGCGGAAAAAACTCTTCTCAGGACCGGGGGCGGAGCCGCATCCGGTCGTGAAGCAAAAGTAAGTCCTTCCTGAAAGTCGTCCAGAGGTCGGACGGATTTTTTTTGAAAATTCTGTTCGCGCGTTGACCTTGCCGGAGGATGGGTGTAGTGAAATATTGAACAAGGCCCCGTAAGGTACGGGGTTGTTGCACCTGTTTTTATCCAAGGGAGGAGCTATGGATCTCAGCAGAAGGCAACTCATGATGGGACTCGGCGGTCTGGCCGCCGGAACGGCGCTTTCGGGCGTGGCGGCGACGGCTGTGGCGGCTTCGGAAAAAATGAAGCGCTTCGCGCAGGCGGGCGGCGATTTCAGCTGGACGCCGCACAAGCTTGATCCCAGGGAATGCGCCGCCGTGGCTTATGAGGGCTACTGGCACAAGGGCTATGCCTGCGGCTACGGCACGTTCTACAGCATCGTGGGCCTGATGGCCGAAAAGTACGGCGCCCCGTACAGCCAGTTCCCCTTCTCCATGCTGGAGGCCAACAAGGGCGGCATCTCCGACTGGGGCACCATCTGCGGCGCGTTGTACGGCGCTGCGGCGGCCTTTGCCCTGTTCTGGGGGCGTGACGAGCGCACCCCGATGGTCAATGAGCTTTATCGCTGGTACGAGACCACCAAGCTGCCCATCTACCAGCCCGGCGATGCGGCCAAGGGCGTGAAGGGCGAACTGCCGCAGAGCGCGTCGCAGTCCGTGCTGTGTCATATCTCCGTCTCCAAGTGGTGCTACGCCAACAAGATCGAGGCCACCAGCAAGAAGCGCAACGAGCGTTGCGGACGCCTCACGGCCGACGTGGCGGGCAAGGCTGCCGAGATCCTCAATGCCAAGATCGATCAGGGCAAGAACTTCAAGGGCGCCTTCGCCAAGCAGGACGCCGTGGAGACCTGTGGGGCCTGTCACCAGACCAAGGGCAACGAGGCCAACTGGGCCAAGGGCGTCATGGATTGTACGCCGTGCCACAACGGCAGCGAGGCCCTGGCCGACAAGTTCAAGGATCATCCGTAAGCGAGAGGGGCGCGAGCCGCCCCGTATTTGGGATCGAAGAAAACGGCGACATCCTGTACGGATGTCGCCGTTACTGTTTCTTGATGGTTGTTTTTTCGGCGTCGGTTTTCGGCGCGACGCGGCTTTGGCCGTTTGCGAGAGAGCGTTATCTTTTTCAAAGATAAACCGCGAGGCGGCGGCACAGCGCCGCCCGGCCCAAACCAAGCGGAAAAACCACGCTTTCCCGCGAAGCGCCCGGCCGTATGGTTTGGAACGCGAAGCGTTCCAAACGGAAATGCTCCAGGGTCTGTTAAACAAATTTTCAAATAATTTCAATGAATAAACAAAACAGGCTGTATACACGTCGTTTGCTTTTGGGACGAGAGTGCCTCGTGTCTTTGACTCTCCCCCCGGTAAAAGCGCGCTGGGGAAGGGATGGGGGGCTTGGGGGGAAGGGAGCGACCGAAAGGCGGCCTGCAGAGCCGTGTCCGTTAGGCGACACAGGAGCCTTACGGGCATCGACAGCAAAGCGAGGGGTTTCCCTTCCCCACAACCAGGCAACGAATAGTGTTAACAGGCCCTAGGCTCAGGACTCATTAAAGGTAAAAAATAACGATAGCCGCAAGGTGAATTGCTGAAAGGAATGTATGAGCACAGCGATCATAGCGCATGGCTATGTGACGCCAGTCATTCACCGGGAAAACATGTGTTCTATCTTGTGATGCTGGAGATATTGTTTCTTGTTGTAATACTCATGACTCTTGTATTTTTCCGAGAAGGAATGCAGGGAGTGCAACCTCGATTTTTCAAAAAACTGCGAATCCATCCGGCATCATAGCCCCTGTCAGCAAGAAGTATTCGGGTTGAAGGCAGAGTTGGCAAGAGACATGCCGCACCGCCATAATCACTGATGCTTCCGGCTGTCAGCAATGTCCGAATCGGACGTCCGTCGAAGTCGCAGACTACATGTAATTTGGTGTTCAATCCTCCTTTTGTGCGTCCGATACAGCGAGAGGAAGCCCTTTTTTTCTCAAACTTGCGGCAGTTCTGTGAGCTTTCAGACAGGTAGCATCAATCATGAGAAGGGAGGTGTCCTGGGTACTTTCGGAAAGAGCCGTAAAAATCTTTTTGAAGACGCCCATGTTACTCCATCTGACAAAACGGTTATAAAGAGTTTTATAGGGGCCGTATTCTTTTGGAGCATCCTTCCATCGGAGACCGAACTTGAGAACATGGATAATTCCACTGATAATTTTTTGATCGTCCCTTCTGGGAATGCCTCTTGAACGAGGAAAAAAAGGGCGAATGACATCCATCTGAGCGGAAGAAAGGTAAAAAAGAGTGGACATAGAAACCTCCATATCCATACTTATCCTTTTTTGACGTCATTGGAAATAATGAGTCCTGAGCCTAGGACTTGCCACGGGATGCCCCGGATGGTAGAAAGCCGGCATGCGCCCTCCTTGCGGAGGAACGCGGGCATGATCTTCAGGCTTCCGCATGCCCGCGCTCACCACGTAAGCCGCAAGGAGTATCCCCATGCCCTGGCTTGCCTTGTTCACCGCAGTCGTCACGGAAATTATCTGGGGCCTGAGCCTCAAATGGGCTCCCACGACCTCCCGTCCCCTTGTTGCCTCCCTCATCCCCATTGTCCTGAGCTTCCTCAACATGGGCCTGCTGTCTTACGCCATGCGCTTCCTGCCCGCCGGCCTGTCCTACGCGCTGTGGACCGGCCTCGGCTCCATCGGCGTGGCCGTGGGCGGCATGCTCTTCTTTCAAGACCGCATCTCCCTGCCCCAGGCCGGCTTCATGCTGCTGATCCTCGTGGGCTGCATCGGCGCCCGCCTCGCAGCCCCGCAGAACTGATCCCCCCTTCTCCGCAAGGCGCGCAGAACAAGGCCCCGTTCCCGGCAGGAAACGGGGCCTTGCCGTGCACGGGGCCGGGCCCCTCCCGCGCAACCGCCCGTGGACGAAAGCGCAGGGGCCGGGCTCAGCCAAAAAGCATGGCCGATCCGTTCATGAGCAGCTCGTCAAGCTCGCTGTCCGTGAAGCGGGTGCGGCGCTGGAGGGCGTCGATCTCGTCCTGCGGGTCCATGATGGGGTAATCCGTGCCGAAGACCAGCCTTTCGCGCGGGTGCCGCCGCAGGATGGCGCGCAGGGTGTCGTCGTCGATCTCCTGCATGCAGGAGGACGTGTCCATCCAGACGTTGCGGTCGGCCAGCACGTCCAGCGCGTACTTCCATTGCCGGAAGCCCCCCAGATGCGCGGCGCAAACCCGGAGCTTCGGGAACTTGTCCAGAATGGCGGCCATCTTGTAGGCTCAGGACTCATTAAAGGTAAAAAATAACGATAGCCGCAAGGTGAATTGCTGAAAGGAATCTGTGAGCACAGCGATCATAGCGCGTGGCTATGTGACGCCAGTCATTCACCGGGAAAACATGTGTTCTATCTTGTGATGCTGGAGATATTGTTTCTTGTTGT
>NZ_CALVHE010000015.1 GCF_944327235.1 uncultured Desulfovibrio sp.
TTCCTTGCCCTGCTGCTCACGCTCACGGCATGTGCGCGCGGCGGCGTTACCCCGTCGGCCTTCGGCGGCGGTTCAGGCACGGAGAGCGATCCCTACCTGATCGCCACGGAAGCGCATCTGCGGGACCTTGCCGCCGCTCCCACCCTGTATGGGGGAAAGCATTTCCTGCAGATCGCGGACATCAGGCTCAACGGCGAATGGGTCCCGATCGGACGAGTGAGCGAGGATCCCCTGTTCACCGACAACAAGAACCCCGTCATCAGGGACTTTTCCGGCCGGTACAACGGCAACGGACACAAGATAACCGGTCTCACCATAAAAAATAACCCTTACCAGTGCTCCGGTCTGTTCGGATCTATCGGAGCCGAAGGTGAGGTACGAAATCTCACTGTCGAGACTTCGCCGGAAGGACTCTCCAGTACAAGAGACTACACCTTGTCAGGCATAATCGTCGGTTACAATATCGGGGTGATAGAAAACTGCATCACACGCGGCCGGGTGGAGGGCGGCGTCCGTGCCGGGGGCATCGCGGGCATCAATGAAGGCGTCGTGAAAAACTGCGTCAATCACGCCGCGATCGCCTCAAACGGCGTATGCATATTTTTTCCCGCCGGCGGCATAGCGGGCGAGAACAATGGCGTGAGGATCTCAAGGGAAGGGTTGATAACAGGCTGCACGAACTACGGCCCCGTAGCGGCGGCGGCGAACGCCGGCGGCATCGTCGCGGAAAACATCGGGACCGTCCAGGATTGCGTCAATAACGGTTCGGTTTCAGCAAAGGGGGACCCAGTCGATATCACCGCCGGCGGTGTGGCCGGAACCAACAGGACGTTGATAGCCCGATGCCGGAATACCGGCACGATCAGGGCATCGGGCCTAAAGGCGACTTTTGCGGGAGGCCTCGTAGGCGTGCACCTCGGGAAAATGACCGACAGCTACAGTTCCGTCGATGCGAGCGTGAAGGGGGATCCTTCAGGGCATGGCGTCGTGGTGGGAAAAGTATTATCCGGTGGAATACTCAGCAGAAAGATCATCAACTGCGGCAAGCTGCGGCAATGACGGTCCCGGAGCATCTTGCCTTTGAAAAAGGCAAGATGCGAGGCGGCGGCCTGATGCCGCACGACCCGGCGTGAGCGGAAAACCGTGTTTTCCCCCGCGAAACTACAGGCCGCATGGCGTAAAACGCAAAGCATCCCAACCTGAAATGTTCCAGACAGGAGGATCCACCCATGTACGAGAGACAGCGGCAAACAACCGTGTCATGCAAAGGCGCCGCTCGCGCCGTTTCCCGTCGCGGACGGCTCGTCCGTTCTCTCTTCTTCCTTGCCCTGCTGCTCACGCTCACGGCATGTGCGCGCGGCGGCGTTACCCCGTCGGCCTTCGGCGGCGGTTCAGGTACGGAGAGCGATCCCTACCTGATCGCCACGGAAGCGCATCTGCGGGACATCGCCGCCGCTCCCCATCTGTACAAAGGGAAGCATTTCCTGCAGACCGCGGACATCAGACTCAATGGACCGTGGCGCCCCATCGGCCATTCGTCCTACTTCAGAGAGTGCGAATTTGCCGGCCGGTTCGACGGCAACGGACACACGATAACCGGCCTGACGCTGAAAACTTCCCCAGACTATCTCGGCCTGTTCGGCATGATCAGATTTGACGGCGAAGTTCGGAACCTCACCGTCGAAACGTCGCCGGAAGGAATCAGCCTCGATGATGATAATTACGCCCGAGCAGGCATAATCGCCGTATTCAGTGACGGCGTGATAGAAAATTGCATCACGCGCGGCCGGTTGGCGGACGGAGGCTTCCTCGGAGGCATCGTGGCGCAGAACCGCGGCATCGTGAAAAACTGCATCAATTACGCCGCGATCGAAGCGTACTCGGATAATTCCGCCCTCGCCGGCGGCATAGCCGGTACCAACTCCGGTATGCGAGGCCCGTTTAATTCGCGGCGTGATAGACGTGACCCTTCTCCAGAGGCTCAGATATCCCGTTGCACGAATCACGGTCAGGTGACCTCGTTAGCGGCCTTCACGGCCTCAGCAGGCGGCATCACCGCGGATAACATGTGGGGCACCATCGAAGACAGCTTCAATAAAGGCCTCGTTTCGGCAAAGGGGAGCAGCTATCACACATTCGCCGGCGGCGTGGTCGGAGACAACGGCGCGTCGATCAGCCGGTGCCTGAATACCGGCGCGGTCAGCGCGTCGGGCGGCATATCCCAAGTTGATGGAACCAGAGGCCCCGCTTTTGCGGGAGGACTCGTAGGCAATAATCGCGGGAGGATAGCCGATAGCCGCAGCGCCGTCGATGCGACCGCAAAGGGGGGCGCTCCTTCCGCGCACGGCGTCGTCGCGGGGGATACGCCCGGAAAGGTCGACAACTGCGGCAAGCTGCGGCAGTGAGGTCCACCGAGGGATACGGGCAGGCGCGGGCGCACCCCCCACTTGCCTCTGACGTGACAACAGGTGATCCGGGCTTTTCCTTGACGTGGAGCGGATTGCCCTGTTTTATTGTCTGCAGGCGACGGTCATCGCGGCCTGAAAGCTCTGAGGCCCCGCGGACCGGACAGATGTCCGAAACATCGTCCTTGCGTCAGGCGGTCGCACCGCCCGCCCCTGGACAGCCGTCCTGCACGGCCTCGCGCGACAAGGAGACGGAAATGCTGACGGAAGTGGAAAAGAAACTCCTGGGGATGTGCGCTCAACTCGCCATCAAGACGCAGCTTGCCGGAGAAGCGGCCAAGCAGGCCCCGGCCCTGCCGCCCAAGCTGGCCAAAAGCACGCTGACCAAACCTCTTGGCTCTTTTGTGACGCTCAAGATCAGGGGCCATCTGCGAGGCTGTATCGGCACCATGATCGGACATGAGCCGCTTTTCCGCAATGTCTGGCGCATGGCACGGGCAGCCGCATTCGAGGACTTGCGCTTTCCGCCTCTGCGGCCGGAAGAATTCGAGCGGCTGGATATCCATATCTCCGTGCTGGGGCCGCTCAGCCCCTGTCCGGCCATCGAACAGATCGAGATCGGCAAGCACGGCCTCCTGCTTGAGCTGGACGGCAGCAGCGGCGTCTTTCTGCCGGAAGTGCCGGTGGAACAGGGCTGGAACAAGCAGGCCTACCTGGAAAACCTCTGCATCAAGGCGGGATTGCCCTCGAAAAGCTGGCGCAACGAGCGCGCGCATCTTTACTGGTACGAGACCTTTTCCTTTGATGTGCCGCGGGAAGAGGCTCCCAAACCGGCTGACGTCCCCATGCAGGCCCCCAACGGCGCGCCCGAACCGGCAGGACGCCCCTAAGGCCTGTTAACACTATTCGCTGTCTGTTGGGGGGTAAGGGGAATCCCTCGCTCTGCTGTCGATGCCCGTAGCTTCCTTCGTCGCAACGGGCACGGCCTACGGCCGCCTTTCGGTCGCGCTCTGCTGTCGATGCCCGTAAGGCTCCTGCCTCGCCCAGGGCCTGTTAACACTAATTTTGCAAATAATTTCAATATATAAGCATATTGCCCGCACACGCTCCGCTTGCCATAGAGGCGGGGTTACCTCGTGTCCAGGGCTCTTCCCCCGGTAAAAGCGCGCTGGGGAAGGGATGGGGGGCTTGGGGGGAAGGGGAACCCCTCCCGCGCTGGCGGAGGGGTTCCCCTTCCCCCCAAACAGGCAACGAATAGTGTTAACAGGCCCTAACGGGCACGGACCTCAAAACAACGTGCCGCCGCCTCCTTCAGGGAGACGGCGGCACACGAGCCGATCAAGAACATTTTCCGTTTGGAATGTGGAGCCTTGCAAACCATACGGCCTGACGCTTCACGGAAAAACGCGGTCATTCCGCCTGGTTTCGGCCGGGCGGCGCTGTACCGCTACCGCGCATTTTGCCTTTTTCGCCGGCAAGACGCTCCGAAAACAGGGACGGCGTCAGGCCGTGACCGTCAGGCGCAGGAAGCGCTTCTTGCCGAGTTTGATGACGTATTCACCGGGCGTGAGCGGCGACAGGGCGTCATCGCAGCGGGTGCCGTCCACGGAAAGCGCGCCTTCCTTGATCAGACGCTTGGCCTCGCCACGGCTCTTGACCAGTCCGGCGGCTTCCAGGAACGCCGGGGGCGTGCTGTCCTCACCTTGGGCGCACGTATGTTCCGGCGCGTCATCGGGCACGCCGCCGCCGGCAAAGACGGCATTGAAGCCCATGCGGGCCTCTTCCGCCGCCGCCGGGCTGTGGTAGCGGCTCACCATCTCGCTGGCGAGCTGCTCCTTGGCGGCCTTGGGATGCACCCTGCCCTCGGCCACATCGGCCTTGAGCGCGGAGATCTCTTCCAGAGAGAGCGAGGACAGCAGCTCGTAGTAGCGCCACATGAGATCGTCGGAAACGGCCATGACCTTGCCGAACATCTCCGACGGCGGCTCGTCGATGCCGATATAGTTGCCGTAGCTCTTGGACATCTTGCGCACGCCGTCCAGCCCTTCCAGCAGGGGCATGGTCAGGATGCACTGGCTCTCCATGCCGTACTGCGCCTGCAGGGTACGGCCCACCAGCAGATTGAACTTCTGGTCCGTGCCGCCCATCTCCACGTCGGCCTTGAGGGAGACGGAATCGTAGCCCTGACAGAGGGGATAGAGGAATTCATGGATGGAGATGGGACGCTGTTCCCGATAGCGCTTCTCGAAGTCGTCGCGCTCCATCATGCGGGCCACGGTATAGCGCGAGCACAGACGGATGAAGTCGGCCGCATCCATCTTGCCCAGCCAGCGGGAGTTGAATTCCACCAGCGTCTTTTCGGGATCAAGGATCTTGAAGAGCTGTTTTTTATAGGTTTCGGCGTTGGCCACCACCTGCTCTTCCGTCAGCGGGGGGCGCGTCTCGGAACGGCCCGAAGGATCACCGATGCGCCCGGTGAAATCCCCGATAAGAAAGATGACGGTATGCCCCAGCTCCTGAAAGTGGCGCATCTTGTGCATGACCACCGTATGCCCGAAATGCAGATCGGGCGCCGTGGGGTCAAAACCGACCTTGACCCGCAGGGGCGTACCGCGTTCCAGTTTCTTGCGCAGCTCTTTCTCGTCGATGAGCTCGGCCACACCGCGCTTGATGACGGCCATCTGCCGATCAATATCCAGCATCGATTTCTCCTGTGATAGAGTACCGCGCCACCCGCAAAAAGGTGACGCCGCGCCATGACCATACGTCGGGCGCGGCGCGGCTGTCAAACGACAGCTGAAAAAGCCGAAGAAGAAAAAAATGGCTCCGCGCCGCAGCACGGAGCCATTTGCCTACATCAGGCCGAGCAACTGGTAGACGCGATTCTCGTTGAGGCCGCCATGCACGGAGAAGGCTGCCGTGTAATCGGCGCCGATAAGGTTGATGGTATCATCCAGCACCACTTCGGCTTCCTCGTCGGGAAGCAGATACGGGGTGGAGAAGCTGACGGCGTCACGCAGGGCGGCAGGGGCCGACCCCTCATCGTCCGTTTCGGGCAGCTGGAAAATATAATTGGGGCTGACGGTAATGCCGGAAACTTCCATGATCCACATCCTTTGTTTGTGCCTGAGCGGCTGTTTTTTCCAGTCAAAGACGGTTGCCCTGTATCTAGCAAGAAGAATGCCAAAAAAAGAAATCCGGTGAAAAACGCGGCTGCCGCCACATCCTTCACCGGAAAGATACGGGGAGCGACCCCCGCAAAAGGCATTTTTTTCCCGTCGGACCGCTTCGCTCAGGCTGTCCGCCGGTTCAGCCCCGGACACTGTCCAAAAATGACCAGCTCCAGCCAGTCCAGCCCGAACCGCAAGGTGGCCTCGTCGTCAAAGAGCACATCTTCCGCCCGCTGGGCGGGAATATCCACATGGGCAAAAAGTTTCTTTTCCTCGATGAGCGCCCGGAAGGCGTCGAGCTGGTACAGGCAGAGCAGGGCCAGTGTGGCAAGCTGCGGCTCCAGCGGCTTGCCCGTGGCGCTCACCATGCACATGAGCCGCATATAACGGTCATTGAAGGCATTGTAGGGTTGCAGCCCCTGATCTTCCCGCCAGCGCAACGGCGTCCATTCCTGCGTCCCGGAAAACCCGCGGCAATGCGGCTCCCGCATCAGGAAATGCCGCTCCTCCACACCCTGCCGCCCCAGACGGCTGCCGCGCCCCAGCGGATAGCTGCGGCAGGCCGCCGGACGCGCGGCATAGACCGAACAGCCTTCAGGCCCCACAAAGGGACAGGGCAACGTCTCCACGTCGTCCATATTGAGGAAGGGCAGGGGAAAGCCCGTTTCCGGGAAGGTACGCACCGTGGTGTAACGCTCCAGAAAACTTTCTCCGTCCATGCCCAGATAACGACACAGCTTCATGACGTCATAGGGGGTCAGCGGCAGGACCAGATCATGGCAGCAACGATTGAAACAGGGCACGCCGGGATGGCAGGCAAAACGGAACGTGCTGTCGGGCTCCATCTCCTCGAACCCGTCAGGCAGAGGGGGGAACTGGTCAGCGGCGAAAGGGGTGGACTGATCGCTCATGGCATCTCCTCGCAAGGCATGGCCCGTCTCAGCACGCGGCAGGGCCGAAGGCGTCGTCGGGCAGGACATCAAGAATGCAGGTCAGGGCCGCATCCGCCAGCAGGGCGGCGGCTTCGGTCACGCGCGGGGCCAGCGGCGGCGCTTCCAGGATGTCGGTGGTGAAGTCGCCCACAAGGGTCAGACTGCCCAGGGCGCGCTTCCGCATGGGCGCGCCGTTGTATCCGCCCATGCCGGAGGCGCTCACCACATGGCGGCCGCCGAGCATGGCCTGTTCCACCAGCAGCCGCTTGTCCGCCGCGCCGTCCAGCGCCTCGACCCAGAGCGGACAGGCAGGCAGCAGCGCGGGCAGACTGTCCGCCGTGATGCGCTCCTGACGGCGATCCACCGTGACGGCCGGATTGAGCTCACGCAAGAGCTCGGTCAGACACTCCACCTTGGGCCGTCCCACATGACGCGGCCAGAACTGCTGGCGATTGAGGTTGGAGGCGTCCACCACATCGTCGTCGATGAGCAGGAAGCGCTCCACGCCGCTGCGGGCCAGCATCAGCGCGGCATTGGAGCCCAGCCCCCCCGCGCCGGCGATGCCCACGCGCACGGATCGCAGGCGCGCGAGCTGGTCGGGCGCAAGATAGCGGGCAAGGCCGCGCCGGAGAAGATTGTCGCCGTTGTCGTTCATGGCAGCCCTCCGTCAGACTGACATCTCCGCGGGCCGGACGGGACGTGCGTCCCCCGCGGGGCTTTTTGCGGATATCTCCCCGCCTGCCCGTCGTTCAGGGGGCGGGCTGTTCCACCTGCTGGGAAAGAAAGATGAGCTCCTCGACCATGAGCAGCAGCTCCTCGATGAGACCGCCGCCCCGCATGGGATGGCCGAAGATGGCTTCCCGCTGATTGTCGAGGCCGCGCCTGTCCACGGCGTCCGGCACCGTGGGGGCCAGCGCCTCGGCCAGACGGCAGGCCAGCAGGTACCCCTCGGCCCCGGCCCGGAACAAACGCGCCAGATCCGCCAGCCGCTGCCCGCACCCTTCCCAGAAAGCCAGGGCCTGCGGCGAGGGCGCGAGCGAAGCCAGCGTATGCAGAGCGGTATGCAGATTGTTGCAGGTGCCGCCGGGCAGGCCCGCCTTCCAGCCCCAGAGCCACGGCGTGCGCCGGAAAAAGAGATGATGCTCCGCCGCCAGATCGAGCACCTCGCGGACGCAACGCAGCGCCTCCCGCAGGGGCGCGCGGGCCGCCGCGGGCCAGAAGACGGCCTCCGCCGGGGCATCCATATCCCAGGCGGGCACATGTTCCGTGGACGGCTCCCAGCCGGACAGCTCACGCAGCAGATGGGCCAGCCAGCGGTTGGCGTCCGGGCTGTCCGGAGTCTCCAGATGCGAATAGCTGAGGACGTAGCGGCCCTGCCCGTAGTTGCCCGCCGCCATGAGCGGCTGATCCGTCAGGAAGTCCGCCGAAAGATTCACGCCGTACAGCGCCTGCCAGGCCTCAAGGACATGTTCCGGTATCCGCTGCAGCGGCAGGTCGGCCAGCCAGAAATCCCTGTCCGGGCTGTGATAACCGGCCAGCACGCTCACGCTGTCGCCCGGCGTGGGGGCAAAGCGGCCCGGCCACCAGACCGGCAGGGACGGCCTGTGAGCGGCGGCCTCCGGCGCGGGGCCGCGTTCGCAGCGTCCGCGTACGCCCTCCCGCGTGCATCCCCGCCAGCAGGGCGGCACCAGCGCGCAGGCATCATCCCCCAAAGGCGGACGCAGGGGATCGACGACCTCGGCCGCTGCGGCATCCGGGACGGCGGGCGTGGCGCTCCCGTCCGGCAGACACGAGCGCACCCGCACCAGCGCATGACCGGAAATGAGGTGCTGCTGCCGTTCGGGATAGCTGCCGCGCGACCACGGGCAGATGTGCAGGCCCTCCTCGGCACGAGCATGACTGAGGGCCAGCCCGGCCCCGCCGCAAAAGCCCAGATAGCGCCCGCCCTCGCGCAGCCAGCGGCGCACGGCCTCGCGGCCCGTCTCGCCCAGGGCCTGCGCCTTGAGCCGGGCATTCCCGCCCGGCGCCATGAGCAGCGGCGCGGCCTGCCCTGCTCCCTGCGGCTTGCCTAAAAGGCCGCCATTGGCTATGTCTTTTCCCTTGACCAGACGAGAGGGCAGGCCCAGCGCGCGAAGAGCGCGCCAGACCATGAGACCCCAGATGTGGGAATCGTCCCAGAGGACGAGTATCGTGGGTTGCGTGACCTGCATAACAAGACAGTATTGCCGCCTTTCATGGAGAAAGCAAGATGGCTGACACCCTCCCCAAGGGCTATGAGCCCCGTGATGTGGAAGAGCGCTGGCGCGCCCACTGGCAGGACAACAAGACTTTCACGCCCGACCCCGACGCGCCGGGCGATCCCTACTGCATCGTCATCCCGCCGCCCAACGTCACCGGCGCGCTGCACATCGGCCATGCCCTGAACCAGACGCTCATCGACGTGCTTTGCCGCCATGCCCGCCAGAAGGGCAAGAACGTCCTCTGGATCCCCGGTACGGACCATGCGGGCATCGCCACCCAGAACGTGGTGGAACGCGCTCTGGCCAAGGAGGGGAAGACCCGTCAGGACCTCGGCCGGGAAGCCTTCATCGAACGCGTCTGGCAATGGCGGGAAGATTACGGGCACCGCATCCTCAATCAGGTCCGCGCCCTGGGGGCCTCCGTGGACTGGACGCGCCTGCGCTTCACCATGGACGAGGGGCTTTCCCGCGCCGTACGCAAGGTCTTCGTGCAGCTCTTCAACGAGGGACTGATCTACAAGGGAGACTACATCATCAACTGGTGCTCCCGCTGCCACACGGCCCTGGCCGATGACGAGGTGGAACACGAACCGCACCGGGGCAAGCTCTGGAAGGTGCGCTACCACCTCGAGGACGGCAGCGGCGAGATCGTCATCGCCACCACCCGTCCGGAGACCATCCCCGGCGACACCGCCATTTGCGTGCATCCCGAAGACGAACGCTACGCCCATCTGGTGGGCAAGTCGGCCATCGTGCCCGTGCTGGGTCGCCGTATCCCCATCATCGCGGACAGCTATGTGGATCGGGAGTTCGGTACCGGGGCCCTCAAGGTCACGCCCTGCCATGACCATAACGACTGGGCGCTGGGCCGCACGCACAAGCTGGAATTCGTGCAGGTCATCGACGAGAACGGCGTCATGAAGGCCGAGGCCGGGCCGTATGCCGGTCTGACCAAGGAAGCCTGCCGCGAGAAGATCGTGGCCGATATCGAGGCCGCCGGGGACCTGCTGGGCGTGGAGGAGCTGGACCATGCCGTGGGGCACTGCTACCGCTGCCATACCGTGGTGGAACCGCACGTCTCCACGCAGTGGTTCGTGGCCACCACCAAGATGGCCCCGGCCGCCCGCGCCGCCGTGCCGGAACTGACGCGCATCCTGCCCGAATCCTGGGCCAAGACCTATTATCACTGGCTGGACAATATCCGCGACTGGTGCATCAGTCGTCAGATCTGGTGGGGCCACCGCATCCCGGCCTGGACCTGCGCCCAGTGCGGCAAGCTCATCGTGAGCGAGGACGATCCGACCGCCTGCCCGCAGTGCAGCGGCAGCGACCTCAGGCAGGACGAGGACGTGCTGGACACCTGGTTCTCCTCCGCGCTCTGGCCGTTCTCGACTATGGGCTGGCCGGAAAAGACGAAGGACCTTGCCCGCTGGTATCCCACCAGCGTGCTGGTGACCGGCTTCGACATCATCTTCTTCTGGGTGGCCCGCATGATGATGATGGGCCAGCACTTCATGGGTCAGGTCCCCTTCCATGACGTCTATCTGCACGCGCTGGTGCGGGACGAGTCGGGCCGCAAGATGTCCAAGTCCACGGGCAACGTCATCGACCCGCTGGAGATGATCGACAAATACGGCTGCGATGCCCTGCGCTTCACCCTCACCGCCTTTGCGGCCATGGGCCGGGACATCCGCCTGTCCGAGGCCCGCATCGAGGGCTACCGCCACTTCATCAACAAGATATGGAACGCGGCCCGCTTCGCGCTCATGAACCTGCCGGAAACGGCTCCCGCTCCGGTGGACCTGAGCACGGTGGAGGGACTGCATCATCAATGGATCCTGCACCGTCTGGAAGCCGTCAAGCAGGAGATGGACGCGGCGCTGGAGGAATACCGCTTCAACGACGCCGCCCAGACCGGCTACAAGTTCCTGTGGAACGAGTTCTGCGACTGGTATCTTGAGCTCATCAAGCCCGACATGCAGGACGAGTCCCGCAAGCCCGTGGCCCAGTATGTGCTTTGGACGGTGCTGCGCGAGCTGCTGCTCCTGCTCCATCCCATCGTCCCCTTCGTGACCGCGGAGATCTGGCACGCCCTGCCCGTGCCCGCCGGGGAACAGCCCACGGACATCGCGCTGGAGCCCTACCCCGCCGCCCGCCCGGCCTGCGTCCGTCCCGAAGAGGCCGCCCGCATGGAGCTCATCCAGGGCGTCATCGTGGCCGTGCGCACCATCAAGGCCGAGCTCAACATCAGCCCGGCCCACAAGGTGGGCCTGCTCCTGCATCCCGCCGACGCCGCGCAGGCCGCCCTGCTGGAAGCCAGCCGCCCCATGATCTTCCCCCTCGCCCGGCTGGAGAGCCTCGCCATCGGTACGGATCTCACCGCGCCCAAGGCCTCGGCCTCCTCCGTGGTCTGCGGCTGTCAGGTCATCGTGCCGCTCAAGGGCGCGGTGGACCTCAACGGCGAACTGGCCCGTCTGGACAAGGAACTGGCCAAGCTGGAAAAGGATGTGGCCGGCGTACAGGCCAAGCTGCATAACGAAAGCTTCACCAGCCGCGCCCCGGCCGAAGTGGTGGCTCGTGAACGCGAACGGGCCGAAACGCTGCTGGACAACCGCGCCAAGCTGCTGGCCCTGCGTGAACGCTTCCGCGAAGCGCTTGGGGATGAAGGCAATGCCTAGGCATCTGCGTGTTCTGACGGCGACCCTGCTCTGCGGGGTCGCCCTTTTGTTGCTGGCCGCCCCCGTAGAGGCCGCTCTGCCCGCCACGGAAACGCAGCGCATCGTCTCGGACATGCTGAACGTGCTGGACGACGACTCGCCGGCGCAGGCCCTGCGGGACATCGCCCGCTATCGGGAGGCGGGTTTCATCTACCAGCCCGCGCTGGCCGTGTCCGAGGAAACGTGCCCTTCGGACGGCGATCCTGATCAGCGCGCCGTGCTCAGCGGCATGGTGGCCGCGGATCGCGCCTTTGCCTTCTTTTTCGGCGATCCGGAGGACGCCACCCGCGAAAATCTCCTCTTCCAGACCTTTACCGATCGGTCCGGCAAGATACCCTTGTTGCCGTTGTGCCCGGATGATTACCATACCCTGCGCAATGAGCCGCACAGTGCGCGTGCGCGCGCCATCTGGGAAAGGTGCCGCAACATGGAATACGCGTACTACGTGGAGGAGGCCAAACATGACGAGGGCCTGCTCCGCCTGTTGAGCGCGCATATTTACGGCATCTACATCGAACGTCTCTACATGACATCGGTCATGGTGCTGGCCGCGGCGGAAAGCGATCAGCTGGAACCGCTCTTCCTGGTGCATCAGACGCTTGCCTCGCATCACGGCAAGGCGCTGGAACTGCTGGGCAAGGAAGGGGTGTTGGGCGAGAGCCCCGAGGAAAACCGGCGGCGCGCCGTGCTGGTGAAGCGCCTGCAGGGCCTGCTGGTCGCCAACAAGGGCCGTCCCACCCTGGACGGCCTGCGGGAGATCGTCACGCTCACGCAGGAAGAACGCGCCATCTACCTGACGCCCTGCCCGCTCCCCTGACGGCCCCTTGCCGGTCAGGTCAATACGAAAAAACGCAACGACCGTCCCGAGGCCCCCGGCTTTGGGACGGTCGTTTAGAGCAATTCCACATTGAAAATGTGGATTGCTCCGGTAGTCGCGAGAGCGACTACCCGCAACCAAACACACGGAAAAAACCACGCTTTTTCCATAGTGTGAGGGCAGCGTCAGCATTGAGATTGGACACGATTTCAATGCGAATCCGCGCTATTGCCGAGGCTCCCATGCTCCCACGTACGCTGTTCCTGTTCGCGTTTTGCTGCGTCCTGTCCCTGTCCGGCGGCCCTGCCTGCGCCAGTCCGGCGCCCCTTCCCGCCCCGCAGCGGACTTCCGGCCCTGAGAGCGCTGATCTCAAGCATCTGGTGGAGAAGGACGCCGACGAGTTCAGGGGATTCGTCATGCGAAACGGCATCAGCTTCCTCCCCGGCCCTCAGTATCCCGCACAGGAGGCCGCCCGCGAGGAGGCATACCGCATCGTCCTTGCCCTGCTGGATATCCTGGACGGCGACGCCCCGGCGCAGGCCCTGCGGGACATTGCCGCTTGCCGCGCGGCGGGCGTCATCCATACACCGCAACACGCCATTGCCGAAGCGGCCATCCGTCTGCCGACATGGCCCTGGGAAGAAAAGGAGGATATCGTCCGCGACCGCCATGCCGTGCTCGGCGGCCTCATTGCCGCAGACCGAGATTTCGGGCTTGTTTTCGGAAGGCCGGACGGCTTTTTGCGGGAAAACATCCCGCTACGCATCGCCTGTCTCCCGCCCGAGATCTGCCCGCTCCGCCGTCGCCGGAAGAGGCGCGCATCCTGCGCCGCCGTCCGTACAGCGAACAGGCCCTGTCCGCAGCCGGAGCCTGCCGCAAGCGGGAATACGCGCAGCTGATCCGCGAGGCGGCCCGCAGCCGGACGCATCTGCGTCTGCTGGGAGCCTATCTCTACGGCATCTATGTGGAAAGTTGCCATCTGACCTCGCTCCTGCCGCCGGAGGAAACCGCGTGCGCCGGGTCGCCGGCCTGCCTTGCCCTGCGCCGGGGACTGTCCGACCGTCTCGGCAGGGGACTGCGCCTGCTGGGAGGCAAAGGGATGCTGGGCAACGGCGCGGAAAACGAGCGCCGGGCCGCGCTGGTCGAACAGCTGCAAGGCCTGTTAGCCGCAGGCGGCGAAGCCGACGCGGCGGCACGCCTGCGAGAGATCGTTTCCCTCACCCGTGAGGAACGCGCACGGCATCTGCTCCCCTTCCTGCCCTGACGCCGTCCTCTGCACAAGCTCTTCGGGCCGCAGCAAGCCCACAGTAACGATCTCGACGTTTCACGACGTTCGGACGTTTTTTTCAGCATGGTAACGATAAATTACTTTTTTTTCCCTATGAATTTTTCTTTTTCTGTCGATAACTGAGAAAAATCCCCCTGTTCAACGTCATTTCCACGGCAAAAGCGAGAGGTGTCTATGCGCCTGAACCTGACTCTCAAGGTGGTTTCCAGTCTCTTTTGCTCCATGCTGCTGACCAGCGTCATCACCGTCGCCGTCGGCATCCACTTCATGACCCGACCACTGGAAGAGTCCATTGGCGATAGTCTTGAGCGGGTCCACCGCAACATGGACGCCGTCAATACGGCCACCTCTCAGCGCTACCGCTGCATCGGCCTTGCCCTGGCGGAAGACGGCGCCCTGCGCCGCGCCGTGGCGGAGGGCGACCGTCAGACGGTCCAGACCCTGATCGACAATTTCGCCCGCCAGACCCAGATCGACGTCCTCAGCGTCGGCAACGCGGAGGGCCAGGTACTGGCCCGCAAGGACAGTCAGCAGGCAAGCGGCAACGAGTCTACCCTGCCTGCCGTCAAGAACGCCCTGGGCGGCGGTGAGACCGTGGGCCTCTGCTCCATCTCCGGTATCCCTCACCTGCTGGGCGCGGTACTGCCCCTGCGCGGTGAAGGCGGTAAGGTCATCGGCACCCTCGCACTGGGCGTCTCGCTCGACAAGCCGGATCATATCGACTGGCTCAAGCGGATCAACGACCTGGAAGTCACCTTCTTTGAAGGCGACACGCGCGTCATGACCAGTATCGTCGCCAACGGACAGCGCGCCGTGGGCACCCGGCTGGAGAGTCAGGAGATCCTGGATGCCGTGCTCAAGCAGGGCAAGCCCGCCACGCAGGAGAACATGATCCTCGGCGAACCTTACCGCTCCATCTACTGGCCGGCCCGCGATGCCGAAGGGGAGATCATCGGCATGTGGTTCGCCGGCGTGCCCGTGGCGACGCTGGATGATCTGCGCAACACGGGCATCTCCGTCACCTGCCTGGTCAGCGGGGTCGTCCTGCTGGTGCTGCTGGCCCTCTCGGTGCTGCTGGGCATCCGTCTGGCTCGCCCGGTGAAGCATATCACCGCCTACACGCTGGCAGTGGCCGCCGGCAACACGCAGGCGCGGCTGGATGTGCATGGCACGGACGACATGGGCCAGCTTGCCGACGCTCTGCGCGGCATGGTGAGCAGCCTGCAGCAGAGCACCGCCGAAGCCGAAGCCAAGACCCGCGAGGCCGAGGCGCGGGGCGAAGAGGCCCGCAAGGCCCTTGCGGAAGCTGAGGAAGCCCGCAAGCAGGCGGAAAGCGCGCGGCGCGAAGGTATGCTTGCCGCCGCGGCACGCATCGAAAGTGTCGTGGACTCCGTCAGTGAGGCCGTACGCAGCCTCAATGCGGAGATCGAGAACGCCAGCCAGGGAGCCAGCCAGGCGTCGGCCCGTCTGGGCGAAACGGCGACGGCCATGGAGGAGATGAACTCCACCGTGCTGGAAGTGGCCCGCAGCGCGGGCAACGCCGCCGATGTGTCCACCGAGGCCCGCAGCAAGGCCGACGAGGGCGCCAACGTCGTGGCCAAGTCCGTGCAGAGCATCCAGAGCGTGCAGGATCAGTCCGGCCAGCTGCGGCAGGACATGAACACGCTGGCCGAACAGGCGCAGGCCATCAGTCAAATCATGAGCGTCATCTCGGACATCGCCGACCAGACCAACCTGCTGGCCCTCAACGCGGCCATCGAGGCTGCCCGCGCAGGCGACGCCGGGCGCGGCTTTGCCGTGGTGGCCGACGAAGTGCGCAAGCTGGCGGAAAAGACCATGAATTCCACCACGGACGTGGCTACGGCCATCCATGCCATCCAGAACAGCACCGACAAGAGCATGAAGCAGGTGGACATCGCTGTGGAGAACATCAGTCAGGCCACGGGATTTGCCGACCAGTCCGGCGCGGCCCTCAAGGAGATCTTCCAGCTCATCGAGACCTCCTCGGATCAGGTGCGTGCCATCGCCGCGGCCAGCGAACAGCAATCCGCCGCCAGTGAGGAGATCAACCGCTCCATCAGCGAGGTCAACCAGCGGGCCGACGAGCTTGCCCGCGCCATGCGTACGGCGGCCGCCGCTGTGGAGAGCCTGAACACGCAGACTCAGAACCTGAGCCACATCGTCGAAGATCTCAAGAACAGCTAGACGCGGAAAGGATATGCCCCGCATGGACGCAAGCCATGCGGGGCATATCGATAACGGGGGGAACTGACGCGAGATGCACGGTCGTTCGCGTCGGCTCCCCCCGAATATGTCATGGAACATTTTCTGTTTGAAACGTTTCGCGCTTCAAACCATCCGGCCTGTCACTTCGCGGAAAAAACGCGGTTTTCCCCTTGGGTTGGGCCGGGCGGCGCTGTGTACCTCCTCGCATCCCACCCTTTTCAAGGGCAAAATGCTCGAGGCGTCACGCGGCGTCATGTCGTCCGGGATGCCGCATCCCTGCCCGCCTGCGCTGGCGTGGCGCATGATCCTCCGCTCCGCCGCGAGCGGCGGCAGTTGGAGCTGCCCGGCGGCATCATGCGACGCGTACGCTCCGGCGGGACGATCGGTCCAGGCTGCCTACATGAGGAACTTGTTCACCGCCGTCATGATGGTGGCGGACGTGAAGAAGGAGAAGATGGAGATCAGCAGGGCCATGATGCCCAGAAAATACTGCTTCCTCCAGAGGGCCACACACCCCAGCACCACCGCCGGCGGGATGAAGAGCGGAGCAAGGATAAAGACGCTGGAGACCGCGCAGACCATGGCCGCGATGCCGATGATGCGGTTGGGCGCGACAGGAGCGGACGAATTGGCGCGCAGCAGAGCGTCGGCCGCGCCGCCGCCGAGGCTGTTGCGCGGAACGTAATTATCATCGTCACGCAGGATTTCATCCGCCAGTTCGGGGTCGATGTCGCTGTCCTTGCTGCTGTCGATGACGACGCCGAGACGCTTGTTTTCTTCAGCCATGATTCTGCTCCTTTTCCGACAAGGCCGGGTATCCGGCAAGCGTGCCGTCGATTCTCCTTATCCTATTTGCCACGAATTGCAAATGCCTTTCCCATCGCCCTCCCCGGAAGGGCCGGGCGGAGCGACGCCTCTCCGCAAGCTGCTTGCGGCAAACCGCAATGCGGCGCGGGGCTCCAGATCTGACGGCAGGGCCGTGCCCGTTTATGATCTCCGCTCCCGACGCGGGGGCGGGGCGGCATCCGGCGGCCGCAGACGCTCCGTGAGGCGGGTATGCCGGATGCGGGTACGGTTGTTCTTCACGGCCATGTGCAGGGCGCGGGCCTCGCCCACCAGCACCACCAGCTTCTTGCCGCGCGTCACGCCGGTATAGACCAGATTGCGCTGCAGGAGGACATAGTGCTGCATCATGAGCGGGATGACCACGGCCGGATATTCCGACCCCTGCGACTTGTGGATGGAGATGGCGTAGGCCGGGGCCAGCTCGTCCAGTTCGTCGAAATCGTAGGGCACCACGCGGTCGTCGAAATTGACGCTCAGGGTGCGTTCCTTGCCGTCCAGAAAGACGATGCGCCCCACGTCGCCGTTAAAGACGTCCTTGTCGTAATTGTTGCGGATCTGCATGACCTTGTCGTGCAGGCGGAAGGCCCGATCGCCGCGCCGCACTTCCGTGCCGTGAGGATTGAGCGCCTCCTGCAGGCGGGCATTGAGTTCGCCCGCGCCCACGGCCCCGCGATGCATGGGCGTGAGCACCTGGATGTCGTCCACGGGGTCCAGCCCGAAGCGCCGGGGGATATGGTTACGCACCAGATCCACGATGAGATCCGCCGCCTTTTCCGGCACGTCCTGCCGGATGAAATAGAAGTCCGACAGCCTGTCCCGGCTGGACTCCAGCGAGGGGACCTGACCGCGATTGATGAGGTGGGCGTTGCAGATGATCTCGCTTTCCGCCGATTGCCGGAAGATCTCCGTCAGCTCCACCACAGGCACCGCGCCGGAAGCGATGATGTCGGCCAGCACGTTGCCCGGCCCCACGGACGGCAGCTGATGCACGTCGCCCACCAGCAGCAGCGTCGCGCCCAGCGGCACGGCCTTGAGCAGATGATAGAACAGCAGGATGTCCATCATGGAGGCTTCGTCCACCACCAGCAGGCCGCAGGCCAGCGGATTGTCCTCGTTGCGGGCGAAGCCGTCCTCCTTGGGGCTGTATTCGAGCAGACGGTGGATGGTGCGCGCCTCGCGGCCCGATGTCTCGGACATGCGCTTGGCGGCCCGCCCCGTGGGCGCGGCCAGCAGGATGCGCGCCCGCACTTCTCCGAACAGGCGGATGATGGCGTTGATGATGGTGGTCTTGCCCGTGCCGGGCCCGCCGGTCAGCACCATGACCTTGCTGCGGGCGGCGGTGCGCACGGCCTCGAGCTGTTCCGGCGCGAGCTGGATGCTGAGTTCCCCCGTCACCTTGTCCACCAGCGTATCGGGATCGCTGAACTGTACGGACTTGGGCGAGCGCAGCAGCCGCTGGAGATAAAAGGCCGTCTTGGATTCGCAATGATGATAGCGCCGCAGGTAGACCGCCGGGGACAGGGGCGGGATCTCGGCTTCGTCCTCCACCGGCGCGGGGCAGAGAGGCTCTTCCGGCCATTCCCGCACAAGGCGCTCCTCGCCTTCCAGCACGTCCAGCGCTTCCAGCACGAGCTGCTCCTCCACGCCGAGCTGCTCGCAGGCCTGGGTCAGCAATTCATCCTGCGGCAGGTAGACGTTGCCGTCGTCTGTGGATTTTTGCAGCACATAGAGGATGCCCGCCTGCACGCGCAGGGGATTGTCCACCTCGAACCCCAGCTTGCGGGCCGCGGCGTCGGCGGTCACGAAGCCGATGCCGTGGATGTCCATGGCCAGCCGGTAGGGATTCTCCCGCACCACCTGCAAGGCTTCGCCGCCATAGGCCCGATAGATGCGGACCGCATAGGCGGGCGTGATGCCGTGCGGCTGCAAAAAGAGCATGAGATCCCGGATGCCGCGATGCTCCTGCCAGCTCTGGCAGATGCGCTCGAAATTCTTCTTGCCCACGCCCCGGATCTCGCGCAGGCGCTCCGGTTCTTCATCCAGGACGCGGATGGTGTCCTCTCCGAACCTTTCCACGATGCGCCCGGCCATCTCCGTGCCCACGCCCTTGATGAGGCCGGAGGCCAGATACAACCGTATGCCTTCGGTGGTGGCGGGCAGGATCTCCTCCGCCAGCTCGAAATGGATCTGGCGGCCGTAGCGGGCATTGACCTGCCAGCGGCCCGCGATCCTCAGATGTACGCCCGGCTGCGGATGCACCATGTGGCCCACGCAGGTGACGGGGTCCCGGCTCAGACCGCGCGCGGGCGCGCCCTGCACCTTGCTCTGCCCGGGCAGAGGCTTGTCCGGTTGCAGGCGCAGGACGGTATAGCCGTTCTCCTCATTGTGGAAAACGACCCGCTCCAGCGTGCCGCACAGTTCCACGGCATCGGGGTCCTGCAACAGGGGCAGATCAGCGCTCATGGGAAGCCTCCGGGACAGGGGAAAGCGACGGCACGGCGTCCGCCTTGCGCCGCCGCGACCACCAGGACCAGTCCCGCCGCTCGGGCGGACAGGCGGGATCGCGGGCCTGTTCCACCACACAGCGCAATTGATCCAGCACGCAGATATCCTGCGGCCCACTCAGGCGACACAGCGCCGCGTACAACTCGTCAGGCTCGGCACGACGCAGGTCCCCCACGCAGGTGATGCCCAGCGCGTGCAGGTCCGCCGTCAGGGCCGGACCGCAACTGCGGAAAAGACCGGTCCGCAAGGGCGTCGCGTCAGGCAGCGGAGCGGCCATCACCAGCGCCCGTCCCGCAGGGCGGCCGGACGCGGCCGCGGCAGCACGTCTTCCGGCAGCGCCGCCATGCGCGCCTGCAACAGCAGGGCATCGGCCAGCGTGAGCGCGGTCATGGCCCGCAGCACGGGCACGATGCGCGGGATGGCCGAGAGATCATGCCGTCCGCCCACCAGCACCGTGGCCGGGCGGCCTTCCCTGTCGATGGTCCGCTGTTCCCGCGCGATGGAAGCGATGGGTTTGACGGCCGCGCGCAGGACGATCTCCTGCCCGCTGGAAATGCCGCCGAGGATGCCCCCCGCATGGTTGGAGGCAAAACCTTCCGGCGTAAGAGGGTCATTGTTGGCGGAGCCGGTACTGCGGGCCGCGGCAAAGCCGTCGCCCACCTCCACGCCCTTGACCGCGCCCACGCCCATGAGCGCGTGGGCCAGACAGGCGTCCAGCTTGTCGAAGGCCGGTTCCCCCCAGCCGGGCGGCACGTTGCGGGCGCGGATCTCCACGATGCCGCCCAGCGTGTCCCCGGCCTTGCGGGCTTCGGCCACACGCTCGTCCCAGCGGCTGACCACCGCCGCCGAGGCCGCGTAATACGGCCGCGAAAAAGCTTCGGACAGTTCGCGCTCCTCCGGCGGCACGGCGATGCCGCCCAGCTCCACGGCCGCGGCATCCACCCGGATGTCGTGCGTCGCCAGCAGCAGACGGGCCACGGCCCCGGCCGCCACGCGCGCGGCCGTCTCGCGACCGGAGGAACGTCCACCCCCGCGATGATCGCGCAGGCCCTGGAATTTCTGGAAAAAGCCCCAGTCCGCATGGCCCGGCCGAAAGACTTCGGCCAGATTGCCGTAATCCTGCGAACGCTGGTTCTCGTTGGCGATATGGAAGGCGATGGGCGTGCCGGTGGTCCGGCCCTCGAAGACCCCGGACAGGATACGTACCGTATCCGACTCCTTCCGCGTGGTGGCCGTGGGCCCCTGCCCCGGCTTGCGGAGATCGAGATCGTGCTGCATGTCGGCCTCGCTCAGCGGCAGGCCCGCCGGACAGCCGTCCAGTATGCCGCCGATGCCCGCGCCGTGCGACTCGCCGTAAGTGGTAAGGCGCAGGACGCGCCCGAAGGTATTGCCGGACATGATCTCTCCTGGATTGCAAGATGGACGGGGCCTCGTACCTGCCTATGGGCCGCGCGTCCGCAAGCGGCCTCGCCCCTGCGCCCCGCGCGCGACGGCGTACGGCCTCCACGGACGGTACGGCCCGCGTACGCCCCTGCGGGCATGGAAGCATCTTCCCGCCTGACGCAGGGCAGCCGTTCGCCGCATGGCGTCGTTGCGGGGAAAGATCCGGCCTTTCGCGGACGGGGCGGGCGTCCAGAGTCTAGCAGAAAGCTTCCCCATCCTCCAGCCGCCGTTTTCCGGCAGCGTACGCCGCAACGACGAAAAGCGCACCGCCTGCACATGGGGCAGGGGGTGCGCTCCCCGAAAAGGCGCAGCGGGAGGCTACTTCATGCGGTAGGTGATGCGGCCGCGCGTCAGATCGTAGGGAGAAAGCTCCACCTTCACGCGGTCGCCGGGCAAAATGCGGATGTAGAACTTGCGCATCTTGCCGGAAATGTGGGCCAGCACTTCGTGCCCGTTTTCCAGTTCAACGCGGAACATGGCATTGGGCAGCGCTTCCTGCACCACACCGTCTACTTCAATGGAACCTTCCTTGGCCATGACGCCTCCCGATAAAATCTGTCTATCCAGATAGCATAGCCGTAAAACGGCGCGTCTGTCAAATGATGTCCGTCATTCAGCGGCGTGCGGCCTGGCCCGCCAGAGCAGCCAGCCGCCCACGGCGATGAGCGGCAGGCAAAGCACCTGCCCCATGGTCAACCAGCCGAAGGCCAGATAGCCGAGCTGCACGTCCGGCACGCGCACGAACTCCACCCCGAAGCGGAAGATGCCGTACAGCAGGGCAAACAGCCCGGCCACCGCGCCGGGACGGCGCTTCCTGGACGAGAACAGCCAGAGGATCACGAAAAGCGCCACGCCTTCCAGCAGGGCCTCATAGAGCTGCGAGGGGTGACGCGCCCACGGCCCGCCGGAGGGGAAGACCATGGCCCAGGGCAGATCGCTGGGCTTGCCCCAGAGCTCGCCGTTGATGAAATTGCCCATGCGGCCGAAAAAGAGCCCCTGCGGCACCAGCGGCGCGATGAAGTCCGCCACATCGAGGAAAGGCTTCTCGCGCGTGCGGGAAAAATACCAGAAGGCCCCCAACACGCCCAGCAGGCCGCCGTGGAAGGACATGCCGCCGTTCCAGACGCGGAAGATCTCCAGCGGGTCGCGGATGTACTCCGCCAGATCGTAAAAGAGCACATAGCCCAGACGCGCGCCGAGGATGACCCCCAGCATGACGAAGGTCAGCAAGTCGTCCACGTCCTGCGCGCGCCAGCCCGAATTGGGCCGCGAAGCCCGCAGGCGGCCCAGCAGCCAGCCGCCCACGAAGGCGAAAAGATACATGAGCCCGTACCAGCGCAGATGGAGCGAGCCGATGCTGAAGGCGATGGGGTCGATATGCGGGAAGGTCATGCGTCCTGCCTCCCCATATCCTCGGGCAGGCGGGCGTCCGGGGCCTCAAAGCGGCCGCTCTTGCCGCCGTCCTTGAGCAGCAGGCGCACCAGCTCGATGACGATGTCCCGCTGCACGGCCTTGCACATGTCGTAGATGGTGGCGGCCGCCATCTGCGCGGCCACGATGGCTTCCATCTCCACGCCGGTGGGACCGTCGGTGCGCGCTTCGCTCAGGATACGGATGGTGGAGGCGGCCTCGTCGATCTCGAAGCGCACGTCCGCATAGCTCAGGCCCAGCGGATGGCACATGGGGATGAGCTCCGCCGTGCGCTTGGCGGCCATGATGCCGCCGATCTTGGCACAGGTGAGCACGTCCCCCTTGGGCAGGGCCGCGCGCCGCAGCAAGTCCAGAGTGGCGGGAGCCAGCCGCACAAGGGCTTCGGCCACGGCCACGCGCCGGGTGGCGGGCTTGTGCCCGACATCCACCATGCACACGTTGCCCCGGCTGTCCATATGGGAAAAGACGTTGTCCATGCAGTCCTCGATGGTGTTGGTGTGGCTGATGTCTTTACCGGAGGCCGGGCTCCGCGTCCAGCCCCGACGCGGGCGTCCGCCCCCGGAACGTCCAGGCCCCGAACGGCAGGTACAGCTCCTCGCGCAATGGCGATCCCTGCTGTCCGGAGTCCCGGCGGTACACCTGCCGCAGTCGCAGCGGCGCGGGCGGATCGCCCCAAAAGCCTGTCAGAAAGCGCCGCACCGCTGGGAGGTTGCTGCTGAAACGCTCATCCTGCACGAGGACGACATGTTCACCCCCGGCCCAGGCCGCCGCCCTGTCGGGCGGGACCGGCGTCCAGAGCAAAAAGGACGCGTCCAGAAAGGCCGCCCCCACCGGAGACGAGGCGCGCAGGCGCGCGGGCAGTTCCGGCGAGGTGAACTCGCACAGACGCCGCCCGTAAAAACGCCCCGGCGCGAGCAGGCCCTCGGTACAAACGAGGGTCGTCATCTTGGGCAGCTCCTCCTCGTAGACGACGCGCCGCAGGCCGGGCACGACCACATCCGGCAGCACGGCAAGGCGGCCGATATGCCGCCGCTGCGCCGCGAAGTCCGCCCGGCAGGACTGTTCAAGGAACGCATTGTACGCCAGTCCGAGGCAGGGATAGCACACGAGCCAGACCAGCGCCCAGCGGGCCGGACGCGGACTGCGCCGCCGCACGGCCAGGATGCCGACGGCCAGCGGCGGCAGCAGCATGAGCGGATCAAGACAGGATACGGCGTTACCGCGCCAGCGCTCCCCGGAAAAGGGAGAAAACAGCTTGATGCCCCAGGGCGTGACGACATCCAGCCAGAGGTGCAGGAGCAGCAGCCCGCAGCAGAACAGCCAGACGCGCGTCCACGAAGCCGGCGACGTGTCCGGCTGCCGGAGAGGCCGGAACAGCCGGAACAGGGGAATACAGCCGATGGCCACGAGAGGGACCAGCGCCAGACTGTGCAGGAGGCCGCCATACCAGACGAGGAAGGGCCTCGGCCCGGCCAGAAGGGCAAGCGCGTCCAGATCCGGCACAAGGGAGATCAGGACGACGGCCGCCATCAGCCTCCGGCCAGAGCGTTCGGCCATTGAAAAGGGCAAAACGCGAGGCAGCGCCAGCAGCGCGACGACGCCCGTCGCGGCGTGGGTCAGCGGCTCCACGGCCCCGCCTACAGGCCGTCATCCGCAGTCGGAGCGCAAGCGCCGCAACAAGACGGCAAACGCATTGCGGTCCGCCTCAGCGCAGGCCAAGCCACCAGTCCAGCCCCTGTGCGGGCTGCGGCGGACGCGGCGGCTGCCAGCCGGAATCCCGGCCGCTGTCCGGCAGATAGAGACGCTCGCGCAGCAGGCGCGGCATGGCATCCGGCGCGTACCCCAGCTCCACGAAGAGCCGGAAGGGCGAACCGCCCTCCCCCGCCCGGTGGCGCATGATCCAGCGCACGAAGCGCAGACTGCTGCCGAAACGCTCATCCGATATCTCCAGATAACCGCGCAGGGCCTCCGGCCGCGCCGCGGCCGCCTCCTGTTCGTCCGGCGCGGATACGGCATCCGCGGGACGCAGACCCTTCGGGACGGGCATGGTCAGCGGCAGCAGGCTGAAGTCGAGGAAATCCCGGCAGATGGTGGACTGCTCCCGCAGGCTTGCGGCCAGCTCCGGCCTGAGGGCAGGCCGGGGGAAACCCCGCTCATGCGCCCGGCCCAGCGCGGTGAGCCCGTCGGCACGCACCACGAGACCGTTGGGCTGGCGCTCTTCATAAAGCGCCCGCCAGAAGACCGGCGAAAAGGCGTCCGGCAGCACCACGAGCCGCTCGATCTCCCGGCCCTGTCCGGTCAGCTCGGCCCGGTAGGCGGCGGCAAGATGACTGTTGAGTCCGATGGCGCAGCAGGGATAGAGCACCAGCCAGAGCAGAGCAAGACGCGCCGGGCGCACCGTGCAACGGCGCAGGGCAAACCAGGCCGCCGCCAGCAGAGGCAGCGTCAGCAGCAGGTCGATGATGAACACCCCGTTGAGGCGAACCCGCTCCGCCGAGAAAGGCAGGAAGATCATGGTGCCGTAAGTGGTGATGCAGTCCAGCCAGATATGCAGGAGGATGAGCCCGCCGAAAAAGAGCCAGACCAGCGGCAGCGGCCAGCGGCCCGGCGTATCCCGTTTCCAGAGCGGACGGGCCGCCAGCGCCAGCAGCAGGGCCAGCAGGGGCAGATAGAACAGCGCATGTGTGATGCCGCGGTGCAGCTGCAGGAATTGCAGCGGCCCGCGAATGAAGGCGATGTCGATATCCGGGAAGGCGGCCACCAGGGCGGCCAGCGGCACGGCCCAGCGGGTGGCGGGACGGCGGGGCAGGGCCAGCATGGCCACGGCCCCGGAAGCGGCATGGGTTATGGGATCCATTCGTCTCCTCGTATGAATCGTTCAGGACGGGTAGCGGACGACGGAGGGCCGCCCACGCGGGCACGCCTCCGCAACGTCCCTCGCGCCAAGGCGCGACAACACGCCGAGCATACGACGAGACCCGCGCGAGAGCAACGACGCGCCCTCCACGCGATCAGGGAGCCGTCTTGTCCTTGTGCCGCCTGTGCTGCCGCAGCCATTCCGCATAACGGCTCGTGCCGCCGCGAACAGGCTGGGAAGGCGCCTCCGGCAGCGGGCTTGCCGTTCCCGGTCCTTCCGGGGCAGAAGCGGCCGACGCGTCCGCCTCATTCCGACGTGCCCAGCACACCTCTTCCTCCGTCAGCGGCTGCCGTAGCACCAATACGGCAAACAGGCGCGGCAGCACCTTGCGGAAAAGGATCTTGAGCAGTTGCCATCGACTGCGCGGCGGCTGGGAACGGTCCAGCCGGTGCTTGTCACCGACCACGAGGATGAGCGCCGCAAGCCCCAGCACGCCGGCGATGATGACCGACAACAGCGACAGCAGCAGCGTCTCCAGCAGGGTCGACAATTCCATGAGACCTCCGGGCAGCGACGGCGGATCGTCCACAGACCTCGCGCACCTCATCCACAGCGTTGCCCTTTTGCGGGCGGGACACGCGGAAGGTACAACCGGCGAGACTGGCGGCCGTCCGCTCATGCTCCCTACTGACGGAACGGGCTGCGCTGGCGGGGAACTTCCCGGTATTCGGGCGATTCGGGATCGACGCCGCCGTTATGACGATTGATGTAGCGCCGGTAATTGTCCAGCCCGGACTGCTGCATCTGCATCATGATATGAGGCTGATTGTAGAAATACAGCCTGCGCTGGATGGGATTGGCCCCCGTCATGGGCTGACGCAGGTTCTCCACGGAACTGACGCCGGGAGGAGCGAGGTCCGGTTCGGAGGTCCCCGTGCCGATGTCCTTCGGCCCGCAGGCCGTCAGCAGCAGCGTGGCGAGGAGTACAGGGGTGGAACGTCTCATCGGTCAAGCATAGCCGTTGCCGCACGGAGGCGCAAGAGAGGTCATGGACGCTTTTCCCTTGCCTGTTGCCACGGGGAAGCATATACTATCGGTCCCATAA
The DNA here is from genome assembly GCF_944327235.1 of uncultured Desulfovibrio sp. Lineage (GTDB taxonomy): Bacteria > Desulfobacterota > Desulfovibrionia > Desulfovibrionales > Desulfovibrionaceae > Desulfovibrio. The sequence continues at coordinate 25,983 of NZ_CALVHE010000015.1, forward strand.
AAATGACATCGGCCCGTCCCGACGCGGGCGTTACCCCAACGCCTGCCGGCAAGGCAGGGCCGCCACCGAGGTTCGTTATGCGCCCTGCCTGTTGCGGCATCACTCCCGAAGGCTGGCCGGTCATCGGCCTGACCGCCCTGGCGGCACTGATCTTCGCCCTGCTGGGTTCCGGCATCTGCGCCGTGCTCCTGCTGCTGTGCTGCTGGTTTTCCCTGCACTTCTTCCGCGATCCCGAGCGAGTGGTCCCGCAGGCGGACGGACTGGCCGTCAGCCCCGCCGACGGGCGCGTCATCCGCATCGAAGAGCGGCCCGATCCCCTGACCGGGGAACGGCGCATGTGCATGAGCATCTTCATGAACATCTTCAACGTGCATGTGAACCGCAGCCCGATAACGGCCACGGTGGAGGAGATCCGCTACTGGCCGGGCAAGTTCTTCAATGCCGCCTACGACAAGGCCGCGGAAGAGAACGAACGCTGCGCGCTGCGCCTGCGCGAGCCTGACGGCCGCACCTGGACCATGGTGCAGATCGCCGGACTCATCGCCCGGCGCATCGTCTGTCGCGCCGAACCCGGCGACAGCCTGACGCGCGGCGAGCGCTGCGGCATGATCCGCTTCGGTTCGCGAGTTGACCTTTACCTGCCCGAAGGATATGCTCCCAGCGTATTTGTGGGCGAACACGTTTTCGCCGGACAGAGCGTCGTGGCCCGACGCGAGACCCAGTAAGCCGCAAGGGATCGGCCCCGTTATGGAAAAGACCGTGGAGAACAGCACGCCGCAGCATGGCAAGAAAGCCCCGCACCGGGGGGTCTATGTCCTCCCCAACCTCATCACGTCCCTGAGCATGTTCATGGGTTTCCTGTGCATGGTCTGGGCCGTGCAGGGACGTTTCGAGGCCGCGGTGTACGCTGTTTTCCTTTCCGCCCTGCTGGACGGCATGGACGGCAAGGTGGCCCGTCTGACCGGCACGGCCAGCGAGTTCGGCGTCCAGTACGATTCCCTTGCCGATCTGGTGGCCTTCGGCGTGGCGCCGGCCATGCTCATGTGGCAGTGGCAGCTCGAGGCCTTCGGGCGCTGGGGCGTGGCCGTGGCCTTCATCTATGCCGCCTGCGGGGCGTTGCGTCTGGCCCGTTTCAACGTCAGCACCACCTTCGTGAGCAAGCGTTTCTTCATCGGGCTGCCCATCCCGGCGGGCGGCTGCACGCTGGCGACCTTCGTGCTCTTTTCGGGTATGCTGCCCGACTTCCTGACGCCCGCCGTCCCCTATGTCTGCTTTCTGCTCGTGATCTTCGTGGGCCTGCTCATGGTCAGCCGGGTGCGCTATTTCTCCTTCAAGGAGTATGACTTCCTGCGCGCCCACCCCATCCGCTCTCTGGTGGGGGCGCTGCTGGCGCTGGCGCTGGTCTACTCCCAGCCGAGGGTCTTCGGCTTCCTGTTCTGCGCCCTCTATATCGCCGGCGGCATCGTCTACACGCTGGTGATCCTTCCCCGTCGCAACCGTCAGCTGCTACGCGCCCTATCGTCTACAGACGACTAAGGCTGCGTAACGGCCGCCACGCGCGTGGCACATCTTTTCCGGTCAGACCGCCGCAGGGCGGACGTTATGCAGGCAATCGTCCCGAAGAGGATGCGCCATGCCAGAGGAGATGTGCATCATGGACAACAAGGTTTACTTTTTCGACACTACGTTGCGTGACGGCGAGCAGTCGCCCGGCGCGACCATGAATCTTCAGGAGAAACTGCGCCTGGCCCATCAGCTGGAAGTGCTGGGCGTGGACATCATGGAAGCGGGCTTCCCGGCTTCCAGCCCCGGCGACTTCGAGTCCGTGCGCAGCATCGCCCAGCAGGCGGGCGACATCCAGGTCGCCGGTCTGGCCCGTTGCGTGGACAACGACATCGACCGCTGCTGGGAGGCCGTCAAGGTGGCCCGGCGTCCGCGCATCCACACCTTCCTCTCCACGTCTCCCCTGCACATGAAGCACAAGCTGCGCAAGGAGCCGGAGGTGGTGCTCCAGATGATCGAGGCCGGGGTGCGTCGCTGCGCGGGCTATACCGACAACGTGGAATTCTCCGCCGAGGACGCCTCCCGTTCGGACAAGGATTTCCTCTGCCGGGTGGTGGAGACGGCCATCAAGGCCGGGGCGACCACCATCAACCTGCCCGATACCGTGGGCTATGCCCAGCCGGACGAATTCGCGGCCCTCATCAAGTACGTCATCGAGAACACGCCCAACAGCGACAAGGCCATTTTCAGCGTGCACTGCCACAATGACCTCGGTCTGGCGGTGGCCAACACCCTTGCCGCCCTGCGGGTGGGCGCACGGCAGGCCGAGGTGACCATCGGCGGTATCGGTGAGCGGGCGGGCAATGCCGCGCTGGAAGAAGTGGTCATGGCCCTGCGCGTGCGGCACGACCTCTACCACCTTGAGCACAGCATCCGCACCGAGCAGCTCTATCCCTCCTGCCGCCTGCTCTCCATGACCATCGGCCAGCCCATCGCCAACAACAAGGCCATCGTGGGCGCCAACGCCTTTGCCCATGAATCGGGCATCCATCAGGACGGGATGCTCAAGAACCGCGAGACCTACGAGATCATGACCCCGCAGTCCGTGGGCCGCACGGAATCCAGCCTGGTCATCGGCAAGCATTCGGGCCGCAACGCCGTCCGCAACAAGTTCGAGAGCATGGGCTACAAGCTGGACGACGAGCAGCTGCAGCTGGTGTTCGAGGCCGTGAAGAAGCTGGCCGACTGCAAGAAGACCCTGCACGACGACGACCTCATGGCGCTGGTGCAGGAAGAAGTCTACCGCCTGCCCGACCGCTTCCGCCTGCGGCATGTGAGCGTGCAGAGCTCCGATGCGGGCGGCGTGCCGCCCACGGCGGCCGTGCTCATGGACATCGACGGCATGGAGCGCAGCGGCGCGGGCTTCGGCGTGGGGCCTGTGGACGCCATCTTCAACGTCATCAACGATATGCTGGGCCGGGAACCGGAGCTGGAACAGTACGCCATCAACGCCATCACCAGCGGCACGGACGCCCTGGGCGAAGTGACCGTACGGCTGGGCGAAGGCCAGTACAAGGCCGTGGGCCGGGGCGCGCATCCCGACATCCTGGTGGCCAGCGCCCGCGCCTATGTGAACGCGCTCAACAACCTGGCCAAGAAGAAAAAGGAAGGCGAACGCCTGCACTGCCAGCACGGCTAGCGCTTCCCCCCGCAGGGGGCGCGGGCGGACGTATTTTTCCCACATCGGGCGGCCACGGGCCGCCGCAAAGGAGTATTGTATGCCTCAGACGCTTGCACAAAAAATCCTGCAGGCCCATACGGACGACGTCATCGAACGTGACGGCCAGATCGTGCAGTGCCGCCTTTCTCTGGTGCTGGCCAACGACATCACCGGCCCGCTGGCCATCAAGTCCTTCCGCGGCATGGGCGCGAAACAGGTCTTCGACAAGGACAAGATCGCGCTGGTCATGGACCATTTCACCCCGCAAAAGGACATCGACTCCGCCAATCAGGTCATGGTGACGCGCAAATTCGCTGAAGAGATGGGCATCACCCATTATTATGAAGGCGGCGACTGCGGCGTGGAACACACCCTGCTGCCCGAGCGCGGCCTGGTGGGCCCGGGGGACGTGGTCATCGGCGCGGACAGCCATACCTGCACCTACGGCGGCCTCGGGGCCTTCGCCACGGGCATGGGCTCCACGGACATCGCCGCGGGCATGGCGCTGGGCGAGACCTGGTTCAAGGTGCCGCCCACCATCCGCGTCAACGTGACGGGCGACATGCCCCGCTGGCTGCGGGCCAAGGATCTCATGCTCCTGCTCATCAAGACCATCGGCGTGGACGGCGCGCTCTACAAGGCGCTGGAATTCGGCGGCAAGGTCATCGACGAGCTGCCGGTGGAAGGCCGCCTGACCATCGCCAACATGGCCATCGAGGCCGGCGGCAAGGTGGGCCTCTTCGCCGTGGACGAGCAGACCCGCCGCTACTGCGCCGAACACGGCCGCCCCGGCGTGACGCTGGAACTGGCCGCTGACCCCGGCGCGCAGTATGAGCGGGTGGTGGACATCGACGTCACCGGGCAGGAGCCGGTGGTGGCCTGTCCGCACCTGCCGTCCAACGTGAAGAACGTCTCCGAAGTGCGGGACACCCCCATCCAGCAGGTGGTCATCGGCTCCTGCACCAACGGCCGCATCAGCGACATGCGCGACGCGGCGGAGATCCTGCGCGGCCGCAAGGTGGCCAAGGGCGTGCGCTGCATCGTGCTGCCCTCCACGCCCGCCGTCTGGAAGCAGAGCCTCAAGGAAGGTCTGCTGGAGACCTTCATGGACGCGGGCTGCATCGTCGGCCCCTGCACCTGCGGCCCCTGCCTCGGCGGCCATATGGGCATCCTTGGCGACGGCGAGCGCGCCGTGGCCACCACCAACCGCAACTTCCGCGGCCGTATGGGCAGTCTGCAGTCCGAAGTCTACCTTGCCAGCCCCGTGGTGGCGGCCGCCAGCGCCGTGGCGGGCTGCGTGGCCGGTCCCGACCAACTGTAAGCAGGAGGACAGATCATGAAATTCAAGGGTAAGGCCCACAAGGTGGGCGAACATATCGATACGGACGCCATCATCCCCGCGCGCTTCCTCGTGACCACCGACCCCAAGAAACTGGGCGAGAACTGCATGGCCGGTCTGGAACCGGACTGGGTGAAGCGCGTCACGCCCGGCGACATCATGGTGGCGGGGCGCAACTTCGGTTGCGGCTCCTCCCGCGAACACGCGCCCATCGCCATCCTCGGCGCGGGCATCCCGGTGGTGGTCGGGCACAGCTTTGCCCGCATCTTCTACCGCAACGCCTTCAACATGGGCCTGCTCCTGCTGGAAGTGGGCGATGATGTGGACAAGCTCAAGGACGGCGACGAACTGGAGATCGACGCCGCCGCCGGCATCATCCGCGACCTGACCAACGGCGTGGAGATCGCCTGCCCGCCCCTGCCTGCCTCCATGGCCCGCATCGTGGAAAAGGGCGGCATGGTCAACTACGTCAAGGAACGTCTGGCCGCCCAGGGCTAGTTTTTCGGCCCGGAGTCGAACGGCTCCGGGCCTTTTTTCCCACAGCCGGGGCCGTCGGCCCCGCGAGGTACTGCAATGAAAAAGACCATCTGTCTGCTGCCCGGGGACTTCAGCGGCCCCGAGATCATGGAACAGGGCGTGGCCGTGCTCAAGGCCGTGGCGGCCAAATTCGGCCATGAATTCGTGTTCGAGACCGCCCTCATCGGCGGCGCGGCCATCGACGCCACCGGCGGCCCCCTGCCCGACGCCACGGTGGAAGCCTGCCGCAAGGCCGACGCCGTGTTCCTGGCGGCTGTGGGCGGCCCCAAGTGGGACAACCTCGATCCGTCCATCCGTCCCGAGAAGGGCCTGCTCGGCATCCGCAAGGCGCTGGGCCTCTTCGCCAACCTGCGCCCGGCCATGCTCCTGCCCGAACTGGCCGGGGCCTGCCTGCTGCGGCCCGATGTGGCCGCTCGCGGTCTTGATCTCATCGTGGTGCGTGAACTCACCGGCGACATCTACTTCGGGGAGCCGCGCGGCATCGAGACCCGCGATGGGCAGCGCGTGGGCTTCAATACCATGATCTACAGTGAGGAAGAGGTGCGCCGCATCGCCAAGGTGGCCTTCGAGGCCGCCCGCCAGCGCCGCAAGAAGGTCTGCTCCGTGGAGAAGAGCAACGTGCTCGAGACCTCCCGTCTCTGGAAAAGCGTGGTGGAAGAGACCCACAAGGATTACCCGGACATCGAACTCAGCCACATGTATGTGGACAACGCGGCCATGCAGCTGGTGCGCGATCCCTCGCAGTTCGACGTCATCGTGACCGGCAACATCTTCGGTGACATCCTTTCCGACGAAGCTTCGGTCATCACCGGTTCGCTGGGTATGCTGCCTTCGGCCTCGCTGGGCGCGTCCGGTCCGGGCCTCTTCGAGCCCATCCACGGCTCGGCCCCGGACATCGCCGGACAGGACAAGGTCAATCCGCTGGCCACCATCCTTTCCGCCGCCATGCTCCTGCGCATGGCCTTCAAGCTGGAAGAGGAAGCCGCCGCCGTGGAAAAGGCCGTGCGCGCCACCCTGGCCGAAGGCTACCGCACCGGCGACATCATGGAAGCCGGCAAGACGCTGGTCGGCTGCAAGGAAATGGGCCGTCTGGTCATCGAACGTCTGTAAGACCTCATCCTGCCGCGGCGGGGGATGCGCCCCGTCGCGACAGGCGGACGGGATACGCGCTTCCGGTCCACCCAGGCCGCGCCTCCCTCCGGGGAAGCGCGGCCTGCCTTTGAGCGTTTCGCCCTTGAAAAAGACAAAACAGGAGGTGGCGGCACATCCCGAGCGCGACGGCGGCACGCCTGCGCGTACCGCCCCTGCAAAGCCATACTTTTACGCAGAGGCGTCGGAAAAAACAGCCCAGCAGTACCGGCATGCCGCAAGGCCGCCTTTTCCCGCACTGAGCCATGCGAGAAACCGCTGAACGACAGGCAGGATGCAGCCTCCTGCGCTGCAAATATCCACTCAAAAAGCTGTAACGACCACATCAAGATTGGCGCAAAGTACATCCCGCTATTTGCATGGCGGGCTTTCTCTGGTATCCTCTATCCTGCAGGCCACTCGAAAGGCGATCCCCGTCGATCGCATGCCCGCACATACCACATCAGGAGTATGCGCTGTATGGAAGGAAGCCTGCTTAACCTCCTTGAAAACGACATGGTTACTGTTGGAACTTTCTACGATATTATTTCTACAGCGATATTCTTTCTGACCGCATGCTATCTGTTTACACAGCCGCGAAAACAGCCGTACAGGACCATCCTGCTGTCGTCGCTGATCCTTCGCCTGCTGCTGAATGCGCTCAGCGTGGGGGCGACATTCCTGCCGCAGGAAACGAGCCTTTTCAAGATGATTGAGTATGTGCAACTGCTGTGCTTGCCGCAGACCTTCGTCACGCTGTATGCCGCCAGACGCTACCGCAAAACGATGTCGAGCGAACCTTTCCACCCGTTTTTGTGCATCAGCCTCGTCTACTGGTTCTCCATACTGGAAGTGGTGGTGCTGGTGCTGGTGCTGATGCGGTTCGTCCTCCCTCTCATCATCTTGTTCATGGCCGCGATTTTCTGAAACATCCCCCAGTCTCTTTAGACGATATAAGACCAGTCATGGCGAACGCCGTCCAGACGAACGCCGCCGCTCAAAAGAGCGTGGAAAAACCGCGTTTTTCCGCGAAACGCTTGGATGCAAATTGCGCTATGATCTGAGATGTGAAGCCTCGCCAACGTAAATCACGCTCAACGGAGGACGTATGGACCCCATCCCCTTCAGTGTGATGATTGTCTGGTACTGCGCGACTTTCTGCCTCATCGGCTTCAAGCTGGCCACCATCGTGGTCTATCTGCTGGCTGTGCGCTATCTGCTCGGCCAGCCGCGGACGCGACGATACAGGAATACGCTGCTGGCGGCGCTGATCTGCCTCATTTCTCTGGATGCGCTCGGCATAGCGGCAAAATTCCTGCCGGAGGGCATGGATCTGCCTGCTCCCCTGGCATATCTGAAAGCGCTGTGCATCCCGGTCGTCATCCTGTATGCCGCCCGCCGTTATCGCCAAACGATGTCGCTGGAAGACGGCCGCCCGGTCCGCTATATCGATCTCGTTTTCTGGCTGACCCTGGTGATGCTGGTCATAGTGCTGACGGGGCTGTTCCTCGCCTTGACGGTGGCGCTCCCGTAGCGCATTTTGCCCTTGAAAACGACAACAAGGAAGATGGCGGCACAGCGCCGCCTCGCATTTTGCCTTTTTCAAAGGCAAGATGCTCTATCCAGCAGAGGGAGGACGCTATGCTGTTGACCGGGATCGTTGTGTCCAATATGGCCACCGCCCTTGTGGCTATCCGCCGTCTGGCGGGACAGCCGCAGGCCGTGTACCTCAGGGACATCCTCATTGGGTTCCTGATCTGCCGACTGCTGCTGGAGATAGGCTTCCTTGCGGCATACCATCTGCTGCAGGCTCCCGGGCTCACGGTGTACTCCTGGCTGGTCTTGGGGCTGGCGTGCCTGTTCCTGAATTTCTTCATCATCATTGCCGCATGGGGTTACCGCAAGAAGCTTTCCCCGCAGGAAACCCCGACACACCAGACCCTCCGGCTCCTGCTCCGACTCTGCCCGCTGGAGATGCTGCCGGCGATAGGCATACTGATCATGCCGGTGGGGAGCGGCCTGCAGATCTGGTTGAGCGGCCAATAGAGGATTTTCCGAGTGCAACGCTTTGCGTTCCACACCATACGGACTGTCGCTTCGCGGAAAGAACACGGTTTTTCCGCTCTCGTTGGGCCGGGCGGCGCTGTGACGCCGCCCCGCATCCTGCCTTTTCGATGGCAAAACGCTCTATCCAGCCGAGGGAGGAGACAGTGCTGCTGACCGGGATAGATCTGGCCAACATGGCCGCCGCCCTTGTGCCCATCCGCCGCCTGCTGCGGCAGTCGCAAGACAAGTGCCTCAGGAACACCCTGATCGGGGCCCTGTTCTGTCGTCTGCTGCTGGAGATATGCTTCATGGCGGCGCATCATCTGCCGCAGCCTTTCCTTGAGCGCGTGCTCCACACCACCTTTTCACCGAACGGGATCACACTGGATGCGGCGATGGCCCTCAGTCCGTTGTGCATGTTCCTGAATTTCACCATCATCATCACCGCATGGCGCTACCGCAAGGCGATCCCCTGGCGGAAACGGCCGACGCAGCGTGCGCTCCTGTTCGTGCTCTGGCTCTGCCCGCTGGAGATCCTGCCGGCGCTGTGCGTCCTGCTCCTGCCGATCACTCTTCCTGTGGGAGCTTTCGCGCTGCTCTCGCTGATCATCCAGGGCCTGTTAACACTATTCGTTGTCTGTTGGGGGGAAGGGGAACCCCTCGCTCTGCTGTCGATGTCCGTAAGGCTCCTGCGTCGCCTAACGGACACGGCCTGCGGCCGCCCGTTGGGTCGCTGCCGGCGCTGGAGGGGTTCCCCTCCCCCCCAGGCCCCCCATCCCTTCCCCAGCGCGCTTTTACCGGGGGAAGAATCAGGGACACGAGGTCCCCCCTCTATGGTAAGCGGAGCGTGTACGGTCGATGGGCTTATGCATTGAAATTATTTGTAAAATTAGTGTTAACAGGCTCTAGGGCTTTGTCCGTTTGAAACGCTTTGCATTTCAAACCATACGGCCTGTCGCTTCGTGGGAAAGACGCGGTCTTCCCGCTTGGTTCGGGCCGGGCGGCGCTGTGCTGTCGCCTCGCATCCAGCCTTTTTCCAAAAGCAAAACGCACCAGCAGCGGCCATGAAGAGGAGAGTATTCCCGCAAACGCCGGATCATGGAAAAGGCTGCCTGTCCCCCTGTTCCCCCTGCGGGGCTGGTTGCCGGTCATGGCGGCATCTGGTATCTGGAGCGTTACCTGAAATGAGACAGGGAACGGTCGAACATGCGGCCAGCCAGCCTCCCGCTCGTGATCCTGCGCGGGATGGGGCAGCCGACGACCTTCCCGCGGCATCTTGCCCAGCTGTGACCCGTCATTTGGACGGTCGTGGCGATACGCCCCGATGTGGGCGACAACGTGACGACGCCGGAGGGCATGACCTGTGTACGCCATATTCCTGGGATTGATCCTGCTGTGCGGGATCGGCGTTCTCGCCGTGCGCTGGACATCCGGCAAAGCCGGCATCATCAATATCGCCATCCGCTTCATCCTTGCGGCGGCCATCGGCGTTTTTCTGGGGTATGCGGCGCTGTGGCTCTGCCGCATCGTGGTGCTGGCCACGCTGCTGGGACTGGCAGCCTTTCTGCTGTCGCTCAAAAAACTGTTTGATCTGCGCTGAAGCGGCGAAGCCGCCGCTTCCTGCCGCACGAAAGGAGTCGCCATGCGGGTCTTGCTGGGCTGTGTCAACAGCGCCGTCTCTCTGGTTGGCTATGATGTGGAACAGCGGCGGGCCTTCTGGTACTGTCCGGGCAACGTGCTGCGCGTCTGCGGCGTCTGCCGTCACGACGGGGCGCTCTACGTCGCCTCGGACAGCATGTTGCAGCGGCTGGACGCGGAAGGGCTCACAGCCGTACGCCTGCCCGGCCCCCACGAGAACCTAGCCCACAGCGTCAAGCCGCTGGGCACTTCCCTGCTGGGCATCGCGGATACCGGCAATTCGCGCATCCTGCTGCACAGCGGCGGTCCGGCGAGCCTCACCCTCTCGCCGCTGGAAGGCTGGGGCGATGACCTGCCGCCGGACGCCATCCATCTCAACGACTTCGTGCCGTGGCGCGACGGCGTGCTGGCGTCGGCCTTCAACCATCAGCCCTTCGACCGCTGGAAGCGTTCCTCCCTTGCCTGGAAAAAGGAAGGCTGGGGCGTCATCTTCGCCATGCGCCGCCATCAGGGGCACACGCTGACCCGCATCGTGGCCAGCGGCCTGAACTGCCCCCACTCGCTCTACGCGCATGAGGGAGACATCTACTGCTGTTCCTCGGCCAGCGGCGAATTCTTCCGCTTCCAGGAGGACGAGCACGGCCTGCTGCGCGAGGTGCGGCGCTGGAAGATCACGAGCAGCCACTTCCTGCGCGGCTGCCTGCGCCTGCCGGACGGCTGGCTGCTGGGCGGCTCCTCCCAGCGCCACCAGGCGGAAGGGGGCGGGCTCATGCTCTACCACCTTGCCGATGACGGCAGCGTGACGGAACATCCGCTGGGCGGCCCCGGCGAGATCTACGACATCATCCCCTGGGACGACGACCTCATGCCCGGCATCTGCGACATGCTGCTGCGGCGACCGCTGCTGGAGCTGGAAGGCGAGTTCCCGCCCCGCTGCCGTCTGCCCCGCGATTACGGCGGGAAGAACTGAAGGCCCGCGCAACGGCGGTCCATGCGGTTCGCGGGCCGCACCGCTTGACAGATCGGAACAAATTGCGTATGGTTCGCCGCTCTGGACGGTGTCGGCATGGTGCCCGCCGTCCCAACGTGGTCAAGAATATCTGGAGGAATCCATGCCTACTATCAACCAGCTCATCCGCATCGAGCGGAAGGCGGTGGTGAAGCGCAAAAAGACCCCGGCCCTGCAGGCCTGCCCGCAGCGTCGCGGCGTGTGCACCCGCGTGTACACCACCACCCCGAAAAAGCCTAACTCGGCTCTGCGTAAGGTCGCCCGTGTGCGCCTGACCAACGGCATCGAAGTGACGGCTTACATCCCCGGTGAAGGTCACAACCTGCAGGAACACTCCGTGGTGCTCATCCGCGGCGGCCGCGTCAAGGACTTGCCCGGTGTGCGTTACCACATCGTCCGCGGTACCCTTGACACCTCCGGTGTGTCTGATCGCCGCAAGAGCCGTTCCAAGTACGGCGCCAAGCGTCCGAAGTAGTTTTTTTGCGCACGGCGTACGTCATGCAACGTTCGGCCGCGCCTGCGGCGCGCCGACGCTGCGGGGCTGGTGACGCCGCAACCGCTGCCTTTCCAAGGAGAATATTATGCCCCGTAAAGGTCCTGTCCCGAAGAGGGAAGTTCTGCCCGATCCGCTGTACAACAGCCGCCTTGTGACCAAGTTCGTCAACCGTCTGATGTACGACGGCAAGAAGGGCGCTGCCGAAAAGATTTTCTACAGCTCGCTCGAGAATCTCGCCGAAAAGACCGGTGAAGATCCCATGCGCGCCTTTGAAAAGGCGCTGGAAAACGTCAAGCCGCACCTGGAAGTCAAGGCCCGCCGCGTGGGCGGCGCCACCTATCAGGTGCCGATGGAAGTGCGTCCTGAGCGTCAGGTCTCCCTGTCTATCCGCTGGCTGATCAACTATGCCCGCTCGCGCGGCGAGAAGGGCATGACCTCCAAGCTTTCCGCCGAACTGCTGGATGCCTACAACGGCCGCGGCGGCGCGGTGAAAAAGCGCGAAGACACCCACCGCATGGCCGAAGCCAACAAGGCCTTCGCCCATTACCGCTGGTAATCCGCGCATCCGTAATCCACGTAGAGAGCACACCGCGCCCGCAAGGGCGCGGTGTTGATTCACGCATCAAACAGCCATAATCCCCTCAGGGAGGAAGACCGTGTCCCGCACCGTAGCCGTAGACAAACAGCGCAATATCGGCATCATGGCCCATATCGACGCCGGCAAGACCACCACTACCGAGCGTATCCTTTTCTATACCGGCGTGTCGCACAAAATCGGCGAGACCCACGACGGCGAATCCACCATGGACTGGATGGAGCAGGAACAGGAGCGCGGCATCACCATCACCTCCGCCGCCACCACCTGCTTCTGGAAGGACTGCCGCATCAACATCATCGACACCCCCGGCCACGTGGACTTCACCATCGAAGTGGAGCGCTCCCTGCGCGTGCTGGACGGCGCCGTCTGCGTGTTCGACGCCGTGGCCGGCGTTGAGCCCCAGTCCGAGACCGTGTGGCGTCAGGCCGACCGCTACCATGTGCCCCGCATCTGCTTCGTGAACAAGATGGACCGCATCGGCGCCAACTTCTTCCGCTGCGTGGGCATGATCCACGACCGTCTGGGCGCCAAGGCCGTGCCGCTCCAGCTGCCCATCGGCGCTGAAGACAAGTTCGAAGGCGTGGTGGACCTCATCGAAGGCAAGGCCATCCGTTTCGACAAGTCTTCCAAGGGTGCGGAATTCTCCATCGAGGACGTGCCCGCCGACATGAAGGCCCTGTTCGACGAAAAGCGCCATGAGATGCTCGAAGCCGTGGCCGAAGAGGACGAGGCCCTGCTGGACAAGTACCTCGGCGGCGAAGAGCTGACCAAGGAAGAGATCATCTCCTGCGTGCGCAAGGCCACCATCGCCCGGAACATCGTGCCGGTGCTCTGCGGCTCCGCCTTCCGCAACATGGGCGTGCAGCCCCTGCTGGACGCCGTGGTGGACTACCTGCCCTCGCCGGTGGACATCCCGCCCATGGTCGGCCACATCCCCGGCAAGGAAGACGAGACCGTCGATTGCCACTGCGACGACAAGGAGCCGCTGGCCGGTCTGGTCTTCAAGCTCTTCTCCGACCCCTTCATCGGCCATCTGTCCTTCTTCCGCATCTATTCCGGCTGCCTTGAGTCCGGCACGGGCGTCTACAACGCCAACACCGGCAAGAAGGAGCGCATCGGCCGCATCCTCAAGATGCACGCCAACAAGCGCGAAGACATCAAGTGGGCCGGCGCGGGCGACATCGTGGCCCTCGTGGGTCTGAAGAACGCCTCCACCGGCGACACCCTCTGCGACGAAAAGCGCGAGGTGATCCTCGAGTCCCTCAACATCCCCGAGCCGGTCATCGAGGTGGCCATCGAGCCCAAGACCAAGGCCGACCGCGACGCCCTGTCCGCCGCGCTCAACAAGCTGGCCAAGGAAGACCCCTCCTTCCGCGTCAAGGGTGACGAGGAGACCAACCAGACCCTCATCGCCGGCATGGGCGAACTGCATCTGGAGATCATCGTCGACCGCCTGACCCGCGAATTCAACGTCAACGCCAACGTGGGCAAGCCGCAGGTGGCCTACCGCGAGACCATCTCCAAGAACGCCAAGGTGGACATGAAGCACGCCAAGCAGTCCGGTGGTCGCGGCCAGTACGGTCACTGCGTCATCGAGGTGGAGCCGAACCCGGGCAAGGGCTACGAGTTCATCAACTCCATCACCGGCGGCGTCATCCCCAAGGAATACATCCCGGCTATCGACAAGGGTATCCAGGATGCCATGAAGTCCGGCGTCATGGCCGGCTTCCCCTGCGTGGACCTCAAGGTCAACCTGGTCTTTGGTAGCTACCACGAAGTGGACTCCTCCGAACAGGCCTTCTACGTGGCCGGCTCCATGGCCATCAAGGAAGCCATGCGCCAGGCCGGTCCGGTGCTGCTCGAGCCCATCATGGACGTGGAAGTGGTGACGCCCGAAGAATACCTCGGTGACGTCATGGGCGACCTCAACGGCCGCCGCGGCCGCGTGCAGAGCATGGAAGCCCGTGCGGGCGGCGCGCAGAGCGTTCGCGCTCAGGTACCGCTGGCCTCCATGTTCGGTTACGCCACCGACCTGCGTTCCCGTACGCAGGGCCGCGCCACCTTCACCATGCAGTTCGATCACTACGAGCGCGTGCCGCAGGCCATTGCCGACGAGATCCAGAAGAGCAAGAGCTAGCGCGACACCGCAAACATGATGCCTTATTGATCGTAAAGGGCGGGAATTGTGTCCGAAAGGGCGGAATTCCCGCCTTTGTTCCATGTGTCCATCTTCCACGGGGTCAATGATGAAAAGCGATCTGCCTCAAGGGTTCCGCGCCGGCGCCGCCGCCGCAGGCTTCAAGAAACCCGGCCGTAACGATATCGGCCTTATCGTCTCCGATCGTCCGGCGGTCATGGCCGCCCTCTTTACCACCAATGCCTTCAAGGCCGCGCCGGTGCAGGTCGGGCAGGAGATCCTGGCCCGGTACGGCACGGCCCGCGCCGTGCTGGCCAACTCCGGTCAGGCCAATGCCTGCACCGGACGCGAAGGGCTTGAGAACTGTCGCGAGACGCAGCGGCTGGTAGCCGAAGCCGTGGGCGTGCAGCCGCACGAGATCGTGCCCCTGTCCACCGGCGTCATCGGTGCGCAGCTCAAGATGGATCTGTGGCGCGCCGCCGTGCCCGCGCTGGCCGAAAGCCTCGGCACGCAGGATGCCGAAGGCTTCACCCGCGCCTTCATGACCACGGACGCCTTCCCCAAGTTCGTGACCCGGCAGGTGCGTCTTTCCGGCGGAGAAGTGAAACTGGCGGGCATGGCCAAGGGCGCGGGCATGATCTGCCCCAACATGGCCACCATGCTCTCCGTGGTGCTCACCGACGCCGCCGTGGAGCGCGAAGCCTGGCAGGACATGTTCGCGCGCGCCGTAGCCAAGACCTTCAACCGCGTCACGGTGGACGGCGACACCTCCACCAACGACACCGTGCTCGGCCTGGCCAATGGTGCCTCCGGCGTCTCCGCCGCAGCCGAGCAGGACGCCCGCCAGCTTGAAGACGCCCTGACCGACGTACTGGGCCGCCTTGCCCACATGCTGGTCAAGGACGGCGAAGGGGCCACCAAGGTCATGCACATCAGCGTCTGCGGCGCGGCCAGCGATGCGGATGCCGAGCAGGTGGCGCGCACCGTGGCCCACTCCCAGCTCGTCAAGACCGCCATCTACGGGCAGGACGCCAACTGGGGCCGCATCGTGGCGGCCGTGGGCCGCAGCGGCGTGGCCATCGACCCCGACGCCGTGCGCCTGACCCTCTGCGGCATCGAGCGTTTCCGGGACGGTCAGCCCGTCAACGATCATCTGGAAGACCAGCTTGCCGAGCTGCTCAAGGGCAAGGACATCGAGGTGGGCATCGAGCTGGGCGACGGTCCCGGCGTGGCCGCCGTACATGCTTCCGACCTGAGCCACGATTACGTCAGCCTGAACGCCGATTACCGTTCCTGACCGGCGCTTGTTCCCACTGTCGCGGCTCAGGGCCTGTCAACACTAGGGTCAGGACTCATTATTTCCATACGCTTCAAAAAAGAGTAGGTATGGAGACGGAGGTTACCATGTCTACTC
>NZ_CALVHE010000016.1 GCF_944327235.1 uncultured Desulfovibrio sp.
ACGGCAAGCGTACTTGTTTTTCATTGTCATAACTTGCTTTTAGCCTCTTTATGGACTCTCTGCTAGTCATGACCCTTATTCAAATATATATGATCCAATGGTCACTGTCTTGGACAAGGAGACCCAGGGAGATGTCATCGCAAGATTGCGGATGACGCCGGCGGAGGTCAGATCCACGCATGAGTTCGATGTGTATGTGGATCCGGTGACCGGCGATCAATATCATCGTTACCTGAACGGGGCTTATGATACCGGGTTCATCCTCAGCCCAAGCGATCCCAATTCCAAGCCGCTGGATGCACGTGATCCGGCGGAAAAGGCGATCATTGATCGCCTGCAATATGATAATCGATTGATAGATTTCGGCTTTACATGGCGTCTGTATCTGAATGAAGACAATAAAGTATATTATACTCGCGATGGAGGCTTGACCTTTATCAACAATGTGGAAAGACCATTTCAAATCGCATATACTACAGTTAATCCTGATCATCTGGATGAAATAGCCAAGCTAAAGCCAAAAGAAGTAGTGAAAACGGTATCAAAGCCTTATGCAATAACGCACATACCTGCATATCGAGATCCAAAGACTTCAAAGTATGCCTATAGTCATGATGGAAAGACCTTTTACAGTAATCCTCGCGCTACTCCGGATTCCCGCATCGATCCAGTGAAGGAAAAAGATTTTCTTGACAGGCTTGAGATCGTGATCGCTTCGAGCGCAAAAAATGTGAATTACGATGCATATTATGTAATGGATGGAAACAGGAAGGTGTTTTACTATACGAGGGATGGGGGAAAGACGTTTACAAAGAACGGTGGCGACCCCCTGCAAACGGATCTGGACACAGCCAACCCCGCCCATGCAGCCCAGATCGCGCAGCTTCAACCCGATCCGATAGTCAGGAATACTACCATCCACTATCGGGAATACATGGATCCGCTTGATGCCGGGAAAAAATATTATTCCAGTGATGGCGGCAAATCCTTTTGCACGGACATCACAAAACCGGCTGACACCAAACTTGACAAAAATGATCCCGGCTATGCCGCCCTGGTGGGGCGTCTTGTGGAAACCGGTTCCTTTGTTAATGAAGCGACATATTACACCCAATACCGGGACGCAAATGGAACTATTTACTGGACTCCGGACAACGGCCAGACCTTCGTGCGGGATTACAATAAACCCAGCGAGATCGCGCTGGATAAGTCAAACGCCGCCGATGCTCAGATCATCGCCGGACTCTTCTTGGTTCCCCATGTCAGTCAAATAACAGTGTCGTATAATCAGTGCACGGATCCTGTGGATGGCACGATCTATTATACGCCCAGAGATGGAAAAGGCGACTATTTCATCAGTGATGTAAATCAGTATGATACAAAAACACTGGATATCAACGATCCGGCCCAAAAGGCAGTGATGGACAGACTACAGCCTGTGCACGCCAAGCACCCGGCGATCTGGACCAAAGAGTTTCCTGAAGTCTATTATATCTATCAGGATGGGACCACAGGAAAAATTTATTACGAATACGGCAATGGAACCATTACCCCGTCATGGGCAGACCCTTATAAAGATACTACTATCCTTGATCCGACAGACCCGGCGGACAAGGCCATACTGGATAATTTGACGCCCGCGATCACGACTGTTGCTGGCGAATACCGTGTATGGGTACCAGGGGAGAGGGCTCCGGCGGCCGTTATCGAGACCCAGCAGGCCGCCCAGCACGCCCTTGTGGCCATAGAGCGGGCCATCGTCTCCAAGGACAGGATCCGCGCTCATCTGGGTGCACTGCAGAATCGGCTGAAAAATACGATAACCAACCTCACCATACAGGCCGAGAACCTTCAGGACGCGGAATCCCGCATTTCGGACGTGGATGTGGCAACGGAAATGACAGAATTTGTCCGCAACCAGATCCTGGCGCAATCGACCGTGTCCATGCTGGCTCAGGCCAATTCCTTGCCGAAGTTGCTGGCCTCGCTCATCCAGGCTTAGAGCGTTTTCAGTTTGAACGGCTTCGCGTTCCAAACCATCCGGCTTGGCGTTTCGCGGCAAAAATGCGGTTTTTTCCGCTCACGTTTGGCCGGGCGGCGCGGTGTCGCCGCCTCGCATCTTGTCTTTTTCAAAGGGAGAACACTCTAAAAACGCAGGAAAGCTTGTCGGCATTCCCCTCAGAAAAGGTTGGCAAAAGTCGCTGTGTACCCCCCAAAAAAACAGGGCCGGAAGAGATACCTTCCGGCCCTGTGGCGTTTCTTGCCGCCGAGAAGGTTAGCGGCGAGCCAGTTCCAGACGGGTCACGGCACGTTGCAGGGCGGCTTCCGCCCGTTTGACGTCCAGATCCTCAGCGCGCTGGCTCAGGCGTTCCTCGGCGCGTCGTTTGGCGGCTTCGGCGCGCGCCACGTCAATGTCCTCGGCACGTTCCGCCGATTCGGCCAGCACGGTCAGCACGTTCTCGTTCACGTCGGCAAAGCCGCCGGAAATGAAGATGTACTGATCCCTGCCGTTGTCGCTGTAGCGAAGAGGGCCGATTTTCAGGGCCGAAAGCAGAGAGACGTGATGCGGCAGCACGCCGAATTCACCCATGACGCCGGGGCAGACGACCATATCCGTCTCCGTGCTGACCACGGTCTTGTCCGGGGTGACGATCTCCAGTTGCAGCGTGCTCATGCGTATCCTCCGCTATGCCTTACTTTTCCTGGCCGATGCGGGCTTCGTACTTGGCGACGGCCTGATCGATGCCGCCCAGCATGTAGAAGTCGCTTTCGGCCAGATGGTCGTACTTGCCTTCCAGGATGCCCTTGAAGCCCTTGATGGTGTCCTCAAGTTTCACATACTGGCCGGGCGTGCCGGTGAAGGTTTCGGCCACATGGAAGGGTTGGGAGAGGAAACGCTGGATGCGGCGGGCGCGCGCCACGGTGAGCTTGTCCTCGTCCGAGAGTTCATCCATGCCGAGGATGGCGATGATGTCCTGCAGTTCCTTGTATTTCTGCAGCACCATCTGTACCTGCCGGGCCACCTGATAGTGCTCCTCACCCACCACGTTGGGGTCAAGGATGCGCGAGGTGGAGTCCAGCGGGTCCACGGCGGGGTAGATGCCCAGTTCCGCGATCTGGCGGGACAGCACGAGCGTACCGTCCAGATGCGAGAAGGTCGTGGCCGGAGCCGGGTCGGTCAGGTCGTCGGCAGGCACGTAAACGGCCTGCACGGACGTGATGGACCCCTTGTTGGTGGAGGTGATGCGTTCCTGCAGGGCGCCGAGGTCCGTACCGAGAGTGGGCTGATAACCCACGGCGGACGGCATACGGCCCAGCAGGGCGGACACTTCCGAACCGGCCTGCGTGAAGCGGAAGATGTTGTCGATGAAGAGGAGGACGTCCTGATTCTCTTCATCACGGAAGTACTCGGCGCAGGCAAGCGCGGTAAGGGCCACGCGCGCACGGGCTCCCGGCGGCTCGTTCATCTGGCCGTAGACAAGCGTGGCGCGTTCCAGCACGCCCGCGTCCTTCAGTTCGTGATAAAGGTCGTTCCCTTCACGGGTACGCTCACCGACCCCGGCGAAGACGGAGGAGCCGCCATGCTGCTTGGCGATGTTGTTGATCATCTCCATCAGGATAACGGTCTTGCCCACGCCTGCGCCGCCGAAGAGGCCCATCTTGCCGCCCTTGGGGAAGGGCACGAGCAGGTCCACGACCTTGATGCCGGTCTCCAGCAGTTCCACCTTGGTGTTCTGTTCGGTGAAGCTGGGGGCGGGACGGTGGATGGGATAGTATTTTTCCGCGTTGACCGGGCCCATTTCGTCCACCGGGCGACCGATGACGTTGAGGATGCGGCCCACGGAAGCCTTGCCCACCGGGACCATGATGGGCTTGCCGGTATCCACCACCTCCATGCCGCGCACGAGACCTTCCGTGGCGTCCATGGCGATGGTGCGCACGACGCCGTCCCCAAGGTGCTGCGCCACTTCGCAGATCAGGTCAGGTGCGTCGCTGTTGTTGGGGTTTTTGATCTCAAGCGCGGTGAGGATGTCCGGCAGGTGTCCGCCGCTGAACTCCACGTCCACGACGGCACCGATAACCTGGACAATTTTACCGATGTTTTTCTTCATGTGCTTGCTCCTGTTACCCGTTGAGCGCCTCGGCGCCGCCGACAATGTCAATGAGTTCGCTGGTGATGGAGGCCTGCCGCGTCTTGTTGTACAGCAGGGTCAGCGTATTGATCATTTCATTGCAGTTACGGGTGGCATTGTCCATGGCGGCCATACGGGCCGCATGTTCGCTGGCTGCCGTGTCCAGCAGGCCGCGATAGACCTGCACCTTGACGTAGCTGGGCAGAAGTTCCGCGAGCAGCTGTTCCTCATTGGGCTCGTACAGGTATTCGCAGTGCGCGCCCTGTGCCGCTTCCTCTTCCTGCCCGGCTTCCGGCGCGCTCAGCGGCAGAAGCCGCAGATTGCGCGGAGGCTGATGCCCCATGGAGACGAACTCTCCATAGACCATCCAGACCTCGTCCAGCGCCAGCGTCTCGTACCCGTGGATCATCTCCAGCGCCACGGAGCTGGCAAGGGCAAAGTCCACGCTGCCCATGCGGTCGCCGTAGGAGAGGGTGATCTCCTGCCCGGCGCTGCGGATGGCGTCGCGACCCTTGCGGCCCACGCAGGCGAACTGCACGTCCATGCCCTCAGACCGTTTTTCGGCGGCCAGCTTGAGAGCGGCATTGACGATATTGGCGTTGAAGCCGCCGCACAGACCGCGATCCGAAGTCACCAGGACGATGGCGCAACGCTTCTTTTCCTGATGTTCAGCGAGCAGCGGATGTGCGCCGTCTTCCACCTTGCGCGCCAGTTCCGCCAGCACCTGACGGTACTTGCCCGCATAGGGGCGGAAGCGCTCGATGCGGGCCTGCGCGCCGCGCAGCTTCGCCGAGGCCACCATATTCATGGCCTTGGTGATCTGCTTGGTCTTGCCGACCCCCACGATCTTCATTTTGACGTCTTTGAGTGAAGGCATGGTTTCCTCCCGGCGCTACGCCTGCCACGTCTTCTTGAACGCGGCGATGGCCTCGGTCAGGCTCTTTTCCACAGCTTCGTCAATGACCTTCTTTTCCTTGATGGCTTCCAGGGCGTCCTTCTTGGAGTCGCGCATGAAGGCCAGCATCTTGCTTTCGAATTCCCGGATGCGTTCCACGGGCACGTCGTCCATGTGGCCGCGCGTGGCGGCGTAGATGGAGGCCACCTGCTCATGGGCGGGCATGGGCTGGTACTGGGGCTGCTTGAGCAGTTCCACCAGCCGCGCGCCGCGATCCAGTTTGGCCTTGGTCGCCTTGTCCAGATCGGAACCGAACTGGGCGAAGGCCGCCAGCTCGCGGTACTGGGCAAGGTCGAGGCGCATGGTGCCGGCCACCTGTTTCATGGCCTTGATCTGGGCCGCGCCACCCACGCGGGACACGGAAAGGCCCACGTTGATGGCCGGACGCACACCGGCGTTGAACAGGTTGGGCTCCAGATACACCTGACCGTCCGTGATGGAGATCACGTTGGTCGGGATGTAGGCCGACACGTCGCCCGCCTGGGTCTCGATGATGGGCAGGGCGGTCAGCGAACCGGCCCCAAGATCGTCGTTGACCTTGGCCGCACGTTCCAGCAAGCGGGAGTGCAGATAGAAGACGTCGCCGGGGAAGGCTTCACGTCCCGGAGGACGACGGAGCAGCAGGGACATCTGGCGATAGGCCACGGCCTGCTTGGAAAGGTCGTCGTAGATGATGAGCGCGTGCTTGCCGTTGTCGCGGTAGTGCTCAGCCATGGTGCAGCCGGTATAGGCGGCGATGTACTGCAGCGGCGCGGGGTCGGAAGCCGTGGCGGAGATGATGGTGGTGTATTCCATGGCGCCGTGACGACGCAGGGTGTCGGCCACCAGGGCCACGGAGGACTTTTTCTGCCCGATGGCCACATAGAAGCAATGGATGTCCGTATCCTTCTGGGCGAGGATGGCATCGATGCACACGGCGGTCTTGCCGGTCTGGCGGTCCCCGATGATCAGCTCGCGCTGACCGCGGCCGATGGGCGTCATGGCGTCGATGGCTTTCAGGCCGGTGGGCATGGGCTCATGCACGCTCTTGCGGGCGATGATGCCGGGGGCCTTGATCTCCACGGGACGAACTTCCGTGGCTTCCACCGGGCCGAGGCCGTCCAGCGGCTGACCCAGCGGGTCGAGCACGCGGCCCATGACCTTGTCCCCCACGGGCACGGAGAAGATCTTGCCGGTGCGCTTGACCGGGTCGCCTTCCTTGATGCCCACGTCCGAGCCGAGAAGAGCCACACCCACGTTGTCCTCTTCCAGGTTGAGCACCATCCCCATGACGCCGCCGGGGAATTCCAGCAGTTCCAAGGACATGGCGTTCTGTACGCCATAGACTCGGGCGATGCCGTCACCGACGTAGAGCACGGTGCCGGTCTCGCTCATTTCCACGCGCTGCTCGTAGTTTTTGATCTGACTTTCGATGATCTTGCTGATTTCTTCGGCTTTGATCTGCATCTGCTATTCACCCCTCTTGAATGTCTCCCGAAGGATTGCCAGTTGAGCGCGCAGACTGGCGTCCAGCACCTTGTCGCCCACCTTGAGGACGATGCCGCCGAGAATGTCGGGATCCACGTCAAAGCCCAGTTCGATGGATGTCCCGGCTTTCTGTTCCAGCTCGGCCTTGAGAGCGACCTGCCTTTCTTCGGTAAGTTCCACGGCGGTGGTGAGCCTGCCGCGGAGAATTCCCCTCGCCTCGTCCAGCAGCGTGCCGTAGCAGCGCACAATATCGCCCAGACATGCCAGGCGTTCCTTGTCGGCCAGCAACAGGCAGAAGTTGCGGACCGTCTGGTCGATCTTCATTTTTTTCAACACGGCGGAGAGGACAGCCTTCTTTTCCGCTGTGGCGATGATCGGGCTTTTCAGCACCGCCGCCAGAGCCGGGACCGCCTGTGTCTGTTCGCACAGCGCTTGCAGATCCGCATTGTAGCGGCCAAGCGCCTCCTCGCTCTGTTCGCTGCCCAGCGCAAAGAGCGCGGCAGCGTACCGGCGCGCGATCATGGAGTCTGTCATTGCAGCACCACCTTGTTGAGCGATTTGGCAATGAGCGCTTCATGGCCCTGAGCGTCCAGCTTTTCCACAAGGGCCTTCTGGGCGGCGTCCACGATCTCGTCGGCCACGGCGGCACGCACTTCCGCAAGGATGGTGCGGCCTTCGTTCTCCGCCGTCCGGCGGGCCTGTTCAAGGATCTGGTCGGCCTGCCGACGGGCCTCATCGAGGATACCGGCCTTCAGGCGTTCGGCCTGAGCGGCGCTTTCATCAAGGATGGCCTTGCGTTCGGCTTCCAGATGGGCGATGCGCTGTTCCACTTCCGCCAGACGCTTCTTGGCGTCGCTGCGCCGCTGCTCCAGATCGTCGAGCCCTTCCTGGATCTGCCGGCGGCGTCCGCTGAAGTATTTGCGGGCCATGCCGCCCACGAAATACCAGAGGATGCCCGCAAACAGGACGAAGTTGAGGACACGCCAGCCGAAGTCCCCCCAGCGGGGCGCGGCATGTTCCTCCGCCGCCAGAGCCGCGGCGGTCATGAGCAGGGTGAGCGCCGCGACGAGCACCGTCTGCCGCGCGACCCTGCGGCCTGCATGTTTCCACATTTTCAAGGTGATTACCCCCTTGCCGTTGCCGGTTGCGTACTCCTTATCCCCGCAGCACCTTTTCCGCCGTCAGGGCGGAGAGGGTCGCCACCTGACCGCGCAGGGCGGCAAGGGTCTGCTGCGCTTCGGCTTCCAGTTCCCGACGGGTCTGGGCCAGGATCTCCTGGGCCTTTTTCTGGGCATCGCCCACGATGACCTGCTGTTCCGCCGCGCCCGCGCTGCGGCCTTCGTCGCAGAGACGGGCGGCATCGCGCCGCGCCTGCACGAGGGCGGCCTCGTAGCCGTCCAGCCGTTTGGCGGCTTCATCCTCAAAGGATTCGGCTTCGCCGCGCATACCGTCCATGACGTCCTTGCGCTGGCGGATGATGCGCCGGATGGGGCGGATGAGCAGGATATTCAGGACGAAGAGGGCGATCAGAAAATTCGCCAACTGGAAGAGTAGAGTGATATTGAGATCCAGCATATGGCTTCTCCTCGAGGATGATTGCCGGGGGATGCCCCTTAAGATACGGATTATCGGCCCGTCTACAGTACGGCATGGCGGGGCTTCTGTCAAAGCCTTTGCGCCCGCCGAGAGGTCGGCCGGGTCGTAATGCCGCCTTTCCGCACTGTTGCGGTAAAAAAAGCGTCTGTTCAGACCAGCAGCCAGTCCTCAGGGGCGTAACCCGCCTCCCCAAGCCAGTCGGCTGCCTCTTCGGCAGCCCCGTGGGCCGTCAGCACATTGAGCAGCAGGCCCGTCCCCGGCGGCGGCAGCTCCTGACGGGAAAGGACGGGCACGCGGCGCGCGTCATGCGGCGACAGGGGCACACGTTGCCCGATCTTGCACGGGTCGATGTCGATGAAGGCCACAGGCTCGATACCTTCGGCCCAGAGCGGCGCGAGGCGGCGGCGAGCCACCCGGCCCGCGCCCAGCACCCAGACCCGTTCCCGCCCCTCACGAAGCAGGTGACGAGCCAGCCAGCGGGCGCGCAGGGCGTTGTTGGCGGTATCGGTATAACGGGCGTCGGTGCGGGTCAGCCTGCCGGGAGGATCGTTCCAGACGAGCAGTTCCTCCGGCAGCTTTTCCATGTGGGCCCCGGCATGGAACCAGCGCAGCCACAGCTCCCAGTCCTCGGCAAAGTCGCCATCGGCATAGCCGCCGAAGCGCTCGACGGCCGAGCGCCGGAACATGGCGGACGGGTGACAGATCGGCGTGTCCCGGAAGCGGTTGCGGGCCATCTCCTCATGGCCGCACAGACCGTTCTGCCAATCGACATAGTGAGCAAAGCCGTATGCCGTGCGGGGATCGCCGCCAAAACGGACGCGGCTTGCGCTGACATCCAGTCCCGGCTGCCGCAGGAGGTGGGCCGCCTGTCGGGCAAGGCGTTGCGGATGGGCCACATCGTCGGCGTCCATTCGGGCGATGAACTCGCCCCGTGCCGCTTCCAGCCCGGCATTGAGCGCCCGGGCGATGCCGCCATGCGGCACTCGGACGATCCGCAGGCGGCCGTCCGCGCGGGCAAGGTCGTGCAGGACGGCGGGCGTGGCGTCGTCGGAGCCGTCGTCCACGGCGAGGATCTCCAGCGGGGGCAGAGGAGCCTGTGGCGTACCGCACTGGGCAAAAAGGCTTTCAAAGGCCGTCCGCAGGCGGCGACCGTCGTCAGCGGCGGCGTTCCAGACCGGAACGAGCACCGAGATGGACGGAGCGTCCTTCATGCGTCGGCATTCCCGGAAAGCAGGGTCAGGGCCTGCGCGCAGACGTTGCGGAGCGGACGGGCGGCATCGAGGCGATGGTGGGCCTCTTCATACAGCGGCAGACGTTGCGCGAGGACGTCGGCCACCTCCTCGGTCAGGCTCTTCCCCGTCAGCGAGGGGCGTTGCGCCTCCAGCGGATTGCGGTTGAGCCGCCGTACCAGTTCCGCCACCGGCACGTCCAGAAAGAATACGCGTCCCGTCTCGCGCATGAAACGGCGGTTCTCCTCGGCCAGCACCATGCCGCCGCCCGTGGCCACCACGCCACGCCACGCCGCCCTCTGAGCGGCCGTCTCCCCCGCTGCGGAGGCATTTTCCAGCTCGGCGGCCACTTCGCGCAGAATGGCGCTTTCCCGGCGGCGAAAGCCTTCCCAGCCTTCGCGGGCGACGATGGCGGCCACCTCCTCGCCGCTGCGCTCCCGCAGGCGGTGATCCGTATCCACGAAAGGCAGGCCGAGGGCTGCGGCCAGCGCCCGGCCAAGGCTCGTCTTGCCGCAGGCGCGCGGCCCGGTCAGATAGATAAGCATGAACGCCTCCTGAACGCCGGAAAATGGGCGTTCGGCTGTTCGTTTTCTGGGGGGAAGGGGAACCCCTCCGCCGGCGCGGGAGGGGTTCCCCTTCCCCCAAAAAGCATGTTCAGAACAGCGTCAGCAGGCGCTGGAGCGTTTTTATCTTTGAAAAAGATGAAACGCGAGGCGGCGACACAACGCTGCCCGGCCCAAACCAAGCGGAAAAACCGCGCTTTTTCCGCGAAACACCAGGCCGTATGGTTTGAAACGCAAAGTGTTTCAAACTGAAAATGCTCAAATGATATATTGCCGGGGATTCACTTCGCCCATGAGGCAGAGCAGTTCATAGGGCAGCACATCGGCCAGTCGGGCCAGTTCGCAGACCGTGACAGGGCGTTCGCCGGGGGCGGCCTCGCCGCCCATGAGCCAGGCGGTGTCTCCCCGGCTGACGTCGGGAAGGTGGCTCACGTCGGCCATCATCATGCTCATGCAGACGCGGCCCACCACCGGCGCGCGGCGGCCGTGCAGGAGCACGGCGGCCTTGTTGGACAGGGCGCGCGGGTAGGCCGTGGCGTAGCCGCAGGCGATGACGGCAATGGTCATATCGTGGGAGGCGGTGAATGTGCGGCCGTAGGAAAGGCTCTGCCCGGCCCGGAGTTGACGTACCTGCATCACCGGGGCGCTGAGGCTCATGACCCATTCCAGACCCGCGCCGCGTTCTTCCCAGGGGCCGCCCGCAAAGGGGTTGCCGCCGTACAGGGCCAGTCCGGGACGGCAAAGCTCGAAACGGGCCTGCGGCAGGCCGAGCGTGCCCGCCGTATTGGCCAGCGAGCGCGCCAGACCGGGCCAGCGGTGCCGCAGCGGCTCGCACAGGTTGCGGAAACGTTCTATCTGTTCCAGCGAAAAGGCTTCATCTTCGGGCATGTCCGCGCTGGGCATGTGCGAAAGGGCCATGACCGGCACAAGTTGCGGCATGTGCTCAAGGGCGCTGAGCAGGGCGGGGATGTCCGCGGCGTCGAAGCCCAGCCGCCCCATGCCGGTGTCCAGCTTGAGAGCGATGTCCAGCGTGTCGCCGCGGCCGCTCAGGCCTTCGGCCGCGTTCTGCAGGTCCTCGAAGCAGGCCACCACCGGCGTGAGGCAGGCGTCGGCGGCCTGCGTCCACTCGTTGGGACAGAGCGCGCCCATGAGCGTCACCACCCGCTGGCGGTAGCCTTCGTCCCGCAGGGAGATGCCTTCGCTGACGGTGCCGACGGCGAACTGGCGGGCTCCGGCGCGATCCAGTGCCCGCGCCACCGGCAGCAGGCCGTGTCCGTAGGCGTCGGACTTGATGACCGGCAGGATGGTCTCCGGCGCGCCGAGGCGGGCAAAATTGCGCTGCAGGGCGGGCAGATCGATATGGCAGGCGGACGGGGTAAAGATGCAGGTCATGCGCGTGGCTCCAGCCGGAACGGAAAAGCGCCCGCCCATACATGGCGAGGCGAGTTCCTGTCATAGCAACATGCGGCCGGATAGACAAGAAAAAGTCTAGACTTGCCGTGCCGCGTCGGCAGGGCGGCAAGGGCGTCGTGCGCGGCCCGCTCCGGCGGCGCACGACTGCCCGGCGTCTCGGATCTACATGCCCGCGGCCTGTGCGGCTTCTTCGGGATAGATGGCGGCCACCCCGGCCAGGAATTCCGCGTAGCGGTCTTCCAGGATGGCCTGCCGTGCCCGCCGCACGAGATCGAGGAAATACGTCAGGTTGTGCAGGGAGTTGAGACGGAAGGAGAGCAGCTCCTTGCTGACGTAGAGATGGCGCAGATAGGCCCGCGAGAAGGTGCGGCAGGTGTAACAGCCGCATTGCGGGTCCAGGGGGCCGTCGTCCTCGGCATATTCCTTGCGCTTGATGTTGATCTTGCCCTGCGAGGTGTACAGCGTGCCGTTGCGGGCGTTGCGGGTGGGCAGCACGCAGTCGAACATGTCGATGCCTGCCGCTATGCCGTTGGCGATGTCCAGCGGGGTGCCCACGCCCATGAGATAGCGGGGCTTGTCGGCGGGGAGCTGCGGCGCGATGTCGTACATGAAATCGTACATGACGGGCTTGGGTTCGCCCACGGAGAGACCGCCGATGGCAAAGCCGTCAAAGTCGTGAGCGCAGAGTTCTTCGATGGAGCGGCGGCGCAGATCCTTGAAGAAGCCGCCCTGCGTGATGGCGAACAGCAGATTGTGTGCCGTGCCCGCCGGATAGTGCTGCCGGGCGCGCAAGGCCCAGCGGGTGGTGAGCGCCGTGGACTTGTCCGTATAGGCATAGTCCGCTCCGTGGGGGACGCATTCGTCCAGCACCATCATGATGTCCGAGTTGAGGCTGCGCTGGATGTCCACCACGTTTTCCGGCGTGAACAGATGTTTGGAGCCGTCCAGATGCGAACGGAATTCCGCGCCTTCTTCCCGCAGTTTGCGCAGGGAATTCAGGCTGAATATCTGAAAGCCGCCGCTGTCGGTGAGGATGGCGCCGGGCCAGGAGGCAAAGCCGTGCAGGCCGCCGTGGCGTTCCACCAGCTTGTGACCGGGGCGCAGATAGAGGTGATAGGTATTGCCCAGGATGATGGGGGCGTTCATGGCGGCCAGATCGTCGGGGGCCACGGCCTTCACCGAGCCGACGGTGCCCACGGGCATGAAGATGGGCGTGGGGATGTCCCCGTGAGCGGTGTGGACGATCCCCGCGCGGGCCGCGCCGTCGGTATGCAGCAAGGTATAGGTGGGATTCTTCATGGCGGCAGGGTAGCCGCAGCCGGGCCGGGACGCAAGAGGGGCGACAGGCGGTGGGACGTGAAGGATCTTTCTCAGGCGAGCAGTTCGCGTCCCGGCGTAAGGTGGGCCAGCCGTTCACGCACTACGGCTTCGGATTGATTGGCGTAGCAGTAGAGGCAGCCGTGCAGGCAGGTGGAATAGGCCCCGATGTCCCGGCTGGGAAGGCAGCGGCAGGCCCTGCGCTGGGAGCTGTCGCGCGGCGTGGTGGCGTCTTGCGTGGCGCTCGCGCCTGTCAGGGGCAGGAGCGAACATTGCACCGGCGCGGGGGGCGGCCCGCACAGGCGCTGCACCTCCGCATCCCGGGGGCAAAGCCGCCGGACGAGTTCGCCGTCCACGCAGGCATTGTGCGCGATGCCCAGAGCGCGCAGGTCGATGGTCTCGGCGCAGCTTGCCGGTTGCAGGCGTCGCGGCCAGCCGTCCGCCAGCTGTCGCAGGCCCGTGGCCAGTTCCCGCTGTTCGTCGGGAGTGGGGGCACGCAACGATGGATCATGCCGCCGCAGGGCGTTTGCCGTTTTGCGGTACATGTCCAGAAAACTGAAGACCAGTTTTTCGGTGTACGGGGCAAGCCTGCGGCCCAGCGCGTCGATGCGGTCCAGCAGACGCGGCACGCTGAGGCCGCCGCCCAGGATGAGGGGATCGAAACGCCAGACGACGCGCTCCGGTCCGATGCTGTCCGCCAGACGGCAAAAGGTGTCGAGTCGCTGGGCCAGCGGCGGCACATGCGGTTCCAGCCCCTCGGCGGCGTAGTCGTTGAGGGTTAACTGGAAGTAGAAGGCATGGCCGCGCCCGGCTATCTCCTGCAGATGCGGCAGGAAGGGCCGGGGATCTTTGCTCCAGAAGACGAATACGCGCGCCGTGTCCAGCGCGATGGCGCTGACCTGTCGGCTGTTGCAGGGATTGCGCCGCAGACAGTAGCCCGCCCGCAGCCGCTCCATGAACCAGTCCGCATGAAAGGCCGGGATGTCCGTGGCCCGGCTGGCGGAAACGACGAGCGGGCTGACGGTCGGGAAATGGCCTCCGGCGGTGAGGGAGCGGCGTGCGGTGGGGGCGGCGCTCATTCCAGATAGATCATGCGGCGCGTCATGCCGCCGTCCACGACGAGATTGATGCCGTTGACGAAGTCATTGGCCGGGTCGGCCAGGAAGAGCGCGGCGCGCAGGATGTCGTCAGGACGGCCCACGCGTCCGGATGGATGCTGGGCGTGGTCCTCCGGCCGCAGGGCGGCGTGATCGCCGGTCTCGATCCAGCCGGGGCTGATGGCGTTGACCGTGATGCCGCTGCCGCTCAGGGAGACGCAGAGCGAGACCGTCAGCGCCGTGATGCCGCCCTTGGACGCGCCATAGGCGTCCCAGTGGGCCTCGTTCTGCGGGCCGCGTGTGGACGCGATATTGATGATGCGGCCGTAGCCCGCGCCCGCATTGGCCGTCTGAAAGGCCCGGCAGCAGAGGAACGCGCCGCGCAAGTTGGTGTCCAGCACGTTGTCCCATTCCGCGGCGGAGAGGTCCGGCAGCGGTTTGCGGAAATGGCTGACAGCGCCGTTGTTGATGAGCAGATGCACCGGGCCGAAGCGTTGCCGGGCCAGCGCAAAGGCAGCCTGTACGGAATCTTCCTCCCGCAGGTCCATTGCCGCGGACAGGACGCGGGGATGGGAAAAACGGCTCTCTTCCCTGTCGCAGGCCAGCACATCGTAGCCTTGCGCGGCAAAGCCCTCGCAAAGACAGCGGCCGATGCCGCGTGCGCCGCCGGTGATGATGGCTGTGGGCATGTATCCTCCCGTGTGCAGGGATGCTGTTTGGGCGTGGCGGATTTCGGGGCCGACGAAGCCCTTGCACTGCCCTTCTCCTTCTGCCACAAGACGGAAAATACGTCACAGCGGCCCGCCCCGCAAGGAAAGGCAAGGAGGAAACTGCCGTGCTCTGGGAGAATCTGCTGCTCTATGTGCCCATGTCCGCCCTGCTGGTCATCATGCCGGGACCGGACTTCGCGCTGGTGACGCGCGTGGCGCTCGCCCAGGGGCGGGCGGCGGGCACGCTGGCCGCCTGCGGCGTGGCCCTGGGCATCGGCCTGCATACGGCATTGGCCATGCTCGGCATCAGTGCGGCCATCGCCCATTTCCGCCTGTTGTTCAGCCTGCTGGAATACGGCGGCGGCGCCTTCCTCTGCTGGATGGGCTTCCAGTCGTTGCGCGGCGCATCCACGGCGGCGCAGGCGGTCTTGCGCTGCGGCGAAGCATCCCCGGTCGGCGCGGTGACGCCATCCCTGCGCCGGAGTTTTGCGCAGGGATTTTTGACCAATGTCCTCAATCCCAAGGCCATCGTCTATTTCCTGACCTTCCTGCCGCAGTTCATGCAGCCGGATGCGCCGCTGGCCCCGCAATTCCTGCTGCTGGGCGGCATCCTCGGCCTGCTCGTCCTGCTCTGGTTCGTCACGCTGGCCAACTTGCTGCAGGCGGTGCGCGCTCTGTTCCTGCGTCCGCGCGTGCAACTCTGGCTCTACCGCTGTACCGGTGTGTTCTTCCTCTGCTTCGGCGTGCGATTGGCGCTGTCCGCCCTGTAGCAGCAATCACGTCTTTCGGCTCACTTAGAGGCTGATGACGCATATTTTCAAATAATTTCAATATGCAGGACCAATAGGCTGTAAACGCTCCGTTTCTCTTTGGGAGGGACTCGTGTTCCCGATTTTTCCCCCAAATAAACACTGGATAATGTTAACGCCCTAGGGCCTGTTAACACTATTCGTTGCCTGTTTGGGGGTGAAGGGAAACCCCTCGCTCTGCTGTCGATGCCTGTAAGGCTCCTTTGTCGCCTAACAGGCACGGCCCTGCGGGCCGCCCGTTGGGTCGCTGCCAGCGCGGGAGCGGGTTGCTCTGCTGTCGATGCCCGTAAGGCTCCTTTGTCGCCTAACGGGCACGGCCTACGGTCGCCTTCCGGTCGCTCCCTTCCCCAGCGCGCTTTTACCGGGGGAAGAGTCAAAGACACGAGGCTCTCTCGTCCCAAAAACAAGCGGTGTACATACAGCCTGTTTTGCTTATCTATTGAAATTGTTTGTAAAATTTGTGTTAACAGGCCCTAGTTCCCGGCTCCGAAGGTCAGCCGGGCGATGAGGCCGCCGCCGGGGCGTTCCCGCAGATGCAGCTCGGCATTGTTCTGGCGCGCCATGCTGCGCGCGATGGACAGGCCCAGACCGCTGCCTCCTTCATGACGGCCACGGGCCGGGTCCAGCCGGAAGAAGGGTTCAAAGACCTGTTCGCGTTTTTCGGACGGGATGCCGGGACCGTCGTCCTCCACGTCCACCAGCCAGAGGCCGCTGACGGGGCAGCGATGCAGGCGCACCACGATGTGGGCGGCATAGCGCAGGGCATTGTCCACGAGGTTGTCCAGACAGCGGCGCAGGGCGTGTCCCCGGATGGGCAGGATGCAGCTTGCGCCTCCCGTATCGGCCAGAAAGCGCAGACGTTCCTCGGCAGCCACGCCGGATGTCGGAGCGACGGCGTCATGCTCTTCGCCGGAGAGGAGGGAGGCCAGCCGGTCAGCGACCAGACTGTCCAGAAAAGCCGCCAGATCCGTACGGCGCAAGTTCTCCTGCGGGATCTGGGCCTGCCCCAGCTCTTCACTGCTGCGCATGATGGCCGAAAGCGTGTTGACGTCGGCCTGCAGCTTGCGACGCAGCACGTCGTCGGGCACCTGCTCCACCCGCAGCCGCAGCCGGGTCAGCGGGGTGCGCAGGTCGTGGGCCACGGCGGCCAGCATCCGCTGATGCTGTTCCAGCGCGGCCTGGATGCGGCGGCTCATGCGGTTGAAGGCGCGGGCCGCTTCGGCCACTTCCGGCGGGCCGCTCTCGGCCAGAGGCGGCGTGCGGCGATCCTGTCCCAGCGTATCGCTGGCCTGCACCAGCTGGCGCAGGGGGGCGATGAGCCGGTGCACCACAAAGACGGTCAGGATCAGCATGACCAGCGCTTCCAGTCCCAGCAGCACCAGCATGAGGGGCCAGGAGGGCGCAAGACGGCTGATGCGGTGGATGTCCAGCCAGGTATCATTATCCAGCCGGACAAAGAGGCGGCTTATGTAGACGTCCGCCTGGTTGGTGCCGGGCAGCATGAGCAGACGGGCCAGCCCTGTCGGGCCCTGCCGGGTGACTCGGGTCACGAATACCCACGGCGGCACGGCGGTATAGGGCGCCACTTCCTTCAGGTCCGTGAGCTGCGCCCCTTCATCGGCCCAGAAGGATTCGCGGGGAGGGAAGTGCGGCGGCGCGGCGCTATCCGCGCGGGAGGGCAGGTTCTCGTCGGGATGGCGGGAGACCATGTCCTTGCTCCACGGCAGCAGTTCGGATGCGCTCGGCTCCGGCGAAAGGTTTTCCGTGGGGTCGTCGGGAGGAAGGGGAGAGACGAATCCCTTGAGACTGTCGCTGATGCGCTGCCGCAGGAAGAGAGAGGCCGCATCGCGAAACTGGACAGGCTGGGAAGTGGGCCGCAGGATGCGGGCATTGACGGCGTCCAGACGGCGTAGCCGCAGGATGAGTTCCGGCAGGGGCGCGCCGCCCTCGTGCAGGGGGTCCAGCATGAGCAGACAGAGGGTGAGGCTGGAGGCGTGGTCGGCCAGCACCATGCGAGCGGCCTGTTCGTCGTCCAGACGATGGGCCAGCAGGGCCGTCAGCGTGTGGAGGAGCAGGAAGGTCAGGCCCAGCAGGAGCCAGAGCCTTGCCCGCAGGCCGATGCGGGCGAACAGGGCGCGCAGCGGCGAGACGTGCTCCCTTGCGGGGGGCGGCGTGCTCATGCACGTTCCCGCGGCGTGGCCTCTTCGCGGATCACGTCCGTGGCCAGCACATACCCTTCACCGCGCACGGTCTTGATGAGCGTGCCGTAGCGGCCGTCGTCCTGCAGACGATTGCGCAGGCGACTGATGAGCACGTCGATGCTCCGGTCATAGGGCTGGGCGTTGCGCCCCTGCGTCTGTTCCAGCAGGGTGTCCCGACTGAGCACCTGCCGGGGATGCTGGAGAAAGATGGTCAGCAGGCGGTATTCCGCGCCGCTCAACGGCATGATGACGTCATCGGCGGTCAGCAGGTGGCGGGCCGTGGTATCCAGCCGCCAGGAGGCGAAACGCAGTATGCCGCCCTGCGGGGCGGCCGGTTCGCTTTCGCCGCTGCGGCGCAGCACCGTACGGATGCGGGCCAGCAGCTCGCGCGGCTCGAAGGGCTTGCCGAGGTAGTCGTCCGCCCCCAGTTCCAGCCCGACGATGCGGTCCGTGCTGCCGTCCAGCGCGGAAAGGAAGATGGTCGGTACGCGGGAGATCTCGCGCAGACGCCGCAGGACGGCAAAGCCGTCATCCCCCGGCATCATGATGTCCAGCACCACGAGGTCCGCCGGACTGTCGTTCCAGAGCGCGAAGAGATCCGCCGCATTGTGGGCCGTGCGTACCTGAAAGCCGTTGTCGGAAAGGTATTCCTGCAAAAGCTCGCAGATCTCCACGTCATCGTCCAGAAGATAGATGCGTTTTGCCGTTTCCATACCTTGCTCCAGATGGCGTTCGAGGTGCGTTACGCTTGCGCCCAGCCTCACGCGGCGCACATGCGGAGAGAGGCGGCCCGGCGGGCGGTGGGGCGTATCCTGTCAGGATCGGGTCGAGGGCGTATGACTGTTCCTTTTCTCACATGATAGCTCAAGATATGGCAGGCGGCAAGCGGACCGCCTGCCGGAGAATCGTCAGACGAGGCGGGCCTGCGTCGGGCCAGGGGGCGGAGCAAAGAGTCGGTCCGCCAGCTTGCGATGAGCGGCAGGCATGGCCAGGCTCTGCAGTTCCTGCGGACTGACCCAGCGGTAGGCGCTGGCGGCGGTCAGGACGGGCGGGACGGGCAGGCCGTCGGCATCCGTTGCCCATGATCCCGCCGCCAGGGCGACGCCGTAGCAGTGCAGGGTCACGCGGTAGGTGGTGTACCCGTGCCGGATGATGCCGTATTCGTCTGTCACCCGCACGGCGAAGCCTGTTTCCTCGTGGTGTTCGCGCACCACGGCCTGCCGGGGTTCCTCGCCCGGCTCCACCCGGCCGCCCGGGAATTCCCAGAGGCCGCCCCAGGCCCCGCGGTCGCAGCGTTTTTGTACGAAGAGGCGTCCCTCGTGCCGCAGGACGCCCGTCACCACATCCAGCAATACCGTATCGGCCTTGCGGCCGGGCACGGGCCGTTCGTGGACAATGCCCAGATGGCGGGCCAGACAGAAGTCGGCCAGCGGGCAGATCTCGCAGCGGGCCTTGCGGCCGCAGATCAGCGCGCCGAGTTCCATCATGGCCTGATTGTGGGCCCTGGCCTGTCCGGGCGGCAGCAGCTCCTGCGCCAGAGCGGCGATGCGGGCGGCGGCGTTTTTATCCTTTACCGGCGCGTCCACGTCGAAAACGCGGGCGATGACCCGTTCCACATTGGCGTCCACACAGGCCACGGGCTGCTCGAAGGCGATGCTGGCGATGGCTGCCGTGGTGTACGGTCCCACGCCGGGCAGGGCGGCTATGTCCTCCCGGCGCTGGGGGAAGATCCCGCCGTGCTCGTCACGGATGCGGCGGGCCGCCGCCAGCAGGTTGCGGGCCCGGGAATAATAGCCCAGCCCTTCCCAGGCGTGGAGCACCTCCTCTTCCGAGGCCGCCGCCAGCGCTTCCGGCGTGGGGAAACGTTCCATCCAGCGCAGGAAATAGCTGACGCCCCGATCCATCTGCGTCTGTTGCAGCATGATCTCCGAGATCCAGACCTCATAGGGGGCATAGGTCCTGCGCCAGGGGAGATCCCGCCCGTTGGCGGCGAACCAGCGCAGCAGGGCCTCCCGCATCTGCGGCAGATGTTCCAGCGGGGCAAGGTGTCCCGGCGGCGGTACGGCGCCGGTCACCGTCAACGGCAGGGGAGAAGTTTTTTTGCTCATGCACCCAGCCTACACCCCGGCAGGCGCATTGTCATCAGGCGGCGCTTGGCATATACTCCCCCGACTCGACGGCCGTCTGTGCCGCGGGCACATTCATCGCAAGGAGATCCCATGTCCGAGAATCCCACGGTGCTGCTGGAAACCACTTCCGGCGACATCCTCATCGAACTTTTTCCCGACAAGGCCCCCGAAACCGTCGCCAATTTCCTCCAGTATGTGGATGACGGCTTTTACAACAATACCATTTTCCACCGCGTCATCCCCGGCTTCATGATCCAGGGGGGCGGCCTCGGCGCCCGCATGGACGAGAAGCCCACCCGCGAGCCGGTCAAGAACGAGGCCGACAACGGTCTGAAGAACGAGCGCGGCACCATCGCCATGGCCCGCACCCGCGAGCCGCACAGCGCCACGGCGCAGTTCTTCATCAACCTTGTGGACAATGATTTTCTGGATCACAGCGAGCCGACGGTGGACGGCTGGGGCTACTGCGTGTTCGGCAAGGTGGTGGACGGCATGGATGCCGTGGACAAGATCGCCAAGGTCAAGACCAAGGCCGTGGGCGTGCACGAGGCCGTGCCGACCGACATGGTGCTCATTACCGGCGCGAGCCGTTTTGAATAGGATGGACGCATCATGTCCCGAACGCTGACGACGGCGGCGGCAGTGCCCTTTGCCCATGCCTGGAGCCTGCTGGAAGCCTATACGGATGCCTGCCCCGACGCCATCTGGGAAGAGAAGCACGGCGGCTGGCCGGTGTGGCAGCAGATGCTGCACGCGGTGACGGTGCTGGATTTCTTTACCTGCGGCGATGCGTCGCTGTTGCCCGCTCCGGCCCCGCAGGACGTGCTCATGCTCACCGTGCAGGGGACGGAGAAGGTGGACAAGGCCGGACTGCGCGCCTATATGTCGGCGGTCAAGGGCCGGGTGGACGCCTGGCTGGCGGCGCTGGACGATGCCGCATTGTCCGTGAAGGACGAGCGACTGAGCGCGGCGCTGGGCTTTGAGGTCAGCGCCATGTGGGTGCTGGTCATGCTGGCTTCGCATACGCAATATCACCTCGGTTCGTGCGATGCGGCCCTGCGGGATCACGGCCTGCCCGGCGTATTTTAGAGCGTTTTGCCATTGAAAATGGCGGAACGCGAGGCGGCACAGCGCCGCCCGGCCCAACGTGAGCGGGA
Organism: uncultured Desulfovibrio sp.; assembly: GCF_944327235.1. GTDB lineage: Bacteria > Desulfobacterota > Desulfovibrionia > Desulfovibrionales > Desulfovibrionaceae > Desulfovibrio. The sequence continues at coordinate 20,777 of NZ_CALVHE010000016.1, forward strand.
TGACCGCGTTTTTTCCGCGAAACGACAGGCCGTATGGATTGGAACGCAAAGCGTTTCAAACGGAAAATGTTCTAGCAGAGAACGTGGATGGTGACGTTTTCGGGAAAGGCGGCGCGCGGGACGTGTGACGTACGCGGGTGTCGACCTTCTCGAGCAAACGTGCTCACGGAGAACAGTATGAGAACGTATCTTGCCGGCATTGTCCTCTCGCTGGCGGCGGTCGGGCTGCTTCTGCCCGCCTCCGTGCGGGCCGAGGACGAGAAAATCGATCCGACCACCTATATTTGTGCGGAATACGTGGCGCTTGCCTCCACGCAGTCCGCGCCTCCGCTCTTCCAGAGCCTGCAGATCGACGGCTTTGTGAGCTCCAACATCGGCAAGACCGTGGCGGACCCGCGCATGGTCATGAGCCTCATGGCCCGGACATACGCCGTGTGCCAGCGGGACCCCACTGCCGTGGCGGCCGACGTCTGGCAGGAGATGAAGATGGAGCTTTCCGATCCGCTGGATGAGCACTGGAAGGCCGATACGACCACCTGCCGCCAGTACAACGACAATCCTGATGACGGCAGCGGTTTCGTCATCTGGCTGGACGGCTACAATCGTCATTATAATGTGACCGAGAAGTCCGTCCTGGACGATCAGAAGACGCTGGACGCCTTTCTTGCCGCCTGCAAGAAGAAGCCCGACGCCCGCATGATCGACGTCATGCAGGAAACGCTCAAGAACACCAAGTAGATCGTTTTCCCGCTCGCGGATAGAGCATTTTGCCTTTGAAAAAGGCAAAATGCGAGGCGGCGGCACAGCGCCGTCCGGCCGAAACTGAGCGGGATGACCGCGTTTTTTCCGCGAAACGCCAAGCCGTATGGTTGGAAACGCGAAGCGTTTCAAACTGAAAATGTTCTAGGAACGGGGCTGCCTGAGATGGCGGCCCCGTTTTTTTGTCGGGTCAGCTGTCTTGCGGGGTCTCGCGAGAGGGCGGCAGCTGACGGGGGGCGTCTTTCAGGGCGGCAAGTATGGCGTCGCAGCAGCGGCGGACGCCGCTCAAGTCGAATTCGTTGACGGCCTGCTGCAGCTGGGCCAGCTGTTCCGTCAGGCAGGTGCCCCGTGCCCTTCCCAACAGCTGGGAGGCGAGCGTCTCCGCCGTCCCCCAGTCCCGTTCCATCACGTCGGGCAGTCCGGTCAGGGTCGCGGCCACGGCGGAACGGACATCGGGCGGGACCGGCGCGCTGCCATGCTCCCGCGTCTCCTCCTCGCCGCAATAGCTGAGGATGGCCTGCCGGCTCTCGTCCAGCGTCTGCAGGAAGCGGTGCGTCTTTTCCGGCTCGGGCGCCTGCCGCAGCAGGGTATTCTCCATTTCCGTGGCGTGCTTGGCAAAGCGGATAAGCCCCAGATTGGTGCCCACGCCCCGCATGGCATGGATGAGCTGGAGCAGTTCTTCCAGCCGGTCATCCTGCAGGAGACTGCGGATCTGTACCGTACAATCGGCGTAGCGGTGGGCGAATCGCTGCAACAGGGAGCGGTAGAGGCGCTCGTTGCCGGCCACGGCGGCAAGACCGTCCGACGGGCTGAGCAGGGGCAGGGCCTCGCTGCCGGAGACGGTATCGCTTTCCTCTTTGTCCGCCTCATGCATCGCGTCGGGATCTTCCGCCGCGGCGGGGAGGCCGCAGGGCAGCCATTTTTCCAGCGTCTCCCGCAGCTTTGCGGGATCGACCGGCTTGGTCAGGTAGTCGTTCATGCCGGCGGCCAGACCAGCGATGTGCGAACCGGAATCCGTATGGGCGCTCAGGGCGATGATGGGCAGGCTCTGCGGAGAATGCCCGTTGCCGCGGATACGACGGGTCGTTTCCATGCCGTCCATGACCGGCATCTGCATGTCCGTGATGATGAGGTCCGGCTGTTCCTGCTCGGTCTGCTGTATGGCCTCCTCGCCATTGGCGGCAAGGCTGACTCGGCAGCCCATCTGGCTGATGAGCTCCTGCAGGATCTCGCGGTTGATCTCGTAGTCGTCCACCACGAGGATATGGGGGCTGGGCTTGGGGGCGGCGGGGACAAGGCTGTCGTCCGCTGTTTCGAGAGCGTCCGGCAATTGGTTTTCGCAGGCAAAGAGCCGACAGAAGGCCGGCTGGGGCGCGCTCTTTTCCAGCACGGGCAAGGCAAGGCTGAAGCGGAGGCTGCTCCCCTGCTGCTGGATCTCCAGCTCGAGCTGTCCGCCCAGAAGGCGTACCAGCTGGTGCGCGAGCGCAAGGCCCATGCCGATGCCGTTTTCCGTGCGGGTCAGGGAACTGTCGCCCGAGGCCAGCGGTTCAAAAAGATGCTTTCTGGCCGTCTCGCTGAAGCCGGGGCCGCTGTCCGTGACGGCGAATCGTACCAGCACGCGATCCGCATGATCCGCTTCCGTCGTGGGCGGCAGGGGGCAGGCGGACAGGACGACGGTCCCCCGCTGGCTGTAGCGCAGAGCGTTGTCCAGCAGGTTTTCCAGCACCCTGCGCAGACGCAGGGCATCGGTGAGCACCTGGGCGGGCAGATCGGGGGCCGCATCCAGCGCCAGGCCGAGGTGGCGCTGCCGGGCCACGGCGGCAAAGGGGCGGATGGTCCGTTCCAGCAGTTCGACGAGCCGCACGGGCTGTTCGTCCGGGCGCTGCCGGTCGTCAGCCAGACTGGAAAATTCGAGGATGCGGTCGATCATGGTGGTCAGCCGTCCGCCGGACTGCTGTATCTGGCGTACATAGCCCTGCTGGCGGGGCTGGAGCGGCGTCTTGAGCAGGAGGAAGCTCATGCCCAGGAGCTCGTTGATGGGGGTGCGCAGTTCATGGCTCATGCGCCGCAGCAGGTCCTCCCGCGCGGCCAGCGCCTGCCGGGAGAGGCGGGTGGCCTCCTCGGCTTCGTGGCGGGCGATCTCCGCCAGGCGGCAGTTCTCGCGCGATTGCCTGTCCGCCATGTCCAGCGCGCGGATGCGGGCCTCCAGATCGTCCTGCAGGCCGCAGAGGGCGCGAAAGATGTCGGAAAGTTCGTCCTGATGATCCGGCAGGGGGCGGGGGACCTTCTCGCCCCGGCGGGAAGCCAGCACATACTTGTGCATCTCGCGCAGAGGATTGATGAAGCGGCGTTCCCGCAGGTGCATGAAAATGAAGATCAGGATGCCGATGAGCGCGAGGGCCCCCGTACAGGCCCAGGCCAGCATCTTGAGGCTGTGGCGCAGCTCTTCGGCGTGCAAGGTGATGTTGCGGCGCAGCAGGTGGCGAAAATCCCGGCACTGATCGATGATCATCTCGAACTGTCGGCGCATGTTGTGCGCCTCAAGGAAGTCCCGCATGGCCTGCCGGGAAGATTCGGGCATGACGTGCGGTCGCGCATGGGTCGGTATGTCCCCTCCCGCCTGCTGGGCGGCCTCACCGAGCTGGTCGGAGAAGTCCTTGTACAGCCTGACCGTACTGGTCAGCAGCGTACGGGGCGTGGGGGCAAGGGGGAGCTTTTCCACCGTGGACGGCAGCTCCGGCAGATCTTGCGCGGGGTCCTCGCGCCGGGGCAGCTCGCCCAGGTCCTGGAGCCGGATCTCTTCCAGCATGGCCAGCATGGTCCGGTTGCCCGTGCGGGCGAACTCCCGCGCCAGCGCATATTTGGTGCGGATGCGGTATTCGATATGGCTGGAGATGTCATAGGCCTGACCGACTTCATCGAGGCGGCTGCCCCTGTCATAGAGATCCATGCCGAGGATGAAGATCAAGGCGCAGAAAAGGGTCGTTACCGTCAGGAGGAGGATATTCCAGCTGCGTGTCAGGGAGCGGATAGTCATGTGGCGTGCACCGTGTGTGGATTCATCCGCAGCATATCACAGGCTCCGGCGAAAATCATCCGGTACGGTACGGCCCCTTTTCGGGAGCGGAGGGGAGGGATCGCCGCCATGCGATGCACGCCGACAGACGAAAAAGCCGGTCCCGCCCCTGCGGGACCGGCAGCGGCGGCTGGCCGCGAGGAGGAGAGGCTGTCGCCGGCAGGCGTTTTGCCCGCCGGCGGCGTCAGGGGTCAGAAGTTGGCCGCGATGAAGTTGATGGCGATGACGATGGGGATGACATAGAGGATGAGCGGCTTCCACCAGTTGCGGACATGGACCCGCGTCGCGCCGGTGTTGGCCTCATCCTTGAACCGCTCGAAGCCTCTGCTCCAGCCCGTGTACAGGCACATGATCAGACCGGCAAGGATCAGGAAGACATTGGCGGACACATAGTCCATGAACGTGAACATATCCATGCCGAACCAGCGGACATCCTTGAGGGGGCCGTTGGCAAGCACCGAAGGCAGGCTGAGGACGAAGGAGAAGGCGATCACGATCCAGGTAGCCTTGCGGCGTGCGGTGGTGCGGTCCCACTTGAGCGAATCCATGAGCGTGGAGGCGAAGCATTCGGCAAAGGCGATGGCGCTGGTGATGGCCGCGATCAGCACGCCGAAGAAAAAGAGCAGGCCCACGATATGTCCGCCGGGCAGCGTATTGAAGATGGACGGCAGCGTCTTGAACAGCAGACTGAAACCGGAATCGGGGTTGACGCCCACGGCGAAGGCCGCCGGGAAGATGATGAGCCCCACCAGTATGCCCACGGCGATGTTCATGAACACGGCCTGACTGATCATGGTCGGCACGTCATCGGTCTTTTTCATGTAGGACGCGTATACCCACGAGGCGCCCTGGCCCACCCCGATGGACAGGAAGGCCTGGCCCAGCGCCGCCAGGAAGCCCTGGCCGTTCATCTTGCTGAAGTCGGGGACAAGGAAGAACTCCACGCCCTTGAAGGCCCCGGGGAGCGTCAGCGAATAGATGGCGAGCAGGATGAAGAGGATGGCCAGCGTCGGCATACCGTATTTGGCCACCCGTTCCACGCCCTTGACGAGTCCCGCGCTCACGACGACGCCGAGGAAAATGAGCACCACGGCCTCATAGGCCAGCGTCTTGGTCGAATCGGCGCACAGCGCGTCGAAATGCTGCCCGATGGCGGTGATGTCCATGCCGCCGAAGGTATTGGGGATGAAGTTGACGAAGTAGGCAAGGACCCAGCCGATGATCATCACATAATAGGAAAAGATCATCAGGCCGCCGATGATGCCGAAGATCCCGCCCAGCCGCCAGATGGGGTTGCGCGTCAGCTGGAAATTGCCCGTGATGGGCGAGCTCTGCGATTCCCGGCCCAGATTGTATTCTATCACCATGCAGGGGATGCCGATGATGACGGAGATCAGGATATAGACCAGAAGGAAGGACGCCCCGCCGTATTCGCCGGTGAGATAGGGAAAGCGCCAGATGTTGCCAAGCCCGATGCCCCAGCTCGCGGTGGCGAAGAGGATGCCGATTTTGGTGGCCCAGCTTTCACGCTGAGGAAGTGTTCCGCTCATGGTGAACCTCGTTCCAGTGTTGCGACCCGACGGGTCTGGTTGGCAGGCATGGCCTCTCCCGGAGGATTGGGGGGAGGGAGAGGAGGCCATCCGGCTCCCATGCCTGTTTTCAGGGCACAGAGGGAGATGTCCCGCGCGTCGGCGCGGGATACAGGGACGGATCTGGACGGACGGCGGGCGGGCCGTCAGTCTTTTTCACGCATACGCTGGTCGATGATGTCGACGATCATGGCGTCTGTCGCCGTCATGCCGGGATTGTTGAGTTGCCCCAGATTGCGGAAGGTCTCTTCGATATCGTTGCCGATGATGCCGGTCCCGCGGGGGATGCCGCAGTCTTTGAGGGCCAGACGGGCAAACTGCACGGCCATGACGGCCGCCGTACTCAACTTGTAGGCGCAGGATTCCTTCGCGCCGTCGCAGAAAAGACCGCCCAGCGTCCCGATGACGGAATGCATGGCCAATTCGGACTGCGCGTAGCTGCCGCCCATGAGCCATACCGCCGCTGCCGCCACTCCGGTGGCCGCGGCGACGGAGCAGCCGCAAAAGGCGGTCATGCGCTTGATGTAAGTTTTGATGTAGACGGTGATGGCCGAGCTGATGGCCAGGGCCCGGGCGGTGCGCAATTCGTCCGCTCCCAGCCCTTCGGCAAGGCTGAGCACGCCCAGGAAATTGGTGATGCCGTGATTGCCGCTGCCGGCGATGGCCATGATGGGGACCAGCAGGCCGCGCATACGCGCCTCGCCCGCTGCGCCGGTCATGATCTGGACTTTCCTTTCCGGGCGGGAGTCATCGTCTTCCTCCGCAAGACCGGCAAGCAGGGGGCCAAAGCGCATGTTGCCGTCACGCAGGCCGCTCTCCGCCGCCTCCCGATTGACGCGGGCAAATTCCAGGAGGAACCCGGCCTGTTCGAGCGTCAGCGCCGCCGCCGTATCCATGACCTCGCGGACGCTGTGGGCCGCCAGCTCGTCTTCGGCAGCGTCCGCCGCCGAAGCGCCTCCGCCCATGCGGCGCACGTCGCCGTCCAGACCGACTTCGGTGATGTTGGCATAATCATACATGATGACGGCATGGGCCGTATGTCCGGCATGGCTCGCCTCCGCCCGGACATAGAGCGGATCCGGGGTCTCGGCATGGCATAGCTCCACCCGGCCTTCCTCCAGGAGGGTCCCCGCCTTGCGGACGATCTCCGGCGTGGCGTGATCGAGGATGGCCAGCCCGTCCCGCCAGTGTGCCGCCAGCAGCATCCCCATGGCGGCCGCGATCTTCAAGCCTGTCGCGCCGGTCCCGGGCACGCCGACGCTGACCCCGTTTTTGAAGATGTTGGCGCTGACCGTTACGCGCACTCGATCGACATGCTGAAGCTCGGCGACGGCTCTTGCCACAGCCAGACAGACCCCGCCGGGATCCGTACAGCCGGTTGAGCGTTCTATCTCCTTGCGCAAAACAGCGATCAAGACGGTTGCATTCATTGTTTTCTCCTCAGGATGTCGTCGATGTGCCTTCTTTCGGCTCGGTAAGTGAACACTTCCGATAGCTGTACAAGGTGAATTTCGAGATCCCCATGATCTCGGCCACCTCTTCCACCATGCCCTTGAAGTGGAAAACGCCCGCTTCCTCGAAGTCGTGCACGAGCGCGATACGTTCGTTGCGGTTCAGCTCCTCCGGTTGTTTGTCCAGCGTATCCAGAACCTTGCGGATGAGGGCGTCAGTCGTTTCCCGCATGTTGGTCGCAAAGGTCTCCGTATTGTCCGTCCCTTCCTCATGGTCGCCGCTGGTGCGGACCATCTCTTCCAGGAGGGCCAGGGTCCGCGTGGGGACGCTGATGTCCATGTTGATGCACACGGCGGCAAGGATCTTGCCGTTTTCGTCCCGGAAGAAGGTCAGTGCCGACTTCATGGGCTGTCCGGCGGCATTGCGCGTCTTGTAGGGCGGCAGGTCGGGGGCGGCGTCCCCCCACTTGGCCAGATGCTTGATCAGCAGGTCCGTGGCGGGAGCGCCTATCTGCCGGCCTGTGACGTTCCCCGAGATATGGACGAGCGAGTGTTCCAGCTGCTCTACATCATGGATGACGATCTCACAGTAACGTCCAAAAAAGTTTGCCAGAGCATCCGTCACATGCCCAAGGCTCTTCAGTGCCGCCTGCTTGTCCATGTTCCCCTCCGCTATGTTGAGAATGCCATGATGGCTTTTAAAAAACAATAAAATTTTTTGTCTTTACAAAAAATTTTTTGTATGTAGCGCGGCGTTCCGCGTTACGCCAAAAAAACAATGATCCGAGGCGGGTAGGGATCTTCCCCCTCCGCTTGAAGTTGTTCGGGATGTGGCATAGTCTGCACGCCGCTCCCCCTGTCCCACAAATCTTGCTTACGACGGGAATCCGCCATGCCCCTTTTGCAACGAATCTGGCCGCATCTGGCCCTTCTGCTGGCCATGTGCTTCTGGAGCACGTCCTATCTGGCCATGCGCATCGCGCTTACCGCTCTTGACCCCCACAGCCTCATGCTGGGGCGTATGGCCGTGGCCACGCTGGTGCTGCTCCCCCTCTGGCCGCATCTCTGGAGGGCGATACGCCGCTACGGGCAATGGCGCTGGCTCCTGTTCATGGGGCTGTGCGAGCCGGGATGCTATTTTCTGCTGGAGACCAATGCCCTGCGGTTCACCACGGCCTCGCAGGCGGGCATGGTCATTGCCCTCATGCCGCTTTTTGTGGGACTGCTGGCCTGGTTCACCTTGCGCGAACGGGTAGGGGCGCAGGGCTGGTGCGGCTTCGCGCTGGCCGTGGGCGGGGTGATCTGGCTGACGCTGGCCGCCGCGCCCCAGACCAGCGCCCCCAATCCCCTGCTGGGCAATATCCTTGAAGGGCTGGCCATCTTCTGCGGCTCCGTCTATACGGTGACGGCCCGGCATCTTTCCGCCTGTTACTCCCCCTTGCAGATCACGGCGGTGCAGTCGCTGGTGGGGCTTGTTTTTTTCGGGGCGCTGCATCTGCTGGTGCCGCTGGAAGTGACGCCGGTACAGCTGGGCATCGATCTGCCGGAATGGGCGGCCTGGGCCGCTGTGCCCTATCTTGGCTGTGTGGTCTCGCTGGGAGGCTATGGACTGTATAACGTGGGCGTGCATCGTCTTTCGGCCGCGCAGGCCGCCGCCTACACCAATCTGATCCCGGTGCTGACCCTCCTGCTGGGCGTCTGGCTGCTGCGGGAGGTCTTTTTGCCTGCCCAGTATGCGGCCTCGGCCTTGATCATCGCCGGTGTGCTGCTCAGTCAATGGCGCAGGGGCTGACGCCCGGCAGCCGGAGGCGGTCGAAAAGCGACGTCCGAAAGGCGTCACGGACATTTCTCTGCGGAGCGGGGAGTGGCATTCGTGCTCGTCCCTCCTCCAAAAAACACTGTGCGTCGTGTCTCTGCCCCCTAACAGGGGAGGCCCTGCGCCCGGCGGCGTGCCTTGAGGTCGTCCAGGATGGCCAGAGGGACGCGCAGCCCGCCGTATCCCGCGCCGAGGCGGATGCGGGGCTTGTTGCAGCCGTGGTAATCGCTGCCGCCGCTCAGGCCCAGTCCCAGCCGATGGGCCAGATCCACACAGGTACGGATGTCGGCATCCGAATGCTCGCTGTGATAGGCCTCGATGGCGCTCAGACCGCAGGCTTTCAGGCGCAGGACAAAGGCTTCCAGCCAGTCCGCTGGCAGCGGTTTGAGGCAGGGGTGGGCTAGACTGACCGTGGCCCCCAGTCCGGCCATGAGGCGCACGGCTTCCTCCGGTTCCAGCACTTCCTTGGGCAGATAGGCGCGTCCGCCGCTGCCGAGGTACTCGCGAAAGGCGGCGTCCATGCCTGGCACCACGCCCTTTTTGACGAGCAGGGCGGCGATATGGGGGCGACCCACGCTTTCCCCCCGCGCCTCGTGCAACAGCTCGTCCATACTGATATGGATGCCGAGCGCAGCCAGCTTTTCCAGGATATGCGCGTTGCGGTCGTCGCGTTTGCGGCGTACGTCGGCCAGACGGGCTTCCAGCGCATCAGCCTGTCGGGGGAGCCAGAGGCCGAGGATGTGCATCTCCCCATGCTCGGTGCGGGTGGAGAGTTCGCAGCCGCGTATGAACTCGATGTGGTGACGTCGGGCCTCGTCTTCGGCCTCGTCAAGACCGGAGAGGGTGTCGTGATCCGTCAGGGCCACGGCGGCCAGACCGGCGGCGGCCGCTCCGGCGACCAGCTCCGCGGGGCTGTCCGTACCGTCCGATGCCTGACTGTGGGTATGAAGATCGATGAACTGCATGGTCGCCTCCTCCGGGCCATTTCATCCGTTTTGCGGGGAAATGGCAAGGGTGCCCGCCTCTTGATGTGCGGGCGGGTTGCGGCTATGTTTTGCCTCGTTATTTTTGATTCGGAGGTATTTTTGCACATGCAGACCGAAGAGCTTTTGCAGATACTGGCCTGTCCGCGTTGTCATGGTCAACTGACGGCGGAAGGCCGGGCGGACGAACCGGCGGGGTTTGCCTGCGCCGCCTGTGCGGCGGTCTATCCTGTCCGTGACGGCATCCCCGTCATGCTCCTGGAAGAGGCCATACCGCTGGACCGCTGGCGGGCCGAGCATCCCGCGGACTGACCGGCAGCCCGCACGCCGCGACTCGCGTACCTGTCCCGATGTTTTTCTGGAGGCATCATGCGTCTTCTCATCGCTTCTGATCTGCACGGCTCGCTGGAAAGTCTGGATTTCCTGCGGGAACGTGCCGCGGCCCTGCAGCCGGATCTGCTGGTGCTGCTGGGCGACCTTGTGTATCACGGGCCGCGCAATCCGCTGCCCTCGGGCTACGACACCCTCGGCGTCCTGGATACCTTTGCCGCCATCGACTGTCCGCTGCTGTCCGTGCGCGGCAACTGTGACGCCGAGGTGGATATGAGCCTGCTGCCTTTCGCCACGTCGGAAAATGCCTGGATCTCGGTGGACAATCTGCGCGTGTTCGCCTCTCACGGGCATTTGTTGCCCGACGTGCCGCCCATGCCCGCCCGCTTCCCGCGGGGGACGGTCTTCCTGCGCGGGCATACGCATATCCCGCGCGGCGAGACGCGCGACGGCTACCACTTCTGGAATCCCGGTTCGCTCAGTCTGCCCAAGGGCGGATCGCCCCGCAGCTATGCCGTCTATGAGGACGGCTGCTTCCGGGTGCTGGACATGCAGGGGCGGGAAGTGCTGCGCCACTGGCCGCGCCAGAACGATTGAACGGGGACGGCATGGCAGCTTCCGTGACGACATGGCCGCCCCTGTTTGCCCTGCCCGACGGCTGGGAACTGGTGCTGGCGTCGCATTCTCCCCGGCGGCGGCAGTTCCTGGACGAGTGGGGGCTTGTCTACCGGGTCGTCACCGGCCGGGATGAGGAGCCGCGTCCCCTTGCGGGCGAGGCCCCGGAAGCCTATGCCCGGCGGGCGGCACGAGCCAAGGCCCTCGCCGCGGCCGAGGCGGACGGTCCGGCCGCAGGCCAGCGGGTGCTGCTGGCGGCGGATACCATCGTGGCGGTGGACGGAGATATCCTCGGCAAGCCCGCCGACCGGGAACACGCCTTGTCCATGCTGCGCCGTCTTGCCGGACATACGCATGAGGTCATCAGCGCGGTTTGTCTACTGGGCCCGCGGGATGAGGAGATTCTGTTCCATGACGTAAGCCGCGTACGTTTTGCGCCGTGGCCGGAAGAGGTGCTGGCGGCCTATGCGGCCACCGGAGAGCCGGACGACAAGGCCGGTGCGTACGCCATCCAGGGGCAGGGGGCCGTGCTGGTGGAAGCCGTGACCGGCTCCTGGAGCACGGTGGTCGGGCTGCCGGTGAGCCGTCTGGCACAGGAGATGCTCTCGCGCGGCTGGCTGATGCCCGTGGGCACCGGGCCTGCCGTCTGAACGAGACGGCTTTTCCGTTTGGAGCGCGTTGCGTTTCCAACCGTACGGTCTGTCGTTTCGCGGAAAAAGCGCGGTCTTTCCGCTTGGTTTGGGCCGGGCGGCGTTGTGCTGCCTCCTCGTATTTTCCCTTTTTCAAAAGCAAAATGCTCTTTGGGCACGGGCTGTTTCCGTTGCTGTCTGCGGGGCCGTTTCGACGGTCCTTTTTTTGTGTCCGCCGTCCGGGCGACCTGACCGCATTGCGGATATTGTATCGTCCCGGAGCAGACTGCTTGTGCAAACAGTCACCCGATCCGGTGGAAGTATACGGCTTGTTTGTCTAAACAGTTAATGTTTTCGAGTGGTTGTTGCACGGTTTGCAGCGCCGTTCCAAAAAATTTTTTTGTTTCTGCTTGTGAAAAATAAAACATTGCTTGTGCGACTGCAACAGGCGGTTTTTTCAGTATTTGCCACTGTTCATCCGTCGATTGTGACAAAAGACGCAACCATGGTTGGAAGCACAAACAATTTCCCCCCCTTGACGCTCCCGGAAAATCCTCCTAGGCCCATACCATCGGCGAGTGCCAGTGTCTTTCACTCTTAACCATGCAGGGAGTATCAAGGTCATGTCGCAAGAACGCATCACCACGCTGTTGACTGAAAGCCGTAGCTATCTTCCGCCGGAACACGGCAAGTCAAGTGCATGGATTTGCGGGCAGGATGAAGCGGAGGCCATTTGCCGCAGGGCCCTCGAAGATCCCAATGACTTCTGGGGAGCGCGCGCATCGCAGCTCATCCACTGGTACAAGCGCTGGGACAAGGTCCTTGATGCGGACGATGAAAAGCACAAGTACAGATGGTTCACCAATGCCAAGCTCAATGCCTCCTTCAACTGCATCGACCGGCATATCTATTCCGGCCGCCGCAACAAGGCGGCGCTTATCTGGCAGGGCGAAAAAGAGATGGACGTACGCTGTTTCACCTACCAGATGCTGTACACGGAAGTCTGCCGGGTGGCCCATGCCCTGAGTTCCCTGCGGGTACGCAAGGGCGACCGCGTGGCCCTGTACATGCCCATGATCCCCGAACTGGTCATCGCCATGCTGGCCTGTGCGCGCATCGGCGCGGTGCATACCGCCATCTTTTCCGGTTATGCCGAGGGCGGGGTGCGCAGTCGTATCCAGGGCGCCAAGGCCAAGGTGGTCATCACGGCCGACGGCGTCATCCGGGCGGGCAGCATCAAGCCGCTCAAGAGCAATCTTGATCCCATCCTGGAAAAGTGTCCCTCCGTGGCCCATGTGGTGGTGGTGGGACATGCCGGGCTGCAGGACGTGAAGATGATGCCCAACCGGGACATCTGGTGGCACGACCTCATCGAGGATTTCACGCTGGATGTGGACTTCCCCTGCGAGACCATGGACGCCAACGATCCGCTCTTCCTCCTGCATACCAGCGGCAGCACCGGCAAGCCCACGGGCATCATGCACTCTACGGGCGGCTACCTCACCTATGCGGCGCATACCACGCAGTGGATCTTCGACATGCGTGACGACGACGTGTACTGGTGCACCGCCGACATGGGCTGGATCACCGGCCACACTTACGGCGTTTACGGCCCGCTGGCCCTCGGCGCCACGACCATGATGTTCGAGGGCGTGCCCAACTGGCCCAAGCCTGACCGCTACTGGCGCATCGTGGAAAAATTCCGGGTCAACATCCTCTACACCGCGCCCACGGTCATCCGTTCGCTCATGCGTATGGGCGAAGCCTGGCCGGAACGCTACGACCTGCGCACCCTGCGCGTGCTGGGATCGGTGGGCGAGCCCATCAATCCCGAAGCCTGGCAGTGGTATCACAAGAATATCGGCGGCGGCGAGCTGCCCATCGTGGACACCTGGTGGCAGACGGAGACCGGCGGGGCCATGATCAGTCCGCTGCCTTACGCCACCAAGCTCAAGCCCGGTTCGGCCACCTTCCCCCTGCCCGGCATCGACGCCACGGTCATGGGATCGACCGGGCGGGACGGCGAGGATCTGACCGAAGGCCGCCGTTCGGGGCATCTGGTCATCCGCAAGCCGTGGCCCGGCATGATGCTCGGCGTATTCAATGACGAGGAGAAGTACCAGAGCTATTTCAGCCGCTTCGGCTGCTTTGACTCCGGCGACGGCGCGGAGATCGACGACGACGGTTATTTCTGGATCCTCGGCCGTATCGACGACTCCATCAACGTTTCCGGTCACCGTCTGTCCACGGCCGAGATCGAAGCCGTGCTCACGGCCAGCCCCGATGTGGCGGAGGCCGCGGTGGTGCCCATGCCGCACGCGCTCAAGGGCGAAGCCATCTACGCTTATGTGGTGGTCCGCGACGAAGTGCCGTGGAGCGACGATGTCCGCAAGAAATTGCGGGACACTGTGCGCCGGGACATCGGCGCGCTGGCCTCGCCCGAATATATCCAGTTCGTGGAGGCCATGCCCAAGACCTGCTCCGGCAAGATCATCCGGCGTATGCTGCGCAAGATCGCGGGCAACGTCTACGACGATCTGGGCGACACCACGGCGCTGGCGCATCCCGAAGTGCTGGATGCCATCATCACCGGCCACCAGAATCTGCTGTTGGGCCAGCATGAGACGGCCTCTCCGGCCCCGACTTCCGAGGACAAGGACGCCGCGCCGCAGGAAGCCGCCGACAAGAAAGCCAATTGACGCCGCCTCCGGGCGTGCCCGACACGCAGCGGCGGAGATGGCGGTGACTGCCAGCCGCTTTCCCGCAGGAAAGGGTCACGCCATCAGAACAGCAGGGGCTGCCTTCGGGCAGCCCCGTTTGCGTTTCGTCGTCGCGGGGCAGCGGATACGGTGCGCAGTTCATATAGCGGAGAGAGGGAGATTCGGCCCCCTTCTTCCCAAAATGAAATGCGGCAGCGTGAGCAGCCCTTGTTGCGAACAGCGCGACCGCTCGCGTGGGCGGTCGTCTCGCCGCCCGGCCCAAACCAAGCGGAAAAACCGCGTTTTTTCCGCGAAACGCCAGGCCGTATGGTTTGAAACGCAAAGCGTTTCAAACTGAAAATGCTCCAGGACCTGTTAACACAAATTTTACAAACGATTTCAATAGATAAGCAAAGCTGGCTGTATGCACACCGCTTGCTTTTGGGACGAGAGTGACTCGTGTACCTGACTCTTCCCCGGTAAAAGCGCGCTGGGGAAGGGATGGGGGGCTTGGGGGGAAGGGGAACACCTCCAGCGCCGGCAGCGACCCAACGGGCGGACGCAGGCCGTACCCGTTGGCGACGCAGGGGCCTTACGGGCATCGACAGCAGAGCGCGACCGAAAGGCGGCCCGCAGGGCCGTGTCCGTTAGGCGACGCAGGAGCCTTACGGACATCGACAGCAGAGCGAGGGGTTCCCCTTCCCCCCAAACAAGAAACGAATAGTGTTAACAGGCCCTAGAGGGCTTTGCGCCGCTTCCAGACGTGATCGGCCAGCAGGGCGCTGAACACGAGCCCGGTAGCCACATGCGCCTTGCCCTTGCCCGCAAGACCCAGCACCAGCGAGACGCCCAGCGCCCCCAGCATGACGCGCATGGCGAGCTTGCGGGTGTCCAGAGAAGTGCGCCGGGCAGGCGGCGTTCCGCTATCCTTGCGTTTTTCCATGAGAACCGTCGTGGACATGTCTCCCTCCTGCGAAAGTGGATTAAAAAAATGAATTTAACTTTCATTTTTTCTTGACGACCACGCTAAAGTAAGTCACTGTCCTTTGCAAGCCCGCACGGGCAGCTTCCGGCACGAATGTCCATAACCGACCCCTTACGACGTGCCCTTGGCGCGTCAGGCTTGCGTGCCGGAAGCTGCCCGTGCGATCAACCGTTTTTTTCAGGAGGCGGTCATGAGCAATATCATCAGTTTGCGTCAGATGGCGGTAGGACAGCAGGGCAAGATCGCCGCTGTGGAGGCTCTGGGCGAGATGGGGCGTCGCATCCGGGACATGGGGCTTATCCCCGGTACGACGGTTTCCGTGGTGGGGCGCGCTCCCCTCAAGGACCCGGTGGCCCTGCGGCTTTCCGGCGTGACGGTGACCCTGCGCAACAGCGAGGCCGACCATATCACCATCGATGTGGCGGGCTAGCGTGGTGCGGACGCGGGGCCGGGCCGCCGGATTGGCTGACTAGGGGGAGGATCCCCCTTTTTCAAGGTGTATGAGCAAGGAGGGAAAGATTATGAATTCTATTTTCAAGTACGGATTGGTTTTTCTGGGCGGTCTCGTGGTGGGCGCGCTGGGCTCGGCCGCGGTCAAGCGCGGGTCGCTGGATCTCAAACCGCTGGCCACGGACCTCATCAGTCGTGGCATGGACGTGAAGGATGCGCTCCTGAGCAAGGTGGAAGCGGTCAAGGAAGATATGCAGGATCTGGCGGCTGAGGCGCGCGCCAAGGCCGAGGATCGCAAGTCCGCCCCGCAGCAGGACGCCTAGGGTCATCAATGCAAATTTTACAAAGAGTCCAATAGACAAGAAAATAGACTGTGCACATCCCGCTTGGCTTCGGGGGCGGGGTCGCCTCGCGTTCCAGGCTCTTCCCTCAAAACAGGCGGTGAGCAGTGTGGACAGCCTTGGCGAGTGGCTGACGGCGGGGCGTCGCACAAGCCGTTTCAGTCTGTCGAGAAACAAGGTGCCGCCGCACCATCGCGGCGGCGTTTTTATCGAGCCGCGTGAGGAGAGCTCCCCTTGGGCGAGCGGAGTTGGGCGGCAAGTCGAGCGTATCCATGCGTATCCAGGGGAGTGGGCGTATGCGTTTTTATCTGGTCCATGAAGTAATCTTGCCATCCGGCGGACGGATGCGCGTGCGCGCCTCTCGTATCTTCGATGCGGCCCTTGCCGAAGAGCTGCAAGAGGAACTGGCGGCGCTTCCCGGTGTGACGGTGGCCGCCGTCAATCCCCGTGTGGGCAGTCTGCTGCTGTTCTACGCGGATGCGACGGCCCGGACGGCCGCCCTGCGCTGCCTGCTTGATCGCTCCGATCAGGGGGATGCCTCGGAAGCCCCCGCCCGCGAGACCGGTCCGGCCGTCTCGTTGTCCGGCGTGCACAAGATCGGTGGAGAGCTGCGCCTCGTGGACGAGAGTGACGCGCCGCCGCTGGGCGGTTTCGGACCGCTGCTGCGTTTCCTCTTCGTGCGTCCCTTCCTGCCCGTGGCCGCCCGTATGCTGTTTTCCATCATGGTGGCGCTGCCCTTCCTGAAAAAGGGGCTTGATGCCCTCTTGCAGGGAAAGCTCAATGTGGACGTGCTGGACGCTGCTGCGATCACCGTTTCGCTGGCGCGGCGGGACTTCCGGACCGTCACCATGCTGACGCTGCTGCTGGGCCTGGGCGAGGCGCTGGAATACTGGACACGTCGCCGCTCGCTGGACAGCCTGACGGAAAGTCTGGCCCTCAATGTGGATCAGGTCTGGCTGGAGCGTGACGGTACGGAGATCTGCGTGCCGCTTTCGCAGGTCGTGCCGGGCGATCGTGTGGTCGTGCGGGACGGAGGCTGCATCCCTGTGGACGGCGTGGTGGAGGACGGCGAGGCCGTGGTCAATCAGGCCTCCATGACCGGCGAGCCGTTGGGCGTGCCGCGCGGCGTGGGAGCGTCCGTCTATTCCGGCACGGTGGTGGAGCAGGGCAGGCTGGTCATCCGCGCCGTGCATGTGGGCGACGGGACGCGCCTGCAGCAGGTCGTCCATTTCATCGAGGAATCCGAGGCCCTCAAGGCGGGCATACAGGGCAAATACGAGCGCATGGCCGATATGGCCGTGCCCTTCACCTTCGGTCTGGCGGCGCTGGTCTGGCTCATCACCCGCAATCCCCTGCAGGCGGCATCCGTGCTGCTGGTGGACTATTCCTGCGCCCTGCGACTGGCCACGCCGCTGGCCGTACTGGCGGCCATGCGCGAAGGGGCGCGGCACGGGGTGGTCATCAAGGGCGGACGCTTCCTTGAAGCGTTGTCCGAAGCGGACACCGTGGTGTTCGACAAGACGGGCACCCTCACCAACGCCACGCCGCATGTGGCGGAGGTCTTTGCCGCCGACGGCCAGCAACGGGACGAAGTGCTGCGGCTGGCCGCCTGTCTGGAAGAGCATTTCCCCCATCCCGTGGCGCGGGCCGTGGTGCGTAAGGCGCAGGAAGAGGGCTTGCAGCACGAGGAAGAACATGCCCATGTGGAGTATGTGGTGGCGCACGGTGTGGCCTCCACCCTGTACGGACAAAAGGTGCGCGTGGGCAGCCGCCATTATATCGAGCATGACGAAGGGGTGAGCGTCGAACCCATGCGGGAGGTGCTGGAAGCGCAGACGCGGCTGGGACGTTCGCTGCTCTATCTGGCCATCGACGGCAGGCTGGCGGGCATCATCGCCATTGAGGATCCCTTGCGTCCTGAAGCCCCGGAAGTGCTGCGCGGCCTGCGGGAGGCCGGGGTCCGTCGCATCCTCATGCTCACCGGGGACGATGAGCGGACGGCGCGGGCCGTGGCCGCCCGGCTCGGTATCGAGGAATTTCGGGCGCAGGTCCTGCCCACGGAAAAGTCCGACGTCATCCGGGAACTCAATGCCGAAGGCTGCAAGGTGCTCATGGTCGGGGACGGCATCAATGATGCGCCCGCCTTGTCCGCCTCCCATGTGGGGGTGGCCATGTGCGACGGCGCGGATCTTGCCCGTGAGGTGGCCAATGTGCTGCTGACCCGGCCCAGTCTTGAAGGACTGCTCACGGCGCGGCGGCTGGGCTGCGGGACCTTGTCGCGCATAAGGATCAATTTCGCGGCGGCCATGAGCCTGAACAGTCTCTTTTTGCTGGGCGGCCTCTTCATGCTGCTGACGCCCGGCGTGTCCGCCCTGCTGCATAATCTGACGACGCTGGGCATCACGCTCAACGCCATGCGCCCGCATCTGCCTGCCGCCGACGAGCCGCAAGGTCCGCTTGACGAGGATGGACGCACGCTGGAACTGCTGGCGCTGGGTGAGGGCATGAGCGCCTGAGGGATCGGGGCGTGAGCGCCCGGCCCTTGCCGGAAGGCGGGACGGTCATGCCGGGGCAACGGTCGCGGCGGGAAAGGAAACAACGGAGCTGAGTCGAATGGTGGATACCCTGCGTTTTGTCAAATATGTACGGAGCTTCATGGATGGCCGTGTACGGCTGCGGCACCCCGCCCTGCAAGACCGGCAGGTGGCCGAACTGGCCCGACAGGGGATAGCCGCCATCCCCGGCGTGCGGCAAGTGGAGGTCAACCCGCTGAGCGGATCGGCCCTGCTGCATTATGACAGTAAATGTCTCAGCCGGGAAAAGCTCATGGAGATGGGGGTCGCCTGGGCCGTCTGGCTGGACGAGGCACGCGCCGGACACATCGGCCCCCTGCCGCGGACCGGAGCGGCGCAATAGAGCATTTTCAGGGTGAAACGCTTCGGCGTTTCGCCCCATACGGCCTGCCGTTTCGCGGAAAAACGCGGTCATGCCGCGTGGTCTGGGCCGGGCGGCGCGGTGTTCCGTCGCGTGTTTTGCCTTTTTCAATGGCAAAACGCTTTAGAGCGGATTCGCATATTGAAATCGTGTCCAATTTCCATGCTGACGCTGCCCTCACACCACGGAAAAAGCGTGGTTTTTCCGTGTGTTCGGTTGCGCGTAGTCGCTCTTGCGACTACCAGAGCAATCCACATTTTCAATGTCGAATTGCTCCAAGGCCGGACATCGCGTACGCGGTGTGGGCGGGCCTGCGATCTTTGCCGGGAAGGTCTGCCGACAGGCCACGACATCCGGTTACTTCGCCCACCTCCGAAACCTGTTCTGTCGCACGCTGTGCGCGGGACAGGTTTCTTTTTGGTGAGAGGAGAAGAGCACTTTTTACAGGCGCAAGAGGAGTGATGTCATAACCGCCGGTTTCAGTTCCGGTCTGCGCGTTTTGTCCGTCGCAGCGGGAGGCGGCTCTCGGAGATGCCCAGCCCCAGCAATACCAGCCCCATGCCCAGCGCGGCCAGCCAGGTAAGAGGCTCGCGCAGCACGAGCATGGCGGTGATGACGGCCACTACCGGCACCAGATAGATGTAGACGCTGGTTTTGACGGCTCCCAGGATCTTGATGGAATAATTCCAGGTGGCGAAGCAGAGCGCGGAGGCCCCCAGGCCCAGAAAGAGCAGGTTTCCCAGCAGCACGGGGTCGGTGAAGCGGGCAGCCTCCCAGCGCACGTCGGCCAGCGGCAGCACTGGCAACATGAAGAGCAGCCCCCAGCAGAAGATGCGCCGCGTGGCCTGGATCATGTTGTAGCCGCATTGGCTGACCTTGCGCGTGAAGATGGAATAGAATGCCCAGGTCAGCGCGGCAAGGAAGGCCAGCAGATCCCCCAGCGGATTGAGGCGCAGCACGGCGCCGCTGTTGATGCTGATGCAGATGATGCCCCCCAGTGCGCAGGCAAAACCCACAAAAAAGCGGGGCTGCAGGCTTTCCCCCAGCAGGAGGCGGGCCAGCAGGGCCGTGAGGAAGGGTGCGGTGGCCACGATGACGGCGGCATTGGCGGCCAGCGTATGGGTGAGCGCCACGTTCTCGCAGAGGAAATACAAGGTCACGCCGCAAAGGCCCGCCATCGCAAAAAGACCTTCCTCACGCAGGCTGCGGCTGTGCAGCGGCCGGGGGCAGGCCAGCGCCAGCGCGGCGGCCCCGAGGGCAAAGCGCAGAAAAAGTATCTCCACTGGCGAGAAGCCGCGCAACAGCACCTTGGTGGACACGAAGGTGGCCCCCCACACGAGGATGGTCAGCACGGCAGCCACATGGGCCGTCACACGAGGATTCATGCCAGCTCTCCGTTGGCTGGACAAGGGGCTGTCACCATGATCTTGCGATGTATCTCAAGAAAATACGCCATGCTTGCCATGTGTGCGCCGTCTCCCTTGTCCTTTCACGTTCCGGCAGCGGCCCGTCGGGCGGCCGCAGGCCGTGCCCGTTGCGACGCAGGAAGCTACGGGCATCGACAGCGGAGCGAGGGGGGGCCCCAAAAACAAGCTGCGAATAGTCTTGGCGGATCTTAGAGCAATTTCGGTTTGAAACGCTCTAGGTGTTGTGTTCCGATAGGTTGTTCACCCTTTCCTCATTCGGTAAGTTGGAAGTTAGCAGACAAACCAACAA